>JBQGEK010000211.1:0-2500 GCA_052039575.1 Patulibacter sp. | reverse complement strand
TGGTTCTCGGTCGCGGCCTACGCGTCGATGATCTTCGCGGCCCGCCGGGCGGACGTCGGCGAGGCACGGCTGCCATTCGGGGCGGCGCTGCGCGAGAGCCTGCGCGCCGCTCCGCGCCTGTTCGGGCTGAGCCTGGTCGTGCTGGTCGCGGCGGCGGTCGCGCTCGTCGTCGCCTGGTTCGTTGCCCGGACGCTCAACCGGGCCGGAGGGCTCTCGGTGATGGGGATGGGCGGCGCGGTGGGCCTTGCCGTGCTCGGCGTCGTCGCGATCCGCTTGCTGCTGTTCCCGGTGGTCGCCCTGGTCGAGGACCGTGGCCTGTCGGCGTTCGGGCGCAGCTGGCGGCTGACCGCCGGCCGGTTCTGGCCACTGCTCGGCCTGACGCTGCTGCTGGCGATCGTGGTGACCGCGATCTACGTCGTGGCGACGCTGCTGCTCGAAGCGCTGTTCGGGGTGCTGGGCGCCTTCGACACCGCGTTCGGGTCGTGGCTGCTGCTGCCCTACACGGGGTTGCTGTTGCTGTTGAGCGTGGTCGCCGCGGCGGCGTTCCTCGCCCCACTGGTCGTGGCCTACCGCTCGGTCACCGACGCGGACGGCAGCGGGTCCGTCGGCGGCGCGGGGCCGGCGGCGGACGACCGGGCCCCGGTCGCGCGCTCCGCGTAGGCCGCGATCCCGACCACCGTCAGCGCGACGGCGGTGCCCCAGGCCCAGCCGGCGACGACGTCCGTCGGGCTGTGGACACCGAGGACGATCCGGGTGAGCCCGATCGCCGCGGCCAGGGCGGCGGCGACGGCGAGCGGCCAGCGTGGGTGCCCGCGTCCCCACAGCCAGAGCACGAGGGCCAGGGCGATCCAGGCGCAGGCGGACTGCGTCGAGTGCCCCGACGGGAACCCGCTCGAGAGCTCGGTCGTGATCCGCAGGTCGACCGGCGGGCGCGGACGGTCGATGATCGCCTTCAACAGGGGGTTGAGCCCGCCGCCGATCGCCAGCGCGATCGGCGGCAGCAGCGCGGCCCGCAGCGGGAGCACGCCGCGGCGCGCGAGTACGACGCAGGCTGCGATCAGCAGTCCCGCGAGGATCGCGCCATGGCCGAGCAGGGTCACGGCGCGGGCGGCGTCGACGATCCAAGCGGGCCGGTGGCCGGCGATCCATTCGATGATCGACGCGTCGGCGCGGGTAACGGCGTTGTCGGCGGAAACCACGAAGGCGAGGACGACGACGACCGTGAGCAGCGCGGCGACGATCGACCACCAGCCGGCGTTCGGCTTGACTTTAGTCTCTCGCGTGTTCAAAATCTAAGTCCAAGCGACTGAGATATCGAGCCACCCCGGAGCAGCCGCTCCGGGCGTAGCCTGTAGTGACGTCGCACCAGCATCCTCCCGAAAGGTGACGACCATGCAGCCCGACCGCTTCACGATCAAGACGCAAGAGGCCATCCAGGCGGCGAGCCAGCTGGCCGAGCGCCACAAGAACCCCCAGATCGGCCCCGAGCATCTGCTGCTCGCGCTGATCGACCAAGAGGGCGGATTGACGGGATCCGTGCTGAAGAAGCTCGGCGTCCCCGTCGACCAGATCCGCCGCACCGCCGAGGTCGCGATCGACGGCCTGCCGACGGTGACCGGCGGCGGTCAGGCGTCCGGGCCCTCGAGCGAGCTCGTCGCCGTGCTGCGCGCCGGCGAGGAGCAGATGCGCACGCTCGGCGACGAGTACCTGTCGACCGAGCACCTGCTGCTGGCGCTCGCCGCCCACGACTCGAAGGCCGGCGACGCGCTGCGCGGAGTCGGGGCCACCGGCGAGGCGCTGCTCGAAGCGGTCAGCGAGGTCCGCGGCGGCCACCAGGTCACCGACCAGAGCCCCGAGGACAAGTTCGAGGCGCTCGACAAGTACGGCACGGACCTGACCGAGGCGGCCCGCGAGGGCAAGCTCGACCCGGTGATCGGGCGCGACGAGGAGATCCGCCGCGTCGTCCAGGTGCTGAGTCGCCGCCGCAAGAACAACCCGGTGCTGATCGGCGAGCCGGGCGTCGGCAAGACGGCGATCGCCGAGGGCCTGGCCCAGCGGATCGTCGACGGCGACGTGCCCGAGTCGCTCCGTGACCGTCGCGTGATCGCGCTCGACATGGGCGCGCTGATCGCCGGCGCCAAATACCGCGGCGAGTTCGAGGACCGGCTGAAGGCGGTGCTCAAGGAGGTCTCCGACGCCAAGGGCCAGATCGTCCTCTTCCTCGACGAGCTGCACACGATCGTCGGGGCCGGCGCGAGCGAAGGCGCGGTCGACGCGGCCAACCTGTTGAAGCCGATGCTCGCCCGCGGTGAGCTGCGTGCGGTCGGCGCGACAACGCTCGACGAGTACCGCAAGTACGTCGAGAAGGACGCCGCGCTCGAGCGGCGGTTCCAGCCGGTGCTGGTCGACGAGCCGACCGTCGAGGACACGATCGCGATCCTGCGTGGGCTCAAGGACAAGTACGAGACCCACCACAACGTCCAGATCCAGGACGCGGCGC
>JBQGEK010000210.1:0-22431 GCA_052039575.1 Patulibacter sp. | reverse complement strand
TCGCCCCCGATCCGCTGGCCAGTGCCCACCGCGTCGAACCCGAGCCACGCCACGAACCCCCTGCAAATCGCCACATCCACAGCGACCCCGCCCACCCAGCCACTCCGCATGGCATGCAGGAGGTCGCCGGTTCGAGCCCGGCTAGCTCCACCTAGAGAAGCAGCACCGGAACCCCGTCAGTGACGGGGGTTTTCGCGTGCTGTGGGAATCTCGAAAGAGGCACCCTCGCGAACCGCGAGGGCTCGAAGAGAACACCTCACGAACGGAGCGTTCCAGTGCGCGTCTTCATCATCGGCATCGCGGGTGGCATCGGCGGCCTGCTGGCGCGGGAGCTGCGGTCTCGCGGGGACGACGTTCACGGGCTCGTTCGCCGTCCCGAGCAGCGGGCAGAGCTCGAGGCCCACGGGGTGAAGGTGCGCGTCGGCGATCTCGCCGAGATGACCGCGGAGGACCTGGCGTCCGCGATCGGCGACGTCGACGTGGTCGTGTTCAGCGCCGGGTCGAACGGCGGCAGCCGCCAGGCCACCAAGGCGATCGACGGCGACGGCGTCGAGAAGGCGATCGCGGCCGCACGGCTCGCCGAGATCGAACGCTTCGCGCTGGTATCCGTGCTCCCCGAATCGTGGCGAGAACGCGACAACGGCAAGGACGTCGAGTACTACTTCGCCGTCAAGAAGCAGGCCGACGTCGCGCTGAGCCGCAGCGGTCTGGACTGGCTGATCCTGCGTCCGTCGCTGCTCGTCGACGACCCCGGCGTCGGCACCGTGTCGCTCGGACCGGCCGAGCTGCACGGACAGATCGCCCGCGAAGACGTCGCCGACACCCTCGCCGAGCTGCTCCACGAGCCAGGCATCGGTCGCCAGATCCTCGAGCTCGACTCGGGTTCGACCCTGATCGAGGACGCGGTTCAGGCGAACGTCCGCCCGCGCTGAGCCGCCAGCGATCAGGCGGCCGCGTCGCTCATCGGGTCAATACGGCCCGCATCGCCGCGTACAGCCCTGCGGAGATCTCCGCGGTCGCGGCGGACTCGGGGACCACGTTGTTCATCGTCAGCACGACCTGGTCCTCGGCCGAGAGCTCCACCACGATCTCCCAGCGCCACTCGCCGCTGTAGTCGTAGCCCACGGTGATCACGCCGCCCTCGGTCGACCCCTCGAGGGTTCGGGGCTGCGGGCTCTGGTGCCACGAGTCGGCCCAGAACGCCTCGACGGTCGAGGGCTCGGCTCCCGGCCCAAGTACCAGTAGGCCGTCCTGCGCACCGTCCTCGGGGTGCGCCCACGAGTAGGCGATCTGGGTGATGTGCCCGCCCGCCGCGCGCGAGATCGACGCGCTGATCGGCGCGTGCTGGGGCGGATCGGCGGGCGCTAGGCGGAACGCGTTCGTCCCGGCCCACGCCCCCTGGTGTCGGTCGAACTCGCGCACGAGCCCAAGCTACTCCAACGGTGATACCTCGAAAGGACGGGGACCTCCCCGCGACACCCGGCAGGAACGGTCGCCGCTATGCCCCCCGTGCCCGCTGCGGTCCCCATCCGGTCATCGCCGCGGCCAGGCGCGCCTCGTCCAGCGGCTCGGCCGGCATCGCGGTGCACTGGCACGGGGCGGCCTTGAGGCCGTCGATCACGAGGGTGAACATCCGGCGCCAGACCTCGGGGTCGACGTCGCGGGTGTAGTCGACCGATGCGCCGACCATCACCTGGATCATCGGCATGTCGGTCACGTCGACGTCGGAGCGGAGGCTGCCATCGGCCTGGGCCCGCTCCACGAGCCGCCGGACGAGCGGCTCGATCCGCTCCCGACCGTCGAGGGTGCACCCGCGGGGCTGGCCCATCCGCGCCCCGAGCAGGAGCTGCTTCAGACCCCGGTTCCGAACCTGCCGCTCCTGGGCCGAACGCAGGAAGTGCACCAGTCCGTCCCACGGGTCCTCGATCGCGAGGCCAGCCTCGGCGATCGCGACGATCCCGTCCAGCTGGTCGTCGAACAGCGCGTCGATCAGCACTTCCTTGTTCGGAAAGCGGCGATAGACCGTGCCGACCCCGACCTCGGCCTGCGCCGCGATCTCGTCGAGGCTCGCGCCGAGACCCTGCTCGGCGAAGACGACGGCCGCGGCGTCGAGGATGCGACGGCGGTTGCGTTCCGCGTCGCGCCGTAGCGGACGGGCCGCACGCGGTTCGGCCGAGGTTTCCATGACCAGAGACTAGTGCACCCGCGATATATGGAGAGCCAGGCTCCATATGGAGCCACGGTCTCCAAATGGAGGATCAAACTCCACTTTCGTGCTACGGTGCTTCAGCACTTCAGGGTCCGTGTCCGCCACGAACCCCGTACCTCGCCCGAAGGACCTCCATGTCTTCCTCCCCGACCGAGAGCACGGTCGACCCGCATCACGCGCGCCGCTGGCTGATCCTCGGCATCCTCGGGATCGCCCAGCTGATGGTGATCCTCGACGCGACGATCGTGAACATCGCCCTGCCGTCGTCGCAGACGGACCTCGGCTTCTCCGACGACAACCGCCAGTGGATCATCACCGCCTACGCGCTCGCGTTCGGGTCGCTGCTGCTGCTCGGCGGCAAGATCGGCGACCTGATCGGCCGCAAGCACGTGTTCATCGTCGGCCTGATCGGCTTCGCGGTCGCGTCCGCGATCGGCGGTGCCGCGGGCAGCTTCGGCGTCCTCGTCTTCGCCCGGGCCCTGCAGGGCGTGTTCGGCGCACTGCTCGCCCCGGCCGCACTCTCGCTGTTGACGACGACGTTCACCGACCCGCGCGAGCGCAACCAGGCGTTCGGCGTCTTCGGCGCGATCGCCGGCGTCGGCGGCGGCGTCGGCCTGCTGCTCGGCGGCGTGCTCACCGAGTACCTGTCGTGGCGCTGGTGCCTCTACGTCAACCTGGCGTTCGCGATCCCGGCCGCGATCGGCGCGTTCGCCGTCCTGCACGCCGACAGGCAACACGCGACCGGCGGGCGCCCCAAGCTCGACATCCCCGGAACGCTGACGATCACCGGAGGACTCTTCGCGCTGGTCTACGGGTTCTCGAACTCCGAGACCAACGGCTGGGGCCACCCCGTGACGATCATCATGCTCGTGGTCTCCACGGTCCTGATCGTCGCGTTCGTGCTGATCCAGCGCCGGTCCGAGAACCCGCTGCTGCCGCTGAGCGTCGTGCTGGATCGCAACCGCGGCGGGTCGTACCTGGCGTTCGGCATCGCCAGCATGGGCATGTTCGGGGTCTTCCTGTTCCTGACCTACTACCTGCAGCGCACGCTCGACTTCACGCCGGTGCAGACCGGTCTGGCCTTCCTGGCGATGAACTTCGCGATCATGGCCTCGATCGGCGTGGCCAGCCAGGTCCTGCTCCCCCGCTTCGGTCCGCGCCCACTGATCTCCGGCGGCATGGCGCTCGCCGCGGTCGGGCTGGTGCTCTTCGCGCAGCTCGAGACCACGTCCGGCTACGTGACCGGCGTGCTCCCCGGCCTGCTCGTGATGGGCATCGGGATGGGCGGCGTGTTCTCCGCCGCGATGGCGTCGGCCACGTTGGGGGTCGATCGGCACGAAGCCGGCGTTGCGTCGGCGATGGTCAACACCACCCAGCAGGTCGGAGGGTCGATCGGCACCGCGCTGCTCTCGACGCTGTTCGCGAGTGCCGTCACGAGCTACGCGACCGACAACGCCGGGCGACTCCAGGGCGAGCAGATGCTGCTCGAGTCGACGATGCACGGCTACGTCACCGCGTTCTGGATCGCGGCCGGAATCCTCGCCGTCGGCGCCGTGATCACCGGACTGCTGCTGCGTCCCGGAGCCGTGCCGGCCCAGGACCCCTCGGCGGAACCCGTCTTGGCGCACTGACCGCACGCGGTCGGCGCAGCCTGGCCACCACGCACGACCGTCCGCCCACGGCCCTCGGAAGGGGAGCCGCGGCGGTCGGTCGGCGCGTTCTCAGCCAGATCTCAGGGAACTCCGAGGGTGCTCCCATCCGGCGACGGCAATCTGGCCGCATGATCAAGACGTTGAAGACCAGGACCGCGGCCATCGCCGCGATCGGCGTGATCGGCCTCGGTGGAGCCGGAGCCGCGGTCGCCGCCACCTCCGGCACCCCGACACCGCTGACGGGCAGCATCACCGAGAAGGCCTCCACCGCCGCCGTGGCCACGTACCCGGGCTCGACGCTCGTCGGCATCCGCAGCGAGCCCGACGGCGGCTACGTCGCCGACGTTCGCACGTCCGACGGCACGACCGTCCTCGTCGAGCTCGACAAGGACTTGAAGGTGACCGGCACCCGCGACGCGCGCCCCGGCGGCCCGGGTGGCCCCGGCGGTCACCGCGGCCCCGGCGGGTTCGGCCCCGGGTTCGACACCGCGGCCCTCGCCAAGACGCTCGGCGTCACCGAGACGCAGCTGCAGAGCGCGCTCGAAGCGACCCGCGGGTCCAAGCAGGACCGGAAGGGCGACCGCGCCGCCGCGATCGCCAAGGCCCTCGGCGCGCCCACGTCCGACGTGCAGGCCGTCCTCGACGCCCAGCGCGGAGGCGACCGCGGCCCGCGGGGCCCCCGCGGCGACCGCTCGGCCCTCGTGACCGCCCTCGCGGAGAAGACCGGCAAGTCCGAGCCGGCCGTCACGGCAGCGCTCGAAGCCCTCCACGAGGACCGCCACGACGCCGAGGCGACCGCGCTGGCCAAGCAGCTCGGCATCGACGCCTCGAAGGTGAAGACGGCGCTCGAAGCCGCCAGGCCCCAGCGCCCGTAGTCGGGACCGTCGGCTGAGCTCCGGTCGCGTTCACCGCGGCCGGTCTCGCCGACACCCTCACCCCACCGGCACCAGCGATTCCGCGACCGTCCGGGCGATCTCAGCCGATCCGGAGCCGCCGCCGGCCAGGACGGCGAAGCCCGACGAGCCGTCGTTGAGGATGTAGTCGACACAGTGGGTGCGCTGGCACTCGGGGATCGTTCCGCCCTGGAACTCGTAGCGGACGGCGATGCCGAAGATCGCGTGGCCGACCTCGGTCCGGGACGAGTACTTGCCGCCGAACGTCGCGGGCTCGTACGGGGTGTAGTCGATCACCACGAACAGGCCATCCGGTCCGCGGACGTTGGTGCGATACAGCTCGCCCTCGGTCGGCCTCGACTCGCTCGGGCTCCCCCACCCCGAGCCTGCGGGCAGCATCGCTTCGAATCCGCCGCCGTGGTGCAACTCATACCGGGTCGTCGCCGCGCGCGGCGCCGCCCCACTTCCACCCCGGTCCGCGCCGACCGGCTCCGACGTGGCGCCGGTTCGCGCCGACTTGCCGGACCCGGAACTCGACTTCGCAGCGGACTTCTTCGCGGTGGTGCTCCTCGTCGCAGCGTCGCGCACGTCCGTCGAGCCTTCCGACGGATCGGAGTCCTCGGAGGCGTCCGGCTCGTCGCCCGCAACGTCCTCGCCCTCAGCGTCCGCCGCATCCGCGGCCTCGGTGCCAGCGGACTCCGCCGCAACCGTCGCCGTCCCGCCATCGCCATCGTTGCCCGCGAGCACGCCGAACCCGACGGCCACGCCGGCCGCGAGCACGATCGCCGCGACCACGACCGCGACCGGCAACGCCCACGCTCGACGCGCACGAGCATCGTCAGCGCCGGACCGATCGCTGTCGTCCGATGGGCGGATCCGGGTGGCTTCCGTCCTGCCCGCGGTCGCGCCACCGCGGATCCGGGTGGCTTCCGTCCCTTCCGGGCGACCAGCGGCACCGAGTCCCGCGCCGGCGGCGGGATCCCCGGGCGAGTGCACCCGTGTCGGCACGTCCTCAACCCCCAGCACCTGGGTCCGCAGACCGCTCAGCGCCGCACCCGTCGCGACCGTCCGCTCGCCCGAGTCACTGAGTTCGTGGCCGTCGACCGCGGCCACGAGCGCGCGACCGAGGTCACCGGCGGACGCGAAACGATCCTCCGGTCGCTTGGCCGTCGCCCGCGCCAGCACGGCGTCGATCAGCTCGCCGTTCGTCGCTGCACCGACGCTCGGCAGCTCGCCGACGCTGTGCCCGACGATCTTGCGCTGCACCCCACCCTCGTACGGCACCCGGCCGACGAGAGCGTGGAACAGCAGGCACCCCAACGCATAGACGTCGGTCCGCGCCGAGACCACGTCACCGTCGAGCTGCTCCGGCGCCGCGTAGTCGAGCGTGCCGATCCAGTTGCCGGTGTTCGTCAAACCACTCTCGCTGGCCGCTTCCCGCGCTAGACCAAAGTCGGTCAGGTAGACGTGCTCGTCGCCGTGCGTCGCCGCGAACAGGACGTTGCCGGGCTTCACATCGCGGTGGACCAGTCCGGCGGCATGCGCCGCGTCGAGCGCGCCGCTGATCTGCCGAGCGACGTTCGCCGTCCGCGCGACGGTCAGACCGCCCTCGCGACGGATCACGTCGCGCAGGTCGGGACCATCGACCAGCCGCATCGCGATGTACAGCGCGGCGTCATCACGTCCGGTCTCGTAGACCGGGACCACGTTCGGGTGCTCGATCCGCGCGGCGATCCGCATCTCCTGCTCGAAGCGCGCGACGAACTGCTCGTCCGCGGCCAATTCCGGACTCACGACCTTCAGCGCGACCTCGCGCCCGACCGTCGGGTCCCACGCCCGGTAGACGACGCCCATCCCGCCGCGGCCCAGCTCACCACGTATCTCGAAGCGCCCCACCTGGGACGGTGCCATGCGTTGCTCCCTCTCCACCCGGGCTCCGCGCCCGCGATCGAATCACCGTACACAACGGCCGCAGCAGTCGGGGGCCTCGAGCCGCTGCTTCGAGGACCTGGGGATCGCCGGCGATACAGTCGAACGGCCTCCCCGAACCCCCGGGTCGAACTCCGGCCACCGCCCTCAGGCCCATGCCCCTCCACATCTCCCCCGCCCAAGCATCCGACGTCGATGCGTGCGCGCGGATCCTCGCCGACGCGTTCCTCGACGACGGCGTGCTGGGTCTGATCATCCGCGGTGACGAGCAGCGTCACGAGCGACTCCAGGAGCTGTTCGCCGCGATGATGGTCGCGTCGTCCGTTCCCGCCGGAACGGTCGACGTCGCTCGGCGAGACCCCGGTGGAGAGATCGTCGGACTCGCCGACTGGCACGGACCCGACGCTACCCGGGGCGCGCGGACCAGATCGGTGTTGCAGCTGCCGCGAAAGCTGCGCGCGGTCGGCGTGCGGAACCTCGTGCCGGTTGCGCGCACCACGGCGAAGTTCAAGCCGTTCACGCCACACTATCCGCACTGGTACCTGGCCCATATCGCCGTCGGCAGCGGAGCCCAGGGACTCGGGGTCGGGTCGCAGCTGCTCGCGCACCGACTATCGCTCGTCGACGGCACCGGGCTCCCGTCCTTCCTGGAGTCCACCTCCGCCGCCAGCCGCCGCCTCTACGAGCGCTACGGGTTCCACCCGATCGGCTCGATCGTTTTGAGCCCGGACGTGACCGCCACACCGATGCTGCGGCCGGTCCATCTGCGCGACGACGCGCGCTGACGGACACAGCTAGCGAGCCGGTACGAGGAGCGACACAGAACGCGACCTCGCCGCTGACGGTGAAATGGCGTCGTTGGTGACGTTCGTCCCTATACTGCCGCGCGTGCCCCTACGCTCCGCCTATACGCAGTATCCATCTACGCGCATCCGCGCTCTCCGCCTACGTTTGCTCGCCGCCTTGCTGGTCGGCTCGATGCTCCTGACGATCGGTGCGATCCGCGCCACCGAAGCGTCCGCCCAGTTCCCATTCGGCGAGTCGTTCCAGAACGCCACCGCACCAGGCTTCGTGATCGGCGGAGCGGCGGGGCTGACGAGCGGCAACCCTGACCCGGTCGGCGACGGCTGGCTGCGGGTGACGCCCGCCACCAACAACCGGTTCGGCTACGCGTACAACCAGACCCCGTTCCCGTCGTCGGAGGGCATCTCGTACGAGTTCGACTACGCGGTCCACGGCGGCAGCGGCGCCGACGGCTTCGCCTTCGTGCTCTTCAACGGTGCCACGACCGACGCCCAGTTCAACGCCGGCCCGCAGGGCGGTGCCCTCGGCTACACGAACTGCCCCGGGGTCGGGGCCGGGCTCTCCAACGCGTACATGGCCCTCGGCTTCGATGTCTACGGCTTCTTCGCCAGCACCGATATCTGCCAGCAGACCGGGCGGGGTCCCGGCCGGCAAACGGACCGGATCACGGTCCGCGGCGGGGCTCCCGGCTACGCCTACCTGCATTCGGTTCCGGCAACCGGTGGCGTCGGCACCACCAACCGGGCCGGCGCGCGTCGCGTGACGGTGACCGTCCTGCCGAAGAACGGGCAGACCACCCTGACCGCCTCGATGCGCCTCCCGAACGGCACGGTCCAGGAGATCGTGAACGACCTCGTGCTGCCGAACCCGCCGCCGACGCTGAAGTTCGGCTTCACCGCGTCGACCGGAGGATTCAACAACCATCACGAGATCCGTGGGATGAGCGTGGCCAAGCCGACCGACCTGCAGGTCGCGGTCGACGCCGACGAGCCCTTCGCTGATCGCGACGCGGTCCAGTCCTACACCGCCACGGTCACCAACGCCGGCCCCAACGACACGGATGGCGTCCAGGTCGACGCGAACATGCCCGACACGGACGGGGTCGAATGGACCTGCACCGCGTCGGGCGGCGCGTCCTGCGCCGTTGCCTCCGGTGCAGGCACGATCGACGGCGACTTCGGCCCGATGCCCGTCGGCGGCGAGCTGACCTTCAAGGTCACCGGCACGCTGGCCGACGGCGCCGACTTCTCGCGGTTCGAGCTCGAGGCCCAGCCGACCGGCGACACCACCGACGTCAACCCCGACGACAACAGTGACGAGGCCAGCACCGAGGTCACGCCCGTGATCGACGCCGGCCCATCCTACGTCCTGGCCGCCAACGGCCTCGCGACCGCGTCGACAGCGACCGCCCGCGGCGGCAACCTGAGCAGCAGCTGGCAGTGGCTGCGCTGCACGCCGGCCGGCGCCAACTGCGTGCCGATCCAGGGCGCGACGTCGATCACCTACCAGACGACCGCGGCCGACCGAGAGTCCAACCTGCGCGTCCAGCAGCTGTTCACCAACGCCGCGGGAGCCGACTCGGCCTACAGCGACGCCTGGACCCTGCCGGTGACGTCGATCGTCAACGGCCCGGCCTCGGTCACCAACCAGCCGAGCGTGTTCCAGTTCGGCAGCAGCACGACCAATTCGGTCTACGAGTGCCGGCTGGACGACGCCACGGCCTGGACCAGCTGCCCCTCGCCGACGACCTTCACCGGTCTCGATGACGGCGAGCACAGCCTCGAGGTCCGCGCGGTCTTCGGTGGTCTCGCCGACCCGACGCCCGCGACGCACACCTGGACCGTCGACACGACGACCAGCGTGTCGATCACCGCGCCGGCCGGCGGGCCGACCAACCAGGCTGCCCCGACCGTGACCTTCAGCGGCGAGGTCGGAGCGGACTGGACGCTGCGGCACAACGGCAGCCCCGTCGACAGCGGGACCTTCGACGCGACCGGCGTGGCCAGCTCGACGGCGCTCGGGACCCTCTCCGATGGCAACCACGCGATCCGCGTGGAGGTCGAGGACGAGGCCGGCAACACCGACCACGACGAGGTGACGCTGAACGTCGACACGGTCGCGCCGCTGCCGCCGTCGATCGGCCACGGTCCGCCGCCGGCCACCTCCGAGACCGACGCCGAGATCGACTTCACGGTCGAGCCCGGCAGCAACCCCGAGTGCCGCTTCAACGGCGGCCCGTGGGTCCCCTGCACCAGCCCGTGGAAGGGCGAGGACCTGCCCGACGGCAAACACGTCCTGGAGATCCGTACGACCGACGACGCCGACAACGAGAGCGACGTCACCGAGTACGAGTGGGTCGTCGACACGAAGGACCCGGAGCCGATCGAGTGGGGCGAGGTCCCGTCCCCCGAGTCGTCGGATCCGACCCCGACGCTGACCTTCACCGGCGAGCCCGACAGCCAGCCGTACTGCCGGATCGACGGCGGCGACTGGACGCCGTGCAGCAGCCCGTTCACGCTGCCCCCGCTGGGTGACGGTCCGCACGTGGTCGAGGTCAAGCTGGTCGACCCGGCCGGCAACGAGTCGCCGGTGATCGAGCACCGTTGGACGGTCGACACCACGGCGCCGCAGGCCCCGACGGTGCTGTCCGGCCCGACCGGGCCGACGACCGACACGACCGCGACGTTCGCGCTGGCCGGCGAGCCCGGCGCGGCGCTGGAGTGCTCGCTGAACGGCGGCGCCTGGGTCCCGTGCCCCGAGACGCTCCAGCTCAGCGGCCTGCCGGTCGGCGAGCACGTCCTGCGGGTCCGTCAGACGGACGCGGCGGGCAACGTGTCGGAGGTCGGCGAGCACCGCTGGACCGTGGTCGCGCCGCCGGCGCTGCCGACGCTCCCCTCCGCTCCGGGCTTCGACCCGACGCCCGCGGCCACGACGGTGCGCACCCGCGTCGCGTCGCAGTCGGTCGTCACCGGCTCGGCCGGCACGGTCCGCGTCGGCTGTGCCCTCAACGCGGGCGCGCTCGATCGCTGCGTGGTGCGGATCTACGAGCGGCGGTCAGACGGGAAGCGCGGCGCGCTGCTCGGCACCGGCTCGGTGCGCGTCAAGGACGGACGCTCGACCACGGTCAACGTGCGGCTGAACGCGCGCGGCAAGCGCGTCGTCGCCCGCACGCTCGGCGGCCGCAACGTGATCGTCCGCTCGACCGCCACCGAGCGCGGCGGCAAGACGCTGCGGGCCCGTGACGTCCGGACGAAGCTGTTCCCGCAGCGCCTGCTGACGATCCCGACGGTGCTGCCGTTCGCGATCGACCGCGGCGTCGTGGTCGGCTCCGCGCGGCGGATCGTCGCCGACGTGGCTCCGCAGCTGCGCCGGGCGAAGTCGGTGCGCTGCATCGGGTTCACCGACAGCCGCGGCCCGGCCGCGCACAACAAGCGCCTCGGTCAGCGGCGCGCCGCGGCGGTCTGCCGCACGCTGCGCCAGATGGGTGTCCGCGCGAAGCTCAGCACGAGCTCGCGCGGCGAGGAGCAGCCGCGGGCCAGCACCAAGACCGCGGCGGGTCGCGAGAAGAACCGCCGCGTCGAGCTGGTCATCCGCTACTAGCGACGACCAACGGAGGGCACGCCGGGCGGGTCGCAGACAGCGGCCCGCCCCCGCTCCCCGCTGCTACCGCTCGGCCAACGTCTTCTCGAGTCCGTCGAGCGTCCGGTCCGCGCGGGCCTCGATCCAACCCTTCAGCCGACCTTCGATCGGCTTGAGCGCCAGGCCGCCGATCGTCGCCGTGAAGGCGACGGTGCTTCCTCCGTCGCGGGGAGAGACCTGGAAGTCGACCCCCATCTTCGAGCGGCTCGGTCCCTTGCCTTCGAGCACGAAGCGTCGGGGCGCGTCGAGCGTGGCGACCTTCCAGGCGACGTCGCCGGGCACGCCGAGCACCCGGACCTTGTGCTTGAACTGCACGCCGACCGCCGCCGCCGTCGGGATCGGCCCGGACCACCCCTTGTGCAGCGCGAACCACTCGGGCCAACGCTCGAGGTCGGCGACCGCGGCCGCGACCTGCTCCGGAGTTCCCACGACGTCGCGGCTACGGGTGATCTCGATCATCGTCCGTGGACGGTACCCGACTTTGCGACTCTCGGTAGAAACGATGCGCGACAGGCTCGGCCTGCTGCGTCGCGGCCCAGCTGCCGAGCAGCCGGAGTGCCTCCTCGGAGCGTGACCCGGGCTCCACCGCGTAGGCGTAGAGCCACCGCTCGCCGTCGTGGAGCTTCAGCGCCTCGGTGTGGACCGTGAGCTCGCCGACGACCGGGTGCCGCAGGCGCTTCAGGCCGCGACAGCGCCCGTCGACGTCGTGCTCGGCCCACCAGGCGCGGAACTCGGGACTCGCCACGGAGAGCTCGCCGATCAGCGCGTGCAGCGCGCCGTCGCGCGGGTGACGGCCCGCGGACTCGCGAAGCGTCGCCACGGTGGCCCGGGCGATCATCTCCCACTCGACGAACAGGGCCCGAGCCGCCGGATCGAGGAAGAGCCACCGCGCGTGATTCCCCGCAGCGGAGGGAGCGGGCTGAAGTCCCGCCATCAACGCCGCTCCGAGCCGGTTCATCGCGTCGACGTTGCCGCGGAAGTCGACGATCAGGCCAGGGATCTCGAGGCTGTCGAGCATCCGCACCGTGCCGGGCTCGAGCGACGGCAGGGCCACGTCGGCAGGCTCGGGTGCGATGACCGTCGCACGGACGAGGTTGCGAAGGTGCACCCGCTCGACGTCGGTCAGGCGCAGCGCCCGGGCGATCGCGTCGAGGACCTGGTCCGACGGCTGCAGGTCCCGCCCCTGCTCGAGCCGCGCGTAGTAGTCGAGGCTGACGCCCGCGAGCATCGAGACCTCCTCGCGCCGCAGGCCGGGCACCCGTCGGTGGCCGTCGGGCGCGATCCCGACGTCCTCGGGCGCAAGGCGGGCGCGACGGGTGCGCAGGAACTCCCGGACCTCGTCGTTCTTCGCCATGCGCAGACTGTAGGGACCGACGGGGCCGCCGAGGGTAGGACCGTGCGTCCGAGGCTGCGGCCGCCTCTGGTGAGCTCGTCGCGCAGCGACCATGGTCACCGCATGACCACGACCCAGACCGCGCCGCTCGGCGACAGCACCGTTCACCGCATCGGCTTCGGCGCGATGCAGCTCACCGGCCCCAACGCCTGGGGCCCGCCCGCGGACCCCGATGCCGCCCGCGCCGTGCTCCGGCGGGCGATCGAGCTCGGCGTCGACCACATCGACACCGCCCAGATCTACGGTCCGGACGTCGTCAACGACCTGATCGCCGAGACCCTCCGCCCCTACCCCGAGCAGCTCATGATCGCCACCAAGGTGGGCGGCCGCCGCGACGCCCACGGCGGATGGGTCGCCGCACCGCGACCCGAGCAGCTGCGAGCCGACGTCGAGACCAACCTGCGGTCGTTGCGGCTCGAGCGGCTCGGGCTCGTGAACCTCCGCCTGCTGCCCGACGGCGAGCCCGTCCCGCTCGCCGAGCAGCTCGGCGTGCTGACTGACCTGCGGGCCGAGGGCAAGCTCGACCTGATCGGGCTTTCGACCGTCTCGGTCGATGTGGTGCGTGCCGCCCTCGAGATCACGCCGGTTGCCGCGGTGCAGAACGCCTTCAGCATCGTCAACCGCACGGATCAGCCGGTCCTCGACCTCTGCCGGGAGCACGAGATCGCGTACGTGCCGTACTTCCCGCTGGGGTCCGCCTACACGGGCGGCCCTCGAGCCCTCGCCGCCGACCCGGCGATCGCCTCGGTCGCCGCGAAGCACTCGGCCTCCGCCGTTCAGATCGCGCTCGCCTGGCTGCTGACCCGCTACGACCGAACGCTGCTGATCCCGGGCACCAGCTCCGTCGATCACCTCGAGCAGAACCATGCGGTCGTCGGGATCCAGCTCGACGACGACGATCTCGCCACGCTCGAGCGGGTCGAGCAGGTCGGAGATCCGACCGTCTAGCTCGACCTCCGCGGCACGACCGCGTCCGGTCCGACGTCCCCCGCGCTCGCCAGCCCGCACATCGCCAGCGACAGGTCGAAGTCGGCGAGCATCGACTTGACGACCTGCTCGACCCCGGCCTGCCCTTCGAGCGCCAGTCCCCAGACCCACGGACGGGCGACGAGGACCGCCTTGGCTCCGAGCGCCAACGCCTTCAGCACGTCGGACCCGGTCCGCACGCCGGAGTCGACGAGCACCGGCACCGACTCCGGCACGGCGGCCACGACCTCGGGCAGCTGGTCGAGCGCGCCGACCGAGCCGTCGACCTGGCGGCCGCCGTGGTTGGAGACGACGATGCCGTCGATGCCCAGGTCCACGGCGCGGCGCGCGTCGTCGGGGTGCAGGATCCCCTTGACCAGCAGCGGCAGCGACGTCTCGTCGCGCAGCGCGGCCAGATCGTCCCACGACATCCCGGGGTTGGGGAAGGTCGCGGCCCACATGCCGATCGCGGCTTGCGGGTCCTGTTCGGGCGTCTTGTCGAGCTTGGCCCGGAACGCGGGGTCGGAGGTGTAGTTGGCGATCCCCTCGCCGAGCAGGAACGGCAGGTACGCGTTCTGCAGGTCACGAGGGCGCCACGGCATCGTCAGCGTGTCGAGCGTGACGACGATCGCCTCGTTGCCGGCCGCCTCAGCGCGGGCGACCAGGCTGCGCCGCACCTCGGGGTCGTTCGGTGGGTAGAGCTGGAACCAGCGCGGCGCGTCGGGCGTGGCCGTGGCGACGTCCTCGATCGTGGTCGACGCGGCGTTGCTCAGCACGTGCGTCACGCCGGTTGCGTTCGCGGCGCGGGCGACGGCAAGCTCGCCGTCGGGGTGGACGATCGACAGCACCCCGACCGGACCGAGCAGGATCGGGGCGTTCAGCTTGGTGCCGAGGATCGTGGTCGAGAGGTCGCGCACGCCGACCTCGCCGAGCATCCGCGGCACCAGCCGGACGCGATCGAACGCCTCGCGGTTGGCGTCGATCGTCCGCTCGTCCCCCGCGCCGCCGGCGACGTAGCCGTAGGCCGCGTCGGACAGCTCGGCCTCGGCCCGCGCCCGCAGCCCCTCGTAGGTCGTCGGCAGCAGCGGCTTCTCACCGCCGAGCCCCTTCCCGTAGATCTCGAACTGGTAGAAGCTCGGCGGCAACTCCGGGGTCGTCGTCATGCCGCCAGCCTCTCGATCCGAGCCGGATCACGCAAGAGGCGCGGTGCACGGTGCGCCAGCTGCGGAGCGGGCGCCGAGCACCACGCCCGTGCGCGGCCTGGCGCTGCCGAACCGATCGAGAGCCGCTCACTCCCGCGGCATCAGAAGAAGCACCACTCGTCCTTCCTCCGGCCCTTGAACGCGCGGCGGACGTCGGGGGCGCCGCACACGGTGCCGCCGTAGATGTACTTCGGCACCAGCGAGCGGATCGCCTTGGCGTCGGCCGGCGGGAAGGCCACGAAGCGGAAGCCTCCCGGGCCCTCGGCGCCGTCGACGATGCCCCTCCGGCCCAGCTTTGCGGGGAGCGTGACAGTGGTGGTCACCTTCGACCCGGGCGGCGGGCCCGTGGTGCAGAGCCCTCCGTCCCACGTCGGGTCGACTCGCAGCCGCGCCGTCAGGAGATACGCGTGGGCGAGCGTGCGGATCCGCACGCCGGCGAACCTGCCGGCGACGTCGTCGGCCCCTTTCGCCCCGCAGCTCGGGTCGGCCACGGTCACCGTCACCGTTCGCCGGTTGCGATCGACCGTGGACCGATCGAGCACGAACGTCGTCGCATAGGTCGGGATCGGCGCGTTCGGGTCGGGCGCCCGCTCGACGTGGAGGATCACGTTGACCGGAGCCGTGCGGGCGAACTCGCGCAGGCGCTCGCGGTCCGCCGCGGAAATCCGGTGGTCGGCCCGGATCACCACGGCGTTACGGCTGGGTCGGATGCCGAACTCGACCCGACGCTGGTCCTCGAACGTCTCCGTCAACGTCCCCAGGGCGATTACCTGGTCGGAGAGCTCCCGGTACGTGGACCGCACGGCGACCAGCCGCACGTCTCGCGTCAGCCCGCGGCGTTCCAGCAGCCGACGGGCAGCCCGCACCGCGGCCCGCGTGTCGCCGGCGGTGCCCCCGCTCGCGACCCCGATCTGCAGCCGTCCGCCATCGCACGGCAGGTACCAGACGTTCCCCCAGATGTTCGTCGGCCCGTTGTGGAAGATCCGGTAGAGCGCGTCGCGCGGGTTGCCGGCGCGATCGATCCGATCCTGCAGGCGCATCCCCGTCCGCGACAGCCGCCGGTCGCAGGGCTTCGACGAGACCTTCGGCAGCCGCAGCTCCTGGCGCAGCGCCGACGGCCAGCCGATGTCGGGGTCGCTCACCGAACGGGCGGTCGCCGCGGGCGACGCGACCATCAGCGCGCCGACGGCGACGGCCGCTATTCGCAGCGGGGAGCCCCAGGACGTCATTACCGTACGCACGGCGCTCATCCTTCCATCAACGCGTTCAGCTCGCCGTACGGGATCGCGTCGCAGGCGACGTCGAACCGGCCCTCGCGGAGCTGCTCGGCGGCGTGGTGGACGACGGTGAGGGCGGCGCGGGCGAGCGAGCCCGAAGGCGATCCCGGCACTGGTCGTCCCGAGCGCCGGGAACCCCGCCCGGGCGAGCACGCGCTTCCCGGGTCCCAGGCGTTGGGCAGGACGAACGTCGTGTCCGCGCGGTGCAGCGCGAGGAACCCGGACGCGGCGTCGTGCGACATCCCGCAGCGACGCTACCGCCGTGGCCGCGCGGCGCGTAGGAGGTTTCTCCTTCGAGCGCGGCTCAGGATCGGCCTATGGTGCACGGATCGAGCACCTGCAACGTCTTCGCATCCTCAAGACCGTCGGCGAAGCCGGCTCCTTCGGCCGTGCGGCCGAAGTGCTGCACATGAGCCAACCCGCCGTCTCGCAGCACGTCGCCGCGCTCGAGCGCGAGCTCGGATCGTCACTGGTCCAGCGGTCGCCGCGCGGGGTCCAGCTGACGGCCGCCGGGCGCGTCGTCCACGGGCACGCACTGGCCGTCCTGCGGATCGCTGGCGACATCCGCCGCGAGCTGTCGGCGCTTGCCCAGTCGGGACCGCGGGCGCTGCGAATCGCGGCGTTCCCGTCGGCCTGCACCGGCATCCTGCCGGCGGCGCTGCGCCGCTTCCGCGACGAGCACCCGCGGATCGAGATCGAGCTGAGCGACCTCGACACCGACGCCGCCGTGACCGCGATCGGTGACGGGCAGGCCGACGTCGCCCTGGTCTTCGACGACGCCGTCCGTCCGCTGACCGGCCAGGCGGTCACGTTCGAGCACGTCTTCGACGACCCGCTGCTGGTCGCCCTGCCGCGCGACCATGCGATGGCCGCCGAAGCGGAGCTGCCGCTGACCGACCTCGTCGACCAGGGCTGGATCGGTGGAACGCACAGCGGCTGCGACGACGCGCTGCGAGCGATCTGCGCGACGGCGGGGTTCGTGCCGTCGGTCCCGATCCGCACCAGCCGCTACCCGACCACGCTGGCGATGGTCGCCGCCGGTCACGGGATCGCGTTGCTGCCCGGGCTCGCCACCGTGCCGCCCGACCCGCGGGTGGTGCTCCGGCCGCTGCGTCCCGCGCCACCGCCCCGTCGGGTGTGGGTCGTGACCCCACCGCACGTTCGCCCGAGCCCCGACACGACCGCCCTGCTGGTGTGCCTGCACGCGGCGGTCGACGACGGGAGGCGCGCGGACCGGACCGCGCCGGGCGAGCCGGAACGGCGACCGCCGCCGGAGCCTCCCGCTAGCGCTTGACCACGATCCCGTGCTGCTCGCGGTCCCACATCGAGTCGCGACCCTCGGCGACGCGGTCGCGGAGGACGTACTTCGCGATCTTGAACGTGTCGGTCCGCGGCAGCTGGTCGAGGAAGGCCACGTAGCGCGGAACCATGAAGTACGGCAGCTCCGCCGCCGCCAGGCGCACGACGTCCTCCTCGGTCAGGTCGGCACCGGTCGCGCTGCGGGCGACGTAGAGGCCGACGTCGTCCTCGCCCAGCTCCGACGGCACCGGAATCGCCGCGCACTCGAGGATTCGCGCGTCCTGCTGGAGGATCCGCTCGATCTCCTGGGCCGAGATGTTCTCGCACCGCCGGCGGATCACGTCCTTGATCCGGTCGAGGAAGTACAGGTAGCCGTCCGCGTCGAGGATCCCGCGATCGCCGGTGTGGAACCACTGGTTGCGCAGCGCGTCGGCCGTCGCCTCGGGCCGCTTGTAGTACCCGAGCATCGTGTTCCAGGGCTCGACCGTCCGGGCGACGATCTCCCCCGGGGTGCCGGCAGGCACCGGGCGGTCGAGCTCGTCGACGACCTGGATGTCGATGTACTCCGGGTCGAGCGTGCCCGCGGGCGAGCCCTTGTCGTAGCCGGTGCCGGGGATCAGCACCGCGGCCGGGCCGAGTTCGGTCATCGCGAAGCAGTGGCTCAGCTGCAGGTCCCAGCGCTGCTCCAGCGCGCGGCGATCCTCCGGCAGCGGGACCACGAACCCCTGCCGCAGCGGGTTGTCCTGCTCCAGCGCGCTCGGCTCCTGCTTCTGCAGGATGTTGGTGACCGACATCATCGCGTTGAACTGCGTCGCACCGAAGCGGTGCACGTCGGTCCAGAACGCGCTGGCCGAGAACCGCGGGGCGAGCGCCACCGACGCGCCGGCCCAGAGCGCGGTCAGCGACGAGTACCAGAGCGCGTTGGCGTGGAACAGCGGGAGGAAGGTGTAGAGCCGGTCGGACGGGTCCAGGTCCCACGCCTGCGCGAGCCGGCGTCCGACGCCCTGCGGCTGGGCATGCGGACAGACCACGCCCTTCGACGGTCCGGTCGTGCCGCTGGTGAACATGATGTACCAGGGGTCGGTGAACGCCACCGTGGGCAGGTCGCCCGCGGCCTCGATCCCCGACCCGTGCAGCGCCGGCACCGAGATCGCGCCGGGCGGCAGCGGGTGCGCGGCGCCGTGCTCGCGGACGACCACCAAGGCAAACCGCTCGAACCCGCCGAGCGCCGCCTCGACGACCGGCAGGTACTCGCGGTCGACGATCAGGTGCCGGCACTCGGCGTCGTCGACGTAGTGGCGCAGAAGCGCGCCCTTGGCCGCGGTGTTGATCGGGACGCCGACTGCGCCGATCCGACCGAGCCCGTAGCCGGCCCAGAGGAACTCCGGGCAGTTCTCCATCATCACCGCGACGTTGTCGCCGCGACCGACCCCGTACGCGAGCAAGCCGCGCGCGTACTCGCCGGTGATCCGCTCGCTGTCGACGTAGCTGTAGACGTCATCGGCGAACAGCAGGTAGGGCGCATCGCCGTAGCGCTCCGCGGCGTCGCGGAGCAGTGTGCCGATCACGCGGTCCTCGAGCGGGTGGTCCCTCATCGCTGCTCCTCCGTGCTGATCGGGGCGATTCCGAGCGTGCCGACGACCGCGTCGGCGACGGCCTGGGCCGACGGTACCCGCCACGCGTCGTACTCGCGCATCTGCGGGGCTGGGACGAACTCCGAGCAGACCCGCGCGACGGGCGCGTCCAGGTCGTCGAAACCGCGCTCGGCGACGACGCTGGCGATCTCGGCCGACGGGCCGAACGGGCCCGCCGCCTCGGTCACCACCACGCAGCGGTTGGTTCGGGCAACCGAGTCGAGCACCGTGTCCGCGTCCCACGGCTGGACGGTCCGCAGGTCGATCACCTCGCACGACACGCCGTGCGACGCGAGCGCCTCCGCAGCGGCCAGCGAGATCTCGCAGGCGGCGCCGTAGCCGACGATCGTGACGTCCTGGCCCTCGCGTCGGATCGCAGCCTGGCCCAGCGGCAGAAGCTCGTCGGCGTCGTCGGCGAGCGGTCCCTTGACCGTCAGCCGGGCGAGGCTCTCGAGGAACAGCACCGGGCCGTCGGAGCGGATCGCGGACTTCAGCAGGCCCTTGGCGTCGCGCGGCGTCGACGGCCAGACGACCGTCAGGCCCGGCACGTGGGCGTACCAACCCTCGAGCGCCTGCGAGTGCTGCGCGCCCATCCCGAACGACGTGCCGACACCGGAGCGAACGACCAGTGGCGCGTCGAGCGCCCCGCCGGAGAAGAACCGCTGCTTGGCCGCCTGGTTGACGAGCTGGTCGGAGGCGATCCCGAGAAAGTCCATCATCAGGATCTCGCAGACCGGGCGCATCCCGGTCAGCGAGGCCCCCAAGGCCGCGCCCAGCATCGCCTGCTCGGAGATCGGCGTGTCGCGCACGCGCTCGGGGCCGAACCGGTCCAGCAACCCACGCGTGATTCCGAAGGTGCCGCCGGCACGGGCGATGTCCTCCCCCAGCAGCATCACGGCGTCGTCGCGCTCGAGCTCCTCGGCCAGCGCCAGGTTGATCGCTTGCCAGAGCTTGGTCGGTCGGCTCATCGGGGCCTCCCCAGGTCGAACAGGTCCTGCGCGGTCGGTGGCTCCATCGCCAGCACCTCCGTGAAGATCGCCTCGACGCGCCGGTCGACGGCCGCGTCGATCGCGTCCAGGGCGCCGGAATCGGCGTCGGGAGCCGCCCGCAACGCCAGCAGCGGGTCACGTCGCTCGGTCTGCTCGGCGTCCTCGGGATCGCGGTAGAGCTGGGCGTCGCCGGCGTAGTGACCGGTGGCGCGGAAGGTCGTGGCCTCCAGGAACGCCGGGCCGGCCCCGCTCCGCACCGCCTGCGTCAGCTCGTCGGCCACGTCGCGGACCGCGACGACGTCGGTCGCGTCGGTCTGGACCGCCCGCATGCCGTAGGCCGCTGCCCGGACCGACAGGTCGCCGCCGGTCTGCGGGCCCGAGTAGGTCATCTCCGCAAGGCCGTTGTTCTCGCAGACGAACAGCACCGGGGCGGACCATGCTGCCGCCAGGTTCATCGCCTCGTGGCACGCCCCCGTGTTCGCCGCGCCGTCGCCCATGAACGCGACCGCGATCGCTCCGCCGCCCTGGCGCTGCAGACCGAGGGCCGCACCGACGGCGATCGGCAGCCCGCCGCCGACGATCCCGTTGGTGCCGAGGATCCCGGCGTCGGGATCCATCACGTGCATGTGCCCCGCAAGTCCTCGGGCGTAGCCTCCGCGTCGACCGATCGCCTCGGCCACCAGCCGCACGGGATCGGCGCCCCAGGCGAGGCAGTGCCCGGTCCCGCGGTGCGTCGAGAGCATCACGTCGCCGTCGCGACGGGACGCTGCGACCCCGACCCCCACGGCCTCCTGCCCGAGTGACAGGTGCAGCGGCACGCCCTTGAGCGGGCCGTTGCAGAGCTCCGCGAGCTGCTCCTCGACGCGACGGATCAGCCGCATCGACTCGTACAGAGCGGTCATCCGCGCGCTCCTTGCCGGTCCGCATCCCAGGTCGCGTCGGTGATCCCCTCGCGTCCCTCGCCGCGCAGCCGGTACTTCTCGACCTTCTGGCTCGGCGTCTTCGGAAGCGCGTCGTAGAACTCGAGGAATCGCGGGACCATGAACCGCGGCATCTCGCGCTGGCAGAACGCGCGGAGGTCGGCGGGCTCCAACCTGCTGCCCGGAACCCGCACCACGCAGAGCTTCACTTCCTCCTCCTCGATCTCCGACGGCACCGGGATCGCCGCGCACTCCTCGACCTCCGGGTGCGTGCCGGCGATCAATTCGATCTCGTACGAGGAGATGTTCTCGCCCCGCCGCCGGATGCAGTCCTTCGCGCGGTCGACGAAGTACAGCCACCCGTCGGCGTCCATCCTCGCACGGTCGCCGCTGTGGTGCCAGAGATTTCGCCAGGTCTCGGCCGTCGCCTCGGGCTTGTTGAGGTACCCGAGCATCATCGTGTGCGGCAGGCGCGGCCGGACGACGATCTCGCCGACCTCGCCGACCGCCACGTCCTCGTCGTGGTCGTCGACCAACCGCAGCTCGAACCGCTCGTCGTGCACGCGTCCGCACGACCCCGGCGGCAGTCCGCCGAGCGGCCCGTAGGTGACGATCCCGGTCTCGCTCTGGCCGTAGACCTCGACGACGGGGGCGCCGAAGCGCTCCTCGAACGCCGGGCTGAGCTTGCTCGGCCCGATGTAGGCCGCGCGCAGGCGGTGGTCGCGGTCGCGCGGATCCGGCGGCGCGGAGAGCAGAATCGGCACGACGCTGAAGACCACGTGCGCGACCGTCGCGTTGGTCGCGCGGACGTCGTCCCAGAACCGGCTGGCGCTGAACTTCGGCCGCAGGTGCATGTGCGCCCCGACCCGCAGCGTCGCCAGCACGCCGAGCATGTAGCCGATCCCGTGGAACAGCGGCAGCGGACCGTAGAGCACGTCGTCGGACGTGTACTCCATCGCCGTCACCCAGTCCCCGGCGAAGCTCAGGCAGTGGCCGTGGCTGATCATCACGCCCTTCGACGGCCCGGTGGTACCTGACGTGTAGAGCACCATGTAGAGGTCCGACGACCGCGCCGGGCGGGCGAGCTCCGGCGGCTCGCCGGTCCCCTCGCCGAACCGCGACGTCGTCACCGGCAACGCCGGCAGGTCGCCGTCCCCGCGCACCACGACGTGCTCGACCGGAACGTCGCCGACGATCCCATCCAGCCGGTCGACCAGCTCCTGGTCGACGATCACCAGCCGAGCGGCCGAGTCACGCAGCACGTAGCGCAGCAGCTCGCCCTTGTAATCGGTGTTGACCGGGACCGACGCCGCGCCGAGTCGCGACACGGCGAGCGTTGCCAGCACCATCTCGACCGAGTTGCGCATCAGCAGCGCGACCAGGTCCCCGGCCCCGACGCCCGCCGCGGCGAGTCCGGCCGCCAACCGACCGCTGCGCTCCAGCGCCTCCTGGTAGCTGACGGCGTCGTCGGGGGCGGTCAGGAACGGCGCGTCAGGCCGGACGTCGGCCGGGCGCCGCAGTTCGGCCTCGACCGATTCCGGCGGCCGGGACGCGGCGGGCCGTTCGCCGGCCGGCGTGGTCTGGATCTGGCTCACTCTGGTCTCCCTCTCCGGTTTACTGCACGA
>JBQGEK010000209.1:0-6396 GCA_052039575.1 Patulibacter sp. | reverse complement strand
TCTTCGAGATGTTGATCGGCGACATCCCGTTCCACGGCGACAACCAGGTCGCGGTGGCGATGAAGCACGTCCGGGAGGAGATCCCCGACGTGCAGCAGCTGCGACCCTCGATCGGCGCCGCGCTCGCCGCGGTGGTCGACCGGGCGACGGCGAAGGCACTCGACGTCCGCTACCCCAACACGGGTGAGTTCGTCGCCGACCTCGAGGACGTGCTCGCGATCGAGGCCAGCCGCCGCGGCGAGGCCACGGGCGAGGCGACCGCGATCCTGCGGACCCTGCCGGCCGGTACGCGCAACCGGGTCAACCTGCGGCTGCGCCGACGGGGCCTGCTCGCGTTCGCGGCGGTGCTGGTGATCGGAGCGCTCGCCGCCGCCGCGGTGACCCTCTTCCCGGAGCGCACGACCCGCGGAACGGCCCAGCGGCCGTCGGCTCCGGTCGAGCAGAACGAGCGGACGATCTCGCTGGCCAGCAGCGCCGCCCACGACTACGACCCGCCGCCCGGCGACGGCCGCGAGCACCCGGACGCCACCAACCGGGTGCTCGACAACGACGGTGAGACCGCGTGGACCACCGAGAGCTACGTCGGCGGACAGTTCGGCGCCAAGGACGGCGTCGGCATCTACCTGGACGTCGGCGCCGGAGACAAGACCGTCGCGGCCACCCGGATGGACGTCTCGACGCCGGCCGGCCGCTGGGGCGCGACCGTCTACGCCGCCGAGGACGCGTCGGAGCCGCCCGCGTCGATCGACGACCCGGGCTGGACCGCCGTCGGCAAGCTCGACACCGCCAGGCGCGGCGGCAACTCGATCCCGCTCGACACCGCGGGCAACCGCTACCGCTACTACCTGCTGTGGATCGACAAGCTGCCGCCGGCCGGCGACGACGGTCGGTCGCGGGTCCAGATCGCGTCGATGGCGCTGATCCAGCGGACGGCGTCGCGCCGCTAGCTCCTGCGGCCCGGCGCCGGCTCGCGTCTCAGAACTGCTGCTGGCGCTCGCGCTCGGAGCGCGCCTGGGCCAGGCCGACCAGCCGCGAGACCAGCTCGGGATAGTCGACGCCGCTGGCCTCCCAGAGCTTCCCGTAGGCCGACGTCTCGGTGAACCCGGGCAAGGTGTTCAGCTCGTTGAGCAGCACGTGGTCGCCGTCGACGAAGAAGTCCGCACGGGCCAACCCGTCGCAGCACGCCAGGGTGAACGCCCGCGCGGCGAGCTGCTCGACCCGGGCCCGGGCGACGTCGCTGAGCGGCGCGGGGATCCGCAGTTCCATCCCCCCGGGGACGTACTTCGCCTCGTAGTCGTACCAGGCGTCCGGGTCGGTGCTGGTGAGCACGATCTGTCCGGCTGCGGAGACGGTCGGCTCGTCGACCGACCCCAGCACGGCGGTCTCGGCCTCGATCCCCGGAGCGGACGCCTCGACGATCACGCGGGCGTCGTGGCGCAGCGCATCCTCGATCGCTGGAGCAAGCTCCTCGACGGTCCGCGCTGGAGCGATCCCGACCGACGACCCGAGTCGCGACGGCTTGATCCAGACCGGCAGACCGAGCGTCTCGAGCCCGGCGAGCACGCCGTCGCGGTCGCGCTGCCATTCGTGCGCGTGGACGGCGCGGTAGTCGACCTGCGGGATGCCCGCCGCCTGCATCAGGTCCTTGAAGACCAGCTTGTCCATGCAGACCGCGGACCCGAGCACCGGCGACCCGACGTAGGCGACGTCGAGCAGCTCGAGCAGGCCCTGGACCGAACCGTCCTCGCCGAACGGGCCGTGGAGCACCGGGAAGACGACATCGCAGTCGAGCAGACCGCCGCCGGGGGTCAGCGTCACCGGCTGACCGCTCCGCAGCCGCCACGACCCGTCCTGCGCCAGGTCGACCTCGACGACCTCGTGTCCCGCGCGTCGCAGCCCGTCGGTGACCGCCGCGGCGGACCGCAGCGACACCTCGTGCTCCGACGATCGCCCTCCTCCGAGGACCGCGACTCGTGTCACCGCTGTGCTCCGTCTCTGCGCATGTAGTTGACGACCACGCTCCGGCTCTCCGCCGTGGTCTCGGTGCCGCCGCTGTTGCTCGCCCCGGCGCCCTGTCCGTTGCTCGAGTTCGCTTCCGGCTGCGGCGGCGCCACGTAGCGCCCGATCTGGATGTTGACCTGCGCCCCGTTGGACACGCGACCGCCGTTCGGACGCTGGTCGACGACGACGCCATCCTGATCGCGGTCGCTGACGTTGGTCGTCGTCACCCGCGGCCGCAGCCCGGCGTCCTGCAGCTCGCGCTCGGCGGCGCTGCGGCTCTTCCCCTCGACGTTCGGCACCGTGACGTCGTTGCTCGTCGTCGTGCCGGGGCTCGTCGTCGTGGCCGGCGTCGTCGTGGTGGTGGTCGTGGTCGAGCCGGTCGGACGACGAGCGATCACCAGCGTGACGGTCGTGCCGCGGTTGACCTCGCTGCGCGCCAGCGGATCCTGGTCGAGCACCGTGCCCGGCGACTCGTCGGCGTTGTCGCGCTCGGACACTCGGACCCGCAGACCCAACCGCTGCAGCGCGGACGACGCGTCGGACCGCGACTGGCCGATCAGGTTCGGGACGGTCACCGCGTTGTCGGACGACGACGGACCCGTCGACAGCCGCAGATGGATCCGCGTCGAGAGCTCGACCTTGGTTCCCGCTGCGGGATCGGTCGCGATCGCGTTGCCGGCCGCGATGCCGCTGCTCGACTCCGTGGTGTCGGTGATGTTCGTGAACCCGGCGTCGTTCAGCGCTTGCTTCGCGTCGCCCTCCGAGAGCCCCGAGACGGCGGGGATCGCTACCGACGATGGCCCCTTCGACACGACGATCCGGATGCTCGACCCGCGCCGGACCTCGCGTCCGGCGGCGGGATCGGATCGCAGCACGGTGTCGGCCGGCTCCTTCGCCGGCCGGGCGTCGACGATCACCTTGAACCCGCGATCCTCGAGCCGCTGGGTCGCGGTCTCGGCGGACGAGCCCTTGACGTTGGGGACGGTCTCCATCCGCCCGAAGGCGAGGTATGCGAGCAGCGCGACGACGGCGACCAGCGCCAGCGCTCCGACGGTTCCGAAGGTCCAGTTGCGCCGACGCCGGGACTTCGCCTGCTCCTCCGCGTCGTAGCCGGTGATCCCGGCGGGGACCGCCATCCCGGCGGCCGGTTGCATCCAGCCGCCGGTCGCCTGGGCGTGTCCCGGTCCGTAGATCGGCGGCGCCACCGCGACGGTGCCCGGTTCGGGCACCGGGGCACCCGAGAGGATCCGCTGACGCACCGTCTGCAGCGCTCCGACGAACTCCTCGGCATCCGCGAACCGCTGGTCGGGACTCTTGGAGAGCGCCCGCATCACGACCTCTTCGAGGTCGGCCGGAACACTTGGGTTGACGATCGACAGCGCGGGCGGATCGTCGTTGACGTGCTGCAACGCGATCGCGACCGGCTGGTCGCCCTCGAACGGCAGCCGCCCGGTCAGCATCTCGAAGAGCACCACGCCGACGGCGTAGAGGTCGGCGACCGGGGTCACCGGCTGCCCGGACGCCTGCTCCGGCGCGATGTAGTGCGCGGTCCCGACGATCATGCCGGTCTGCGTCATCTGCAGGTCGTCGACGGCCCGAGCGATCCCGAAGTCGGTGACCTTCAGCTCGCCATCCGGGCCGACGAGCACGTTCTGCGGCTTGATGTCGCGGTGGACCAGGCCCCGGCGGTGGGCGTAGCGCAGGGCGTCGAGGACCTGGCTGATCTGGTCGATCGAACGGATCGGATCGAGCGGCGCCTGGTCACGCGTGACGTCCTTCAGCGTGACCCCGTCGACGAGCTCCATCGCCATGTACGGGATGCCGTCCCAGTCGCCACGGTCGAAGACCTGGACGATGTGCGGATGCTGGAGTCCGGCCGCCGACTGGCTCTCGCGGCGGAAGCGGGCGACGACGTCGGGGTCCTGCGCCAGGTTCTCGTGGAGCACCTTGAGCGCGACGTGACGCCCGAGCTGGAGGTCCTCGCAGGCGAAGACGTCGGCCATGCCACCGGTGCCGAGACGACGCTCCACCAGGTAGCGCCCGTCGATCGTCTGTCCCGCCCGGTTCATCCCGTTCCCTCGTCCGCGCCGTGATCGGCGGTCAGCCCACTATGCCGGTCTCCACCGGCCGGTGCCGCGCCCCTACGCACCGTCATCCTCCCGGGGGTGGGCGGGATCCGTTTCATAGGGCCGCCTGCATGACCTGCTTGGCGATCGGCGCAGCGATCACGCCGCCGGTGCCGGGGGTCCGTTCGACCACCACCGCGACCGCGACCTTCGGGTTGGAGAGCGGGGCGAATCCGACGAACCACACGTCGTTGATGCCGTCGGCCGGGTTGCCGAGCTCGGCGGTTCCGGTCTTGCCACCGGACTGGATCCCCTCGAGCGCCGACGCGGTGCCGGTGCCCTCGTTGACGACGTCCCCCATCATCGACTGCAGCTCGCGCGCCGTGCTCGCCTTCATCACCCGGCGCAGCTGCTTCGGCTCCACCTCCCGCTGGACTCGTCCGTCGGCGTCGACGATCTTGTCGACCAGCTCCGGCTCCATCAACCGACCGTCGTTGGCGACCGCGGACGCGACCATCGCCATCTGCAACGGGGTCACCTGGAGCTTGTCCTGGCCGATCCCGAGGCGGGCGATGTCGACCTGGCCGTTGGTCGCCGGGACGAACCTGCCGTCGACGCGCGACCCCGACGGCCGCAGCTGGTTCTCGGGGTAGTCGAGCGGCGGCGCCTCACCGAAGCCGAACCGCGCCATGTAGCGCTGCATCGTCGATGCGCCCAGATCCTCGGCGACGTTGCCGAAGGCGGTGTTGATCGAGTGGGTCAGCGCGTAGCGCAGCGACACCTGACCCGGGCTCTCGCCACCGAAGTTACCCAGCGGCGTGCCGCTGAACTCCTGGTTGTTGGATCCATCGATCGTCGAGTCGGCCGTGTACTTGCCGGTGTCGAGCGCGGCGGCCGTGGTCACGACCTTGAAGGTCGAGCCCGGCGGGTACGCGCCCTGGGTCGTCCGGTTGGTCTCGGCCGCGTCGCCGAGCGTCCCGCGGTAGGCGGGATCCTCGATCGCCTTGTTCGGGTCGTAGCCCGGCACCGACGCCATCGCCAGGATCCGACCGGTCGACGGCTCCATCGCGACCACCGCGCCCGGTCGCCCGTTGAGCCCGGCGATCGCCGCTTCCTGGACCTTCGGCTCGAGCGTCAGCTGGACGTCGTCGCCGCGCTGGTCGCCCTGGATCAGCCGATCGACGGCCGTGGCGAGCTTGACCGCCTTGCCGCTGAGCCACTCGTTCTGTGACCGCTCGAGTCCGGTCTGGCCCAGGTTGACGTCGCTCAGCCCGACCGCCGCCACGTAGTCGGCGCCCTTCGGGTAGCGACGCTCGTAGACGCGATTGCTGGTCGATCGCGACTTCTTGCCGACGCTGCGCGCCAGCACGGTGCCGTCGGCGGCGAGGATCTGGCCGCGCGGGACCCGCTCGGCGCGGATCAGGTCACGGTTGTTCTGCGCGCTGGTCCGCAGCGGCTCGTCGTTGAAGACCGTCCACCACGACGTGAAGCCGAGCAGCAGCGCGAACATCCCGAGGACGACCAGGTAGAGGTTGCGGATCGGCGTGTTCACGTCGGTCGCCTCGCATCCTCGGATACCCGCATCAGCAGGGCGAGCAGCACGAAGTTGGCCAAGATCGACGATCCGCCGTAGCTGATGAACGGCATCGTGACGCCGGTCAGCGGAATCACCTTGGTCACGCCGCCGACGATCACGAAGACCTGGAGCGCGAAGACCGCGGTCAGGCCGGTGGCCAGCAGCTTGCTGAACGGGTCGCGGGCGAGGATCGCCACGCGGAACCCGCGGTGGATGAACAGCAGGTACGCGAGCAGGATCGCCGCTGCCCCGAGCAACCCGGTCTCGTTGGTGATCAGCGCGTAGATCATGTCGGTCTGCGCGGCCGGCAGCAGCTCGGTGGTCACGTTGCCGCTGTCGCTGACCCGGGTCGCCAGCTCGGCCTGACCGAAGCCGCGGCCGAACAGCCCGCCGTCGGCCTGGGCGAACAGCGACTGCGCCAGCTGGTAGCTGGTGCCGAATTCCGGCGGTCGCGGCTCGATCGCCGAGTTGCCGAAGAGGATCGGGTCGAACGGCCGCTGCCACGACGCCACGCGGTCCTGCACGTGGCTGACCTGCCCGCCGACCACGTAGGCGCCGGCGGCGAACGCCGCCAGGCCGCCGAGCGGGTACCGCGCCTTGCCGGTGGCGACATAGATCAGCGCCAGGAACGCGCCGAAGAACATCAGCGACGAGCCGAGGTCGCGGATGAAGATCAGCATCACCATCGCGGTGCCCCAGATCGCCAGCAGCGGTCCGAAGTGCCGCAGCGGCGGCAGCATCACGCCGAGCACC
>JBQGEK010000208.1:0-1889 GCA_052039575.1 Patulibacter sp. | reverse complement strand
CTCCGACGTCGATGCCGCTCATGCCGCGGCGGTCGCGGCCGGGGCCGAGATCGTCCACCCGTTGACCGACGAGCCGTGGGGCGTCCGGCGGTTCTTCCTGCGCGACCCGGACGGTCACGTCGTCAACGTGCTCTCCCACGGAGACACGGACGATCGCGTCGCGGTCCTCGACCGACCGGCACCCGCGCCGCTCCCGCGGGACTTCGCCCGACCAGTCGAGCTCCGGCGCGACGGGATCCAGTTGGTGCCACTCGCCGTGGAGCACGCTCCGGGCCTCGCTGCGGCCGCCGCCGACGGAGAGCTCTGGACGCTCAACTTCACGTCCGTGCCTGCGCCGGGAGACGAGGAGGCGTACGTCCAGCAGGCCCTGGCGACGACCGACCGGACGCCGTTCGCGGTGCTCGACTCTTCCGGAACGGTCCTCGGATCGACGAGCTACCACGACATCCTGCCCCAGCCGCGCAAGCTCAGCATCGGCTACACGTGGTACGCCGCACGGCACCAGCGGACGTCGCTCAACACGACCTGCAAGCTGCTCCTGCTCGATCACGCCTTCGGATCGATCGGCTGCCGCACCGTCGGCTGGACCACCGACGACCTGAACCTCCGATCGCAGCGGGCGATCGAGCGGCTCGGAGCTCGCAAGGACGGCGTCCTGCGTGGCCACGAGATCCGCCGCGACGGCTCGGTCCGCGACTCCGTGCGATACAGCCTGACCGCCGACGAGTGGCCCGCGGTGCGGGAGCGTCTGGAGCGGCGGCTGACGAACGGCGGTCTCGGGACCGCGCCGAGCGACTGAGCCCCGTCGCGGATCAACGACGGTTGTCGATCACCACGTCGACGGTCGTCCCGGCGGGAGCGAGCGCCACGGCCCGGCCACGGTACTGAACCTGGAAGACCGCGCCGGTCGCGGGCATCCCGGCCCGCCGGCGGGTCTCGCTCGTCCCCGAGATCACGCGCCCGAGTCGGCAGCCCGCGGCGGCCATGAAGGTCCCGGCCTGCGCACCCGGAACCGGCACGCTGCGGGTGATGTCCGGATTGCAGTCGCCCACGTGCTGGACGACCCGCGTCTGAGCCCCGACCGCGGTCGGCCCGGCCTCGACGACTCCCGACCCGACCGCGCTGGTGATGCTGGCGCCGAGCCGCGTGCAGTTCGAGCCCGTGGCGTGCGAGAGGCCGGAGAGGAAGATCCCCGCGACCTCGCTGGACGTCGCGGGCGACTCTTCGACGCGGCAGCTGTCGCCGGGTCCCAGGCCCTCGACCACGCGGGCACCGCTGATCGCCGCGGTCGACGCTGCCTGGTAGGCGGTGATCGCGAGCTCGCCGTCGGTGCCCTCGGCGCTGGTCAGCGCGAACATCGACCGCACGAACGGCTCGCGGATCATCGCCAGCCGGCGGTAGCTGCCGGAGCCCTCGCGCGCCCAGACGCAGATCCGGTTGGTGCCGGTGCGGAAGCGCGCGCTGCCCCGCGCGGTGAAGTACGACGAGCGTGCACCGTTCCGCGACGCGGTGCCGAGCCGGCGGCGGTCGGAGGACGACGGGCGGGAGGGGCAACGCCGGCCGGAGACGGCGAAGCGCCCAGCCAGCTGGACGGACCGCGTCGACGACGACCGACGCCGGTAGGTGACCGCGACGTCGAGCGACCGGTTGGCCAGGAAGCTCACCGTCGGGTTGCCCTTGGCGCTCGCGACCACGGCCGCCTGCCCTCGAGCGGGCGTTGGTCCGCCGGACTGCGCGTGGGCGGCGGACGCCGGAACCCCGGCGACCAGCAACGCGGCGAGGAACGTGGGGAAGGCACGGCGCATATCCGGCCTGTGCCCAGGTCACCGCCCCGAAATGCGCCCGACCGGCGGATACCCGACGGCTGGGAGACGTGCGGCAGGTCTTGG
>JBQGEK010000207.1:0-4701 GCA_052039575.1 Patulibacter sp. | reverse complement strand
GGCCGCGCGCGCGGCCTCCATCACGGCCTCCGACAGCGTCGGATGGCCGTGGATCGTGCGGGCGACCTCGGCGTAGCCGCCCTCGAGCGCCTTGGCGTTGACCAGCTCCTGGATCATCTCGGTCGCCTTCGCGCCGACGATGTGGCCGCCCAGCAGCTCGCCGTACTTCTTGTCGCCGATGATCTTCTCGGTGCCGGCCTCGCCGTAGACCGTGGCCCCGCCGACCGCGCCGTAGGGGATCTAGCCGACGACGACGTCGTAGCCCTGCTCCTTCGCCTGCTCCTCGGTCAGGCCGAAGCTGCCGACGTTCGGCTTGCAGAAGGTGGCACGGGGGATGTCGATGTAGCTGATCGGGTGCGTCTCGAGGCCCTGGATGTCCTCGGCCGCGATCACGCCCTCGTCGGACGACTTGTGGGCCAGTGCGGGGCCGGGGACCAGGTCGCCGATCGCGTAGACGCCCTTGCGCGACGTGCGCAGCCGGCCGTCGACCTCGATCAGGCCGGTCTTCTCGTCGGTCTTGACCCCGGCGACGTCCAGCCCGAGGGCCTCGACGTCGGGCGCGCGCCCGGTGGCGATCACGAGCCAGTCGGCGGTGGCCTCGGTCTTCTCGCCGTCGCCCTTCTGGAAGGTGAACGTGACCTGGTCGTCGGTCGTCGAGACGTCGGCGACCTTGGTCGACGTGTGGACGTCGATGCCCTGCTTCTTGAACTCGCGGTTCGCGACCCGCGAGATGTCGACGTCCTCCGACGGCAGCACGCGGTCGAGGAACTCGAACAGCTGGACCTCGGAGCCGAGGCGCGCGTAGGCCGACGCGATCTCGGTGCCCGACGCGCCCGCGCCGACGACGACGATCTTGCCCGGCAGCTTCTCCAGCGCCCAGGCCTCTTCGGTGCCGATCACGCGGCCGCCGTACTCGACGCCGGGGATCGCGCGGCGGACGGAGCCGGTCGCCAGGATCACGCCCTTCTTGACCTGGTGCGTCTCACCCGCGACGACGACGTTGCCGTCGGCGTCCAGCGAGGCCTCGCCTTCGAGGTAGTCGATGCCGTTCTTCTTCAGCAGCCCCGCGACGCCACCCGTCAGCTGGCTGATGATCTTCCTGCGGCGCTCCTGGACCTTGTCGAAGTCGACCGAGATGTTGTCGATCTGCAGGCCGAACTCGTCACCCTCGCGCGCCTCCGTCAGCACGTCGGCGGTCCGGAGCACCGCCTTGGCCGGGATGCAGGCGTAGTTGAGGCAGCGACCGCCGACGGTGTCCTTCTCCACCACCGCGGTCTTCTGCCCGAGCTGGGCGGCGCGGATCGCGGCAACGTAGCCGCCCGGACCGGAGCCGATGACGATCGTGTCGTACTGAGCCATGAAGTGGTCTTCCTGCGTCGTTCTAGGGGGTCTCACTGGGGGCGACCTCCGACCCTACTGAACGTCGTGGGGTGCCCGTACCTCCTATTGGCGGGTGCCCCAAATTCGCTTAGCGGTGGCCGTCGGCCTCGCGCTGGAGCACCATGGTCTTCTGGACCCGGGCCATCACCTTGACCAGCTTGTAGAAGAGGTACCCACTGACCAGAGCGCCCGCGACAGCGAGCAGGATCAGCAGCACGTTGGTGACGACCAGCGCAGCGAGGATCAGCGAGACCAGGGTCAGCACGAGCAGGGTCTGCGTCCCGAGGATCGCCCAGTACTCCAGTCGCCACGTCCCGATCGCGGCGACCGCGATCAACAGCACCATCGCGCCGTTGCCGACCCGGCTGCCGTCGCTCAGGCCGTTCGAGGCGACGGCGTTGTAGACCATCACCAGGGCGATCAGCGTCATCCACGCGACCGCGCTGACCACGACCCCGGGGCGCTCGCCCGGCTCCAACGGCTGCAGCGAGTCGCGGACGGCCTGGTTCTTCTCCTCGGCGCGGGCGTAGCCGCGCTTCATCATCTCCGCGCCGCTCTCGGGGCGGGGCTTCGGCGGCGCGGGTGCCGCCTTGGGCTCGCGCTGCACGGGCCGGGCCGGCGCGGTGCGGGCCGCGGAGCTCTTGCGCTTGCGCTTGCGGTCAGCCATGGCCCTCCATCATGCCGGGCCGCGACGATTCGGGACGGCTTGGTGCCCGCCGTCGTACCCGCGGTAGCGCGGCAGATGGGTCAGCGGTGGCGGTCGACGGCGGCGCGCAACGTGGCCGCGGCGGTCCGGGGGTCGTCGGCGTCGACGATCGCGCGGACGACGGCCACGCGCTGCGCGCCGGCGTCGAGCGGCGCGTCCACGTTGCCGGCGTCGATCCCGCCGATCGCGACGAACGGGAGCGGCCGACCCGCCGCGTGGCGGACCAGGTCGACACCGACGCCGGCGACGCCCTGCTTGGTCGGGGTGGCGTTGATCGGCCCGACGCCGATGTGGTCGGCGCCCGCGCCGACCGCGGCGTCGACCTGCTGCGGGTCGTGGGTCGACAGCCCGATCAGCCGGTCCTCGCCGACGATCGCCCGCGCTTCGGCGACCGTGAGGTCGTCCTGCCCGACGTGCACCCCGTCGGCGCCGCCCTCGACGGCCAGGTCGGGGCGATCGTTGAGGATCAGCAGGGTCCCGGTCCGGTCGCAGAGCGGCCGGAGCGCCCGCAGCCCGGAAACCAGCTCGGCGTCGTCCGCGGTCTTGTCACGCAGTTGGATCGCGTCGACCCCGCCCGCGATCGCCTGCTCGGCGATCTCGACCAGTCCGCGTCCGCGGGCGGCCAGCGGGCCGACCAGGTACAGGTGGACGGCGGCGAACCGGGCGCGACGCTGCTCGGGGGTCATCGGACGAGTCTGGCAGGCCACGACGGGGGAGCGGTCGGCCAGGAAGTAGCCTCCGGGCGTGGCCGGCGCACCCTCGAACTCCGCGAACCCCGACGTCGTGATCGTCGGCGCGGGACTCGCCGGGCTGCCGGTCGCCCGGGAGCTGCTGTGCCGCGGAGCGACGGTCCACGTGCTCGACCGCGGACGCCCGGGCGAGGGCACCAGCCGCGTGGCCGCGGGGATGCTCGCGCCGATCACCGAGGTCGAACCGGACGATCCCGTCCACCTGCAGCTCGGTCAGCTCGCGCGCGAGCGGTGGCCGGAGTTCGTCGACGGCCTGCGCGCCGCGTCCGGCCACGAGGTCGCGATCCGCACCCACGGAACCCTGGCGGTCGCGCGCGACCGCGACGAAGCCGAGGCGCTCGACCGCTTCCGCGCGATCTGCGACCGCTTCGGCCTGCGGACCGAGCGGTTGATGCCGAGCGCGGCTCGCAAGCGCGAGCCGGCGCTGGCACCGACGCTGCGGCTGGCGGTCGAGATCCCCGACGACGCGGCGGTCGACCCGCGAACGGTGACCGCCGCGCTGGCCGACGCAGTCGTCGCAGCGGGAGGCACGCTCGAGACCGGGTGCGAGGTGCGCGGTCTGGTGCTCGACGGCGACCGCGCGGTCGGGGTCGAGCGGGCGGACGGCACGGTGGTCCGGGCGGGCTCGGTGGTGCTGGCGGGCGGCGCGGAGTCGGGCCGGTTCGCCGGGGTCCCGGACCACGCGCGGGTCGCGGTCCGCCCGGTCAAGGGCCAGCTGCTGATGCTGCGCGATCCGAGCGGCCCCGGAATGGTCGAGCGCGTGCTGCGGTTCGGTCCGGGCTACCTCGTCCCGCGCGACGACGGTCGCTACGTGCTCGGGGCGACCACCGAGGAGCGCGGCTTCGATCGCACGGTGACCGCCTGGGCGGTCCACGACCTGCTGCGCGACGGGTCCGAGCTGGTCCCGGGGGTGCTCGACCTCGAGCTCGTCGAGACCCTGGTCGGCTGGCGGCCGACCAGCCCCGACGGGATGCCCGCGATCGGTCCGGCCCACGGGGTCGAGCGACTCTGGTTGGCGACCGGGCAGCACCGCAACGGCGTGCTGTTCGCGTCGATCACCGGGGCGCTGCTGGCCGACCGGATGACCGGCCAGCGGACCCTGCCGGAGCGGTACGGAGCGATCGACCCGCTGGCCGCCGTCGACCCGCGGCGGTTCGCGTCTGTCATGGTCGGCCCGGACGCTCGCTCGACCGCCGAAGCTGGCCTAGGTGACGATTTCCCGCACGAGGAGCACGACGAACGATGAGCGACCTGACCGAGACCGTGACCGTCAACGGCGAGCCGCGCGCGGCGGCCGGCCGGACCGTGACCGAGCTGCTGGCGGAGCTCGAGACCGCGGCCCACGCGCGCGGGGTGGCGGTGGCGATCGACGGCGAGGTCGTGGTGCGCGCCGAGTGGCCGCGGCGAACGCTGCGGGCCGGTGAGCGGGTCGAGGTCCTGACCGCGATCCAGGGCGGCTGATCCCCCGGTGGCGAGATCGCCGATCCGGGCGCTGACGCTCGACGCGATGGGCTGCCTGGTCACGATGCGCGACCCGGTGCCCGCGATCGCCCGGCTGCTCGCCGACCGCGGCACCCCACGACCGGACGAGCTGATCTCGACGGCGCTGCGCCGCGAGATCGCCTACTACAAGGCGCACCACCTGCGGGCCCGCGACAGCGAGCAGCTGCGGGCGCTGCAGGTCCGGGCGGCGGGCGTGCTCGCCGCCGGTCTCGGCCTGGACGCGGCGGAGGTCGACGAGCCGTTCGTCGACGGGTTCCTCGCCGCGCTCGAGTTCGTGCCGCTCGCCGGGGTACACGACGCGCTCGAGCAGCTCGACGCCGCCGGGGTCCCGATGGTCTGCGTGTCGAACTGGGACCGCGCGCT
>JBQGEK010000206.1:0-53768 GCA_052039575.1 Patulibacter sp. | reverse complement strand
CAACCTCGGCTGGCGGAAGCACGGGCCGGGCCCGCAAGTAGCCCCGCCCGACGTCGAACCGCCGCGGGCCGACCCCGAGCAGCTGCTCGGGATCGCGCCGTCCGACCTGCGCCAGCCGTTCGACCCGGACGAGGTGCTGGCGCGGATCGTCGACGGCTCGCGGTTCGATCCGTTCAAGCCGACCTACGGCACGGCGCTCTCGGTCGGCTGGGCACGGATCCACGGCTACCCGGTCGGCGTGCTGATCAACGCCCGCGGCGTGCTGTTCAGCGAGGAGGCCCAGAAGGCCACGCAGTTCATCCAGCTGGCCAACCAGAAGCACGTGCCGCTGCTGTTCCTCCACAACACCACCGGGTTCATGGTCGGCCGCGAGTACGAGCAGGGCGGCATCATCAAGCACGGCGCACAGTTCCTCAACGCGATCAGCAACTCGACGGTTCCGCACCTCGGGGTGGTGATCGGGGCGTCGTACGGGGCGGCGAACTACGCGATGTCGGGGCGGGCGTACCGACCACGGTTCCTCTTCGCCTGGCCGAACGCGGTCGCCTCGGTGATGGGTCCCGACCAGCTGGCCGGCGTGCTGTCGATCGTCGCGCGCCAGGCGGCGGAGGCCCAGGGCCGCCCGTACGACGACGAGGCCGACACGGCGATGCAGGACGCGGTCCGCGGCAAGATCGCCGCCGAGCAGGTCGCGCTGGCGGTCTCCGGACGGGGCTACGACGACGGGATCATCGACCCGCGAGACACCCGCACGGTGCTCGGGATGGCGTTGTCCGCCTGCCACTCCGCGCCGATCGCCGGCGCCGAGGGCTACGGGGTGTTCCGCACGTGAGCCCGCTCGACAGCCCGATCCGCACGCTGCTGGTCGCCAACCGCGGCGAGATCGCCCGCCGGATCTTCCGCACCTGCCGCGACCTCGGGATCGCCACGGTCGCCGTCCACTCGACCCCCGACGCCGACGCGCCGTTCGTCCGCGAGGCCGATCTCGCCGTCGCGCTCGGCGGGGCGAGTCCGGCCGATTCCTACCTGCGCGGCGACGCGGTGATCGCCGCTGCCCGGAGCACCGGGGCGGACGCGATCCACCCGGGCTACGGCTTCCTCGCCGAGGACGCGCGGTTCGCGCGGGCGGTGATCGCCGCCGGTCTGCGCTGGATCGGCCCCGACCCCGAGACGATCGACTCGATGGGCTCGAAGCTGCGCGCCCGCGACCTGATGGCGTCGGCCGGCGTGCCGGTGCTGCCGGGACGGACGCTGTCCGACGACCCGGACGAGGCGGCGCTGCGGCGCTACGCCGAGCAGGTCGGCTACCCGCTGCTGGTCAAGGCATCGGCGGGAGGCGGTGGCCGCGGGATGCGGCGGGTCGACGGGCCTGACGGCCTGGTCGACGCGGTCGCATCGGCGCGCCACGAGGCGGACGCCGCGTTCGGCGACGGCACGGTCTTCCTCGAGCGCTACGTCGAGCGGCCGCGCCACGTCGAGGTCCAGATCCTCGGCGACCGGCACGGGACGGTCAGCGTGCTGCCGGAGCGCGACTGCTCGATCCAGCGGCGCCACCAGAAGCTGATCGAGGAGTCGCCGGCCCCGGCGATCGATCCCGCCGTGCGCCGGACCCTGGCGACGGCGGCACGCAGCGCGGCCCAAGCGCTGCACTACGTGGGGGCCGGCACGGTCGAGTTCGTACTGGCGCCGGACGGCGACGTCTTCTTCCTCGAGGTCAACACCCGGCTGCAGGTCGAGCACCCGGTGACCGAGCTGGTCTGCGGGCTCGACCTGGTGGCGCTGCAGATCGCGGTCGCGGAGGGAGCAGCGTTGCCGGACGCGGCGATCGACCCGGTCGCCCGCGGACACGCGATCGAGGCGCGGATCGTCGCCGAGGACGCGGCGGCTGGGTGGCGCCCGCAGACCGGCACCGTCGAGCGGTTCGGGTTCGCGGTCGCCGACCCGGACAGTGCGCCCGCCGGCGTTCCCCGCCAGACCCGGGTCCGGCTCGACAGCGCGGTCGATCCGGGCGACGTGGTCTCGCCGCACTACGACTCGATGCTGGCCAAGCTGATCGTCCACGCGGCGACCCGCGACGGCGCGATCCGGCGGCTGCGGGCGGTGCTCGCCGGGGCCGACGTGGCGGGGGTCGGGACCAACCGCGACCTGCTCGTGCGGGTGCTCGAGAGCGACACCTTCACGACCGTGGCGCACGACACCCAGCTGCTCGACGGTCCCGAGCTCGATGCGCTCGCCGAGCCGCTGGTGACCGGTGACGACCTGCGCTGGGCGGCGGTGGCGGCCGCGCTCGCCGCGCAGGCGGAGCGGCGGGCGACCGCCGCCGTCGCGGCGACCCTGCCAAGCGGCTGGCGCAACGTCCCCGCCGTGCCACAGGCGACGTCGTACCGGCCGCTGAGCGGCGGCGACGGGCTGGCCGTCGGCTACCGCCTCGGCCGGACCGGGCAGCTCGCGACGCTGACGATCGACGGCGAGCCGCGCGACGCGGAGCTGGTCCGCGCGACGTCGACCGAGGTGGTGCTGCGGGTGGACGGGGTCCGTCGGCGGTTCTCGGTGCACGTCGGCCGCGACGCGGTCTGGGTCGGGAACGGGCGGGGGCAGGTCGCGCTGGTGGAGCAGTCGCGATTCCCCGACCCGGGCGACCAGGCGACGGCCGGGTCGCTCGACGCGCCGCTGCCCGGCACCGTCCTGCGGGTCGAGGTCGCGGAGGGCGACCTCGTGACGGTCGGCCAGCGCCTGCTGGTGCTCGAGGCGATGAAGATGGAGCACGAGGTGACCGCGGCGACGGCGGGTACCGTCACCGCGCTGCACGTCGCGGTCGGCGACGCCGTCGACGCGGGCCGCACGCTGCTGACGGTCGGGGACGAGTCCGAGATCGACGGCGACGAAGAGCGGGCGGCGTGAGCGCGCGTCGAGTTCTGCCGAGTTGTTGCCCGGAAGTCGATCCGCTCCGCAAGCCCACGGGCGCGCGTCGAGTTGTGTCGAATAGTCGCGCAGGAATCGACGCGCTCGCTCGCGTCGCGGGAGCCAACGCGTGAGCTCGCGGCTGTTCCGCGACGGCCTGCTCGACGGCCAGGTCTGCCTGGTGACCGGCGGCGGCTCGGGGTTCGGTCGGGCGACGGCGATCGAGCTGGCCGCGCTCGGTGCCACGGTCGTCGTCTGCGGCCGTCGCCGCGACCCGCTCGACGAGACGGTCGCGCTGGCCGCGGACGGGCGCTGCCACGCGGCGACCTGCGACATCCGCGAGGAGGAGCAGGTCGATGCGCTGGTCGACGCCGTGGTCGCCGAGCACGGCCGGATCGACCTGCTGGTCAACAACGCCGGCGGGCAGTTCCTGACCCCGGCCGAGGAGATCACGCCGAAGGGCTTCCGCACGGTGACCCGGCTCAACGTCGACGGGACCTGGCTGATGACCCACGCGGTCGCGACCAAGGCGATGATCCCGCAGCGCTCCGGGAAGGTCGTGTCGATCACGCTGACCCCGCACACCGGGCTGCCGGGGATGGCGCACTCGTCGGCGGCCCGGGCGGCAGTCGAGAACCTGATGCGGGTGCTGTCGATCGAGTGGGCGCGGTTCGGGATCCGGCTCAACGCCATCGCCGCGGGACACTTCGCGACCGACACGTTCCTGGCGAAGTACCCCAAGCCGATGGTCGACGGCGCCGCCGCGACGATCCCGCTTGGACGGCTCGGCCGGTCGGAGGAGATCGCCTGGCTGGTCGCGTACCTGGCGTCACCCGCGGGCGACTACGTCGACGGCTCGGTGCTGACCGTCGACGGTGCTCGCGACAACTGGTGCGGCCCGTACCCGCCGGCCAACCTGGTCCGCGACGACGGCCGGCCGCTGGCCGAGGAGCGGTAGTCCGCTCAGCTCGTGGCCGGCAGCTTGCCGATCACGGCCTGCAGCGTGTCGACCGAGACGTAGGTCGCGCCGAGTGCGTGGACCTTGCTCCAGGCGACCCGGCCGTCCTCGTCGATCACGAAGGTCGCGCGCTTGGTGCCCATGATCCGCGACGTCACGCCGTAGAGCGCCGCGACCGCCCGGTCCGGGTCGGCCAGCAGCGGCACGGTCAGGCCGTGGTTGTCGCGGAACGCCTGCTTGCTGGTGACGTCCTTGCCGCTGATCCCGATCACGGTCGCATCGAGCCCGGCCAGGTCGTCGGCGCGGTCGCGGTACGAGCAGAACTGCTTGGTGCAGACCGCGGTCTCGTCGCCGGGGTAGAACGCCAGCACCACGCGCTGCCCGCGGTGGGCGGACAGGGTGAACGGGCCGTCCGTCCCCTCGAGCGTGAAGTCCGGCGCGACGTCGCCGACCTGTGGGGAAGAAGCCATCGGCCGATCCTACGGCACCGTGTCCACACCGGCCGCGGGACGAACTGTGTCCTGAAGCGCGCGGTTCGGGCAGAATGGCCGCATGCTTCGTACGCCGTCGCGCCGAACAGCCGTCCGCCTGGTCCTCGCATTCGCCCTGGGGGCGACCCTCACGGCGTGCGGCAGCGACCCGGCCGACGACGTGCCCGACGACGCGGTGGCGATCGTCAACGACACGCCGATCACGCAGGAGTCGTTCGACCGCTGGTACGAGATCACGATGCGCGAGGCCGCGTTCGCCGGCTCGCCGCTGTCGGACGCCGAGATCAGCGACCGCGTGATGAGCACCCTGATCCGCGCGGAGTGGGTCCGCGGCGAGCAGCAGGAGCAGCAGATCGACGTGCCGCAGTCCGAGTTCGACAAGGAGTGGAAGCGGACGATCGGGCTGACCTACGCCGGCGGAAAGACCTTCGACGAGTACAAGGAGGAGACCGGGCTGACCGACGACGAGATCCGCTACCGGATCGAGACCGGCAAGATCAACATCTTCCTGATGCGCGCGTCGCAGGCCCGAGCCGGCGGCGCGGACGCCCCGAACGTCGACCGCGACATGCTCGCCTACAACCGCGACTACACCGCGCGCTGGAAGGCGCTGACGGTCTGTGCCGAGGACCACCTGGTCGCCGACTGCTCGAACTACGACGGTCCCGACGTCGAGGCGATCGACCCGGCCGAGGCGGTCGGCGGTGACGAGCCGACCGAGCTGTCGGGGGACGAAGACGAAGCACAGGACTCCGGCACGTAGCGCTCGGCGGGCCGGTACGAGCGCATATGGTGGAAGGCGTGTCCTCCTCGTCGTCTGCCGCTCCGATGCTCCGCGAGACCGCGGAAGCCGTAGCCGCGGACGCGGTCTCGTTGCTCGAGCCGCTCGTCAACTGCTCGTCGGTCAGCGGCGACGCGCACGGCTACGAGCGCTGCGCCGCGATGGTCGAGCAGGCGCTGCCGGTCGACGCGCGGGCCGAGCGGATTCCCTGCTCGACCTCGTCGTGCGCGCCGGACCTGCTCGTGCACCTCAGTGGCACGGGCACCGGGCGGATCGTCCTGCTCGGCCACCTCGACACCGTGATCCCGGCCGACCGGCACCGCCCGCTGGACCGGCAGGACGGTCGCTGGGAGGGCTCGGGGACGTTCGACATGAAGGGCGGGGACGCGCTGGCCGTCGGCGTGCTGCGCGCGCTCGCCGCCCAGCCCGGTCGGTTCAGCGAGCTCGCGCTGCTGCTGGTCTCGGACGAGGAATGGCGCGTCGCGCCGTTCGTCCACGGGTCGCGGTTCGACGGATGGGACGCCTGTCTCTGCTTCGAGGGTGGCGAGCGCACCGACACCGGTGACGAGGCGGTGGTCGTGCGCCGCAAGGCCGCTGCGTCGATCGACGTCGTCGCCCGCGGACGCTCGGCACACGCCGGCAGCCGGCCCGACGACGGGCGCAACGCGCTGCTCGCGCTCGCCACGGTCGCGCACCAGGTCGCCGCCCGCCACGATCCGTCCGGCCCCGGACGGCTCAGCGTGGTCCCGACGGTGATCCAGAGCGGCGACGCGATCAACGTCGTGCCCGCCGAGGGCCGGTTGACCTTCGACCTGCGAGCCGACGAGATCGCCGTGATCGAGCGGGTGCTCGACCAGGTGCCGGTCGAGGTCGACGAGGTCGTGATCGAGGCGTCGTTCGGCCGCCGCTGGCCCGGAATGGACCACCGTGCGCAAGCCGCGCCGGTGCTCGAGCGGGCGGCGGCGACGCTCGGCCGTCCGATCGTCGCCAGCTCGCGCGGCGGCGCGTCCGACGCCAGTCACCTGGCGCCGTGGGTCGGGGTCGCGATCGACGGGCTCGGTCCGCTCGGCGGCGGCGCCCACGCCGAGGACGAGCACATCGACGCCACCACCCTGGTCGACCGGGCCGCAGTCGCCGTGGCCGTCGCGCACGCGGTGCTCGACGCCGCCTGACCGCCGGTCCGTCGGGACTGGTGTGCGGTTGACCCGGTATGAGCGGGGCAACCGCACACCAGGGCCCGGCGGGGTTGGGGAGCCGACTCGATACGGTCGGCGGGTGACCCCCACGCCGCGCGAACCGCAAACCCCGGACGAGGAGCTGCTCAGCGCGGAATGGCCACAGGTCGTCACCGAGCTGACCGACGATCAGCGCGTCGAGCGGATCTCGGCCGAGGTCGACATGGCGTTCCGCGCCCTGTCGCACGTGCACGACGGGATCACGGTCTTCGGGTCGGCGCGCCAGGGCCCGGGCACCGAGACGTACGAGACGACCCGGGAGCTGACGCGGCGACTCGTCACCGAGGCGAACGCGACCGTGATCACCGGCGGGGGCCCGGGAATCATGGAAGCCGCCAACCGCGGCGCGCACGAGCACGGGGGACGCTCGGTCGGGTTGACGATCGACCTGCCGTTCGAGCGCGGCGGCAATCCGTACCTGGACCTCGAGGTCGAGTTCCATTACTTCTTCGTTCGCAAGGTCTCGTTCGTCCGCTACTCGAATGCGTTCGTCGCGATGCCCGGCGGGCTCGGCACGCTCGACGAGCTGTTCGAGGTGCTCTGCCTGGTCCAGACCGAGAAGATCCGGCGCTACCCGGTGGTGCTCTACGGCACGACGTTCTGGTCCGGCCTGGTCGACTGGCTGCGCGAGCGCGTGCTCGCCGAGGGGCTGATGTCGCCCGGCGACCTGGACCTGTTCGTGGTCACCGACGATCTCGACGAGGTCGTCGAGATCTGCTCCGCCGCCTGTGCGCTGCGGCGCGGCGACGAGCCCCGGCCGTAGCCCACGGCTGGGCCGTCACGCGACCCACCGTCCCGGCGCCCCAGCGTGGGGCGCGGTGCCGGCTCAGTGCCCGACGACCTGCGCGCCCTCGGGGACCAGCGGCAGGCCGCGGGCGTCCCACTCCTGGATCCCGCCGGCCAGCGACCAGGCGTCGAACCCCTGGCCGCGGAACGCCTGGGCGGCCATCGCCGAACGGCCGCCGACCAGGCACTGGAAGACGATCGCGACGTCGGGATCGAAGCGGTCGATCTGCGGACCGAGCTGATCCATCGGGATGTGGCTGGCGCCCTCGATCCGGCCGGCCTCCCACTCGTGGGGCTCGCGGACGTCGATCAACACGAACCGGCCCTGCACCTCGTCGGCCACGATCTGGTCGATCGTGACCTCGAGGCCCGGCTGGTCGAACGGGGCGTCGGACATACCCGCAAGCTACCGACTCGGCCCAGCGCCGCACTCTTAAGGCGCTACAGGTTAGGAGCTTCTACTACGATTCTCGTATGGATCCCGTGACCATTCCCATCGACGCCGACACGCGGCTCGTGGGACAGCTGCGCGCCGCGGGCCTCCGCGTGACGCCACAGCGGTTGGCGCTGCACCGGATCCTCGCCGGCTCGCATCGCCACGTGACGGCCGAGGGCCTGCTGCGCGAAGCCTCGAGCGAGCTTCCCGGTCTGGCGCTGCCGACGGTCTACTCGACGCTCGAGCTGTTCGCGGATCTCGGCGTGGTCCGCCGCGTCGCCGCGCCTGGCGCCGCGCGCTACGACACCGATCCGACGCCGCACGACCACTTCACCTGCACCCGCTGCGGGGCGCTGTTCGACCTGGACACGAGCGCCAGCCGGGCGGCGGCACGCAAGGCCGCGGAGGCCGGCGGCCACCGGGTCGACTCTGCGACCGTCGTGGTCAGCGGCCACTGCGCCAGCTGCGTCGCGGCCGCCGCGTAGCGCCGTCCGGCCCGCCGTTCGGCGGGTATCCGCGACCACCGGCTCGACTCCGGGCCCAACATAACGACCGTTCGGTACGCCGTTCGTGGGGTTGCTGCGTACACGGGTCCACCGCGCTGCGGTCCGCGGCGTAGGATCCCCGGCATGTCCAACGTTGCTACCGCCGGTCTCTACGACATCCCGGAGGAGTTCGTCGAGTTCCGCGACGCCGTTCGGCAGATCGCGCAGGAGCAGATCGCGCCGCGGGCCGCCGAGATCGACGAGCAGGGCGAGTACCCGTGGGACGTCCGCAAGCTGCTCGGCGAGGCCGACATCCTCGGGCTGGCCGTGCCCGAGGAGTACGGCGGGACGCACATGGGCACGTTGATGCTGCAGATGGCGGTCGAGGAGATCGCCAAGGTCTGCGCGTCGTCGGCGCTGATCCTGATGATCCAGGAGCTCGGCTCGCTGCCGATCCGCCTGTTCGGCTCCGACGAGCTCAAGCAGCGGTTCCTGCCGAAGACCGCGACCGGCGAGTGGTCTCCCGCGTTCGCGCTGTCCGAGCCGGAGGCCGGATCCGATCCCGCGTCGATGAAGACGACCGCCGTCCGCGACGGTGACGACTGGGTCATCAACGGCGCCAAGAACTGGATCACCAACACCTCGATCGCCGACTACTACGTCGTCTTCGCCAAGACCAACCTCGAGAGCAACCGGATCACGGCGTTCGTCGTCGAGTCCGACCGCGAGGGCTTCTCGTGGGGGCCGCTCGAGCACAAGCTCGGGATCAAGGGCTCGCCGACCGGGTCGCCGGTGCTGCAGGACGTGCGGGTGCCGGCCGCCAACGTGATCGGCGAGGTCGACCGCGGGCTCTCCGTCGCGCTCGGCACGCTCGAGCGGACCCGGCTCGGCGCGGCCGCCCAGGCGGTCGGGATCGCCCAGGGCGCCGTCGACTACGCCACCAAGTACGCCCAGGAGCGGATCGCCTTCGGCAAGCCGATCGCGACCTTCCAGGGCTTGCAGTGGAAGCTCGCCGACGCCGAGACGAAGACCGCCGCCGCGCGCGAGCTGCTCTACAAGGCGTGCGCGACCGCCGACCGCGACCCCAAGGCGAGCGACCTCGGCAAGTGGACCTCGATGGCCAAGCTGTTCGCGTCCGACAACGCGATGGCGACGACGGTCGAGATGCTCCAGATCCTCGGCGGCTACGGCTACGTCAAGGACTACCCGATGGAGCGGTTCATGCGGGACGCCAAGATCACGCAGATCTACGAGGGCACGAACGAGATCCAGCGCGTGGTGATCTCGCGCTCGATGCTGAAGTAGCCCGCCACGAACACGCCGGGCGATTCGCGGGGCCGACCCACGGCCCGCCGCGGGGAGAGCCCCTATATCCGTGTGCTGTGGCGGTCCCCGCGCGTGTGGCGTATCTTCGGTCCATGAGCCCCCGCACCCCGATCGTCACGGCCGTCGTCGGTCTCTGCGTCGCGTCGGTCGTCGGCTACCTCGTCGCGGGGTGGGCGACGGTGGGGGTGGTGCGCGCGATCCAGACCGTGGGTGTGATCGGCGCGGTGCTCGCGGTGCTCGTCGGCGGCCTGGCGCTCGTGACCGGCCGGCTCGCCGACTACCGAGAGCCCTCGAGCGATGAGGAGTTCGAGCAGCTGGTCGAGGAGTCAGAGCGGCTCGCGGCCGAGGGCCTCGCCGTCGATCCGGACGAGGGCGAGTTCCTGGCCCACGACCCGATGACCGAGCCGGGCTTCGAGCGGCTGGTGCGGGAAGCGCTGGACGACCTGCCGGACCTGCTCCAGGGCGTGCTCGACACCAACGTCGCGGTCGTGATCTCCGACCAGGGCCGCAAGCACCACGCCTACGGGCTCTACGTCGGCGACGGGGCGACCCGCGACGACCACTCGGACAAGATCCTGATCTTCCGGGACACCCTGCGACGCGACTTCGGCTACGACCCGGAGCAGCTGCGCGAGCAGGTTACGATCACGGTGCGCCACGAGCTGGCTCACCACGTTGGGTTCGACGAGCTCGGCGTCCGCGAGCTCGGGCTGTAGTCCTCGGGGACGCGGCGGGCGTTCGCCGCGGGCCGGAGGGCGATCGCCACCCGGGCGAAGCGCCAGGGCCTTGACTGACTGGTCAATCTCTGGGGTACACTCGCGCCAGCGTCGCGGGACGGGTCGTCTCCAAACCGACGCCCCGACCTACGAAAGGTGCGCAGATGCCCGAAGCAGTGATCGTCGACGCGGTGCGGACCCCGATCGGCCGTGCCGGCAAGGGGTCGCTGAAGGATGTCCGGGCCGACGATCTGGCCGCCGTACCGCTGCGAGCCCTGATCGAGCGCAACCCGCAGGTCGACTGGTCCGCGACCGTCGACGTGCTGATGGGCGCGGCGTCCGGCGAGGGCGAGCACGGGTTCAACATCGCGCGCAACGCCGGTCTGCTCGCGGGCCTGCCGTTCGAGGTTCCCGGTGCCACGACCAACCGCTTCTGCGCGTCGTCGCTGCAGACGATCCGCACCGCGTTCCACGCGATCAAGGCGGGCGAGGGCGACCAGTACGTCGCCGCCGGAGTCGAGGCGATCTCGCGCTCGATTCAGGGTGGCGCTTGGGAGTTCAACCCGCAGCTCGACGGCTCCGAGGGGTCGATCTGCAACGTCTACCTGCCGATGGGCCTGACCGCGGAGAACGTCGCTCGGCAGTGGAAGGTCAGCCGCGAGGTCCAGGACGCGTGGGCGGCCACCAGCCAGCAGCGAGCGGTGGCGGCCCGCGACGGCGGCCACTTCGACCGCGAGATCGTCCCCGTCACGCTGCCCGACGGGACCGTCGTGACACAGGACGACGGTCCGCGGCCCGGCACCACCGCCGAGAAGCTCGCCGAGCTGCGGCCGGTCTTCGATCCCGAGAACGGCACCGTCACGGCCGGCAACGCCTGCCCGCTCAACGACGGAGCCGCCGCGACGCTGATCATGAGCGACGCCAAGGCCGAGAAGCTCGGCGTGACGCCCCGCGCCCGGATCGTCGCCACCACGGTCGCCGCGATCCGACCCGAGATCATGGGCGTCGGCCCGATCCCCGCGATCCAGCAGCTGCTGGAACGGACCGGCATGACGATTGACCAGATCGACGTCGTCGAGATCAACGAGGCGTTCGCCGCCCAGATCATCCCGTGCAAGGACGAGCTCGGAATCGATGACGAACAGCTCAACCCGTTCGGCGGTGCGATTGCGCTCGGCCACCCGTTCGGCATGACCGGGGCCCGGATCATGAGCACCCTGATCAACGGCCTCGAAACGAAGAACGGCCGCTACGGGATCGAGTCGATGTGCGTCGCCGGCGGCATGGGGATGGCAGCGTTGGTGGAACGCCTCTGACCTTTGGACGTCGGGCTAACGGGGGCGGGCGGCCGTCCCCGTAGGCTTGGCACATGCGCATCGGGATCCTGACCGCTGGCGGCGACTGCCCCGGGCTGAACGCCGTGATCCGCGCCGCGGGGCGCAAGCTGATGAAGGAGGGCCACGAGCCGATCGGGCTGCTCCGTGGCTACCACGGCCTGGCGTACGGTGACCACCGGCCGCTCGACCACCCGGCGCTGTCCGGCCTGCTGCCGCTCGGCGGGACGATCCTCTCGACGTCGAGCTACGACCCGTTCCGCCACGACGACGGACCGGACCGCGTCCGCGCCGCGATGGCCGACGGCACGCTCGACGGGATCATCGCGATCGGCGGCGAGCACACGATGGAGATCTCGCGGACGCTGTACGAGCGCCTCGACCTGCCGGTGGTCGGGGTGCCGAAGACGATCGACAACGACATCGTCGGCACCGACCGGACCTTCGGCTTCGACACCGCCGTCCACGTCGCGACCGAGGCGATCGACCGGCTGCACACCACGGCGCAGTCGCACGACCGCGTGATGGTCGTCGAGGTGATGGGCCGGAACGCCGGCTGGATCGCGGTCACCGCCGGGATCGCGGGCGGCGCCGACGGGATCCTGGTGCCCGAGACCGACATCACCGTCGAGCAGATCGCGGCGACGATCCGGCAGCGGCACGAGCGCGGCAAGGACTTCTCGATCATCGTCGTCTCGGAGGGCGCCCGGTTGGCGTTCGCCGACGGCACCAGCCGCAAGGTCAAGATCAACACCGAGACCGACGAGTACGGCTACGAGCGGCTCGGCGGGATCGGGGCGGCGTTGGCCCACGAGCTGGAATCGGCGACCGGCTACGAGACCCGTACCGTGGTGCTCGGGCACATCCAGCGGGGCGGCACCCCGACGGCGACCGACCGCGTGCTCGCGACCCGCTACGGGGTCGCCGCGGCCGAAGCCGTGATCGAGGGAGCGTTCGGCACGATGGTCGCCCTGCGCGGCACCGAGATCGTGCGGGTCCCGTTGGCCGAGGTCGTCGGCGTCAAGACCGTCGACCTCGACCTGCTGGAGCTGGCCCAGACGTTCTTCTAGGCGCGCCTCGACCGGGACCGGCTCTGCATGCTCGTCCATGGCGAGGGCCGATCAGCGTAGGACCCGCATACCGGACCTCATCCTGCACGGTCACCCAGGGCGGCGGACCCTGCAGCGCACGACCCGCACGCGGCCGCCGACCGGTTGGGTCAGTCCCGCACGTTCCAACGATCGATCACGCGGCGCTCATACTCGTACCCAGCACCGACGTGCTGCCGGGCGGCGCGGGCACGCGCTCAGCCCGTCTTGGGGACGAGGCCGGCGTCCCGGGCCGCCCGCAGTGCGTCCGCGTCGGCGACGATCGTCAGGCGGTCGGCGGGCAGCAACGACGCCGGAGCGAGCGGCGACGGACCCTGCAACGTGCGGCGCAGCGCGTCGGCCTTGCCGGCGCCCAGGGCCAGCAGCACGATCCGTTCGGCTCCCGCGATCCGCGGCAACGTCAGCGAGACCCGCTCCGCCGGCGGCTTCGGCGAGTCGAGGATCGCCACCGTCGCGCCGTTGGCGTCGAGCCCACCGTGTCCGGGGAACAACGAGGCGACGTGGCCGTCCTCGCCGAGACCGAGCAGCACCAGAGCCAGTCGGCGGTCCCCGAGATCGTGGGCGTAGGCCCGAGCACGGTCGCCGGGGGATCCGGTCTCGGGCAGGCCGTGCAGCGTGTAGCCGCGCTGACCCAGCGCCTCGTCGACGGCTCGGGCGTTGCTGTCCTCGTGCGCGTAGGGCACGCAGCGCTCGTCGGAGAGGAAGATGTCGACGCACGGCCAGGTCACCGGCTGCGCGCCGAGCCGGCGGAACGCCTCGATCGGAGACCGACCGCCGGTCAGGGCAATCGTCGTGCGGGGGCCGCCGTCGGGGCCGCGCTCACCGGTCCCGGCGACGCCAGCCGCGGCTCCCGGAATCCCCTCCACCGTCCCGGGAGGGCCGTCGCCCGGGGCCGCGGGCCGCGGGCGGGCCGGCCCGCCCACGGTGCTTGCCGGGTCCGTGGAGGGAAGCACCTCCAGCAGCAGCCGCACCGCGGCATCGGCCGCGGCATCCGCGTCCGGGACGGCGATCAGCGTGGGGACGTCGGCGGTGGTCATACGGAGAGCCGGGCCGGGGGCATCACGCCGGTGCGGCGCGCGGGCTCGCGACCGAGCGGCTGGACCGGGGCGACCAGCGGCTCGGGCACGTCGAGCGGACGGACGATCGGCTCGGCGGCGGTCAGCACCAGCTCCTCGTCCTCGTGCAGGAACGGGATCACGACCGTCTCGGCGTCCGAGACGGCCGAGGGGATCAGCGAGTACGTCACGCGGTCGGCGACGATCTCGACCCGGATCCGGTGTCCGCGGTACACGACCGGGAAGGCGATCCGCGACAGCCCGTTGGGGATCCGCGGCCGGAACGAGATCTGCCCGCCGTGGTCGCGGAAGCCGCCGAAGCCGAACATCACGCCCATCAGCGCGCCGCCCATCGCGGCGATGTGCAGGCCGTCCGCGGCGTTCTTCTTGAGGTCGTGGAGGTCGGTCAGCGCACCCTCGGCGAGATAGTCGTACGCCAGGTCGAGGTGGCCGATCTCGGCCGCCATGATCGACTGGATCGACGCCGACAGCGACGAGTCGCGCACGGTCACGCTCTCGTAGTAGTCGAAGTTGCGCTGCTTCTCCTCGGCGGTGAAGCGATCGCCCCGGGCGAACAGCGCCATCACCAGGTCGGGTTGCTTGATCACCTGGCGGCGGTAGAGCTGCAGGTAGGGGTGCGACAGCAGCAGCGGGTACTCGTCCGGCCCCGTGTTCTCGAAGTCCCAGCGCTCGTGCGTCAGGAAGTCCTGGTCCTGCGGATAGAGCCCGAGCCGCTCGTCGAACGGGATGAACATGTTGCCCGCCGCGACCCGCCACGACGCGATCTCGTCGGTCCGCACGCCGAGGGTCTGCGCCACGTCGACGTGGCGCTCGGTCGCCTCGGCCGCCGCTTCGAGGTTGAGCTGCGCCATCAGGTTGGTGTAGACGTTGTTGTCGACCAGCGCGGTGTACTCGTCGGGCCCGGTCACACCGTCGATCCGGAACCGTCCGTCGTGGTCGAAGTGGCCGAGGCTCGCCCACAGGCGCGCCGTCTCGACCAGCATCTCCACGCCGTGCTCGCGCTCGAACTCGTCGTCGCCGGTGGCGGCGACGTAGCGCTGAACTGCGTGGGCCACGCTCGCGGTGACGTGAAAGCCCGCCGTGCCGGCCGGCCAGTAGCCGGAGCACTCCTCGCCGTGGATCGTCCGCCACGGGAACGCGGCGCCGTGCAGCCCCAGCTGGTGCGCGCGCTCGCGGGCCTGGGGCAGGGTCCGGTAGCGCCAGAGCAGCTGGTCGCGGACCAGCGACGGCTTGGTGTACGTCAGCGGCGGGAGCATGAAGCTCTCGGTGTCCCAGAACGCGTGCCCGTCGTAGCCCGTCCCGGTCAGTCCCTTGGCGCCGACCGCCCGGGTCTCGGCCCGCGCCGATGCCTGCAGCAGGTTGAACTTCGAGAACCGCAGCGCCTGCTGCAGCTCGGGATCGCCGTCGACCTGGAAGTCGGCCACGGTCCAGTAGTCGTCGAGATACTTGCGCTGCGCGGCCGCGAGTCCGTCGAAGCCTTCGGCCATCGCGTTCTCGAGGCTGGCGTCGACCTGGTCTCGCAACCAGTCGATCGACTGCCGGCCGGACCAGTGGTAGGCGAGCATCTTGACCAGCCGCAGCGGCTTGCCCGGCTTGAGCAGCGCCGACACCGTGACCCGCCCGAGGTCGTCGTCGACCTGGGTCAACGTGGTCGGATCGAGGTTGCCGGTGTCGATCGTGTGGTCCATCCCGGCGGCCAGCGCGAGCTTCGAGCGGTGGGTCCGGTGGCCGAGCACGACGCGCAGTCCGTGGGCGCTCGCCAGCTCGGGGGCGAGAACGTCGCCGAGCGCCGCCGCCTTGCGCGGGTCCCGGTGCTCGGCGATCTGCGACTGGTTGGCGTGGAGGTTCGACTGCAGCGCGATCCGGATCTCGCGGTCGACCGCTTCGACCTCGTAGCAGATCGCCGCCACGCTGCGCTGGGTGAACGAGACCAGGCGCTTGCTCGTGACGCGCACGGTCCGTCCCGCCTGCGACGTCCACAGCACGGTGCGGGAGAGGATCCCGCTGCGGAAGTCGAGGAACCGCTCGTGCTCCTTGAGGAAGCCGCGGTGGACGTCGAACGGCTCGTCCTCGACGAGCAGCCGGATCAGCTTGCCGTCGGTCACGTTGATCACCGACTGGCCGTCCTCGGCGTAGCCGTAGCCGCGCTCGCCGTAGGAGATCGGGAACGACTCGAAGAACCCGCTCAGGTAGGTCCCGGACTCGGCTCGCGGCTCACCCTCGTCGAAGTTGCCACGCAGTCCGAGGTGACCGTTGGCGAGGGCGAAGATCGATTCCGAGCGCGGCAGCGCCTCGAGGTCGAGGTCGGTCTCGCGGATCCCCCAGGGATCCATGCCTGCGGCGAAGTTCGGCGTCATGCACGGGCTCCCGGGGACGTCGAGGGGGCGAGGGTCAGGGTCGAGAAGTCGGTGATCACCAGATCGGCGCCGGCGTCGAGCAACGCCTCGCGCTGCCCGGTGCGGTCGACGCCGACGACGCAACCGAAGCCGCCGGCGCGGCCGGACGCGACGCCGGCGAGCGCGTCCTCGAAGACCACGGCGGCGGTGACGTCCGCGCCGAGGTCCCCGGCGGCGGCGACGAACGAGTCGGGGGCGGGCTTGCCCGGCAGGTTCCGCGCGACCAGCGCCTTGCCGTCGACGATCGACGAGAACAGGTCGAGGATCCCCGCGGCCGTCAGGATCTGCTCCGCGTTGGCGCTCGACGAGACGACCGCGCACGGCAGGTCTCGGGCACGCAGCTCGCGGACGAAACCGACCGCATCCTCGTAGACGTCGACGCCCTGCTCGGCGATCAGCCGCTGGACCTCGGCGTTCTTGCGGTTGCCGAGGCCGTTGACCGTGTCGGCATCGGCCGGGTCGTCGGGAGTGCCGTCGTCGAGCACGATCCCGCGCGACGCGAGGAACGACCGGACGCCGTCGGCGCGCGGCTTGCCGTCGACGTAGCGCACGTAGTCGTCCACGGCGTCGAACGGCCGGAAGCGGTCGCCCGGTTCGGCGTCGGCCGACTCGATCGCCGCCCGGCGGCGCAACTCGCCGTCGAACAGCTCCTTCCAGGCGGTCGCGTGGATACGCGCGGTGTCCGTCAGCACGCCGTCCATGTCGAACAGGAAGGCGTGGACCTTAGCGGGCAGCGAGGCCATGCGGACAGGGTACGGGTACGGGAGGAGGGGATCTGTGGCTTCCGGACAAAACTCCCACGGCGATCCTGGTCAGCGGGCGGAACGCAACGCGAGCGCCGCCTCCAGCGCTCCGACGTAGCCGTCGTCGGGGACCAGGATCCGGCGGAACGCGGCGCTCAGCACGCCGGCTTCGCCGCGCGACGCGCCGAGCACCATCCAGCGGTCGTCGCGGCCGGCGGCGACGCGGTGGGCGCGCAGGCCACCGTCGCAGCGGTCGAGCGAGAAGCGGCCGTCGGCGGTCACGATCGTGGTGCCGGCCAGCCCCTGGACGCCGACGTCGACGGGAACCAACCGCAGCGCGATCGGGGCGCCGTCGGCGGCGACGATCCCGCCGGGTCCCGCCGACCAGCCCAGCCGGTCGGCGATCCACCCGGCGAGCAGCCATCCGGCGACCGTCGACTGGCGGTCGTGCCGGACCTCCAGCTCGCGGATCGTGGCGAGCTCCGCCTGACGCGGCGGGTCGGCGTAGTGGGCGGCCAGGCGCAGGCGCCACGGCGATGCCCGCAACCAGGCCAGGTCGACCACGGTCAGGTCGTGGTCGGCGAGCAGCGCGTGGACGGCGCGCAACCCCGCGGCGGGCTCGGAGGCGTCGGTGGTGTCGAGCAGCACGGACTGCGACAGTGCGACCACGGCGTCGAACGCGGCGCGGTGGCCGTGCGGGGCCCAGACCAGCGTCGGCACGTCGGGCATCACGACCGGGTCGACGATCGACTCGAGGCGGCCGACGTGGCGGTCCCCGACGTCGATCGTGACCCGCTCGTGGAGCGTCGCGTCAGGACGCTGCTCGGCGGGGTCGGAGGCCGACAGGGCGACCCGCGCGTTGAGTCGGGTCCGGTGCGGCGCGACCCGCAGCATGATCGTGCGTGACGGAGCGTTGCGGCCGACCGCGTCGAGCCGGCGGACGATCTCGCCCTCGAAGGCGGCGTCGACGATCACGATCAGGTTGAGCGCGCGAGCCGGCAGTGCCCCGCCGGTCAGCAGGTAGCGCTCACGCTCGAGCTGGCGCATCGCGCCCTCGATGTCGTCCGGCGCGACGCCCTGCCCGGCCCACACCGTGTGGTCGGTGGCGCGGTGCTGCCCGAACGTGTCCGTCTCGGTCATCAGACCGCCCGCCACCGGTCCCCGGGCTCGAGGACGTCGCGTTGGCGCTCGGGGCCGTCCGTCCCGGCCTCGTACTCGTCGGGCGGCAGGTCCGACGCCTCCCACGCCCGCAGGATCGGATCGACCACCGTCCACTGCGCCTCGACCTCGTCGGCGCGGGTGAACAGCATCGCGTCGCCGCGCAGCGCGTCGCTGACCAGCCGCTCGTACGCCTCCGGCGACGTCGACAGGAACGCCGTCCCGTAGGAGAAGTCGAGCGTGACCGGGCGCAGGTGCATGCCGCTGCCGGGGACCTTCGCCGCGAGCCGGATCGAGACGTGCTCGTTCGGCTGGATCGCGAAGACGATCTGGTTGGGCTCGAGCGGCTCGTCGGTCCGGAACGCCATGTGCGGGACCGGGCGCAGCGTGACCGCGATCTCGGTCAGCTTGCGCGACAGCCGCTTGCCGGTGCGGACGTAGAACGGGACCCCGGCCCAGCGCCAGTTGTTGACGTACAGCCGCAGCGCCGCGAAGGTCTCGGTCCGCGAGCCGTCCGGCACGTCGGGCTCGTCGACGTAGCCGATCACGTCGTCGGCGCCGATCGACCCCGCGCCGTAGCGTCCGCGGACCGCGACCTCGTCGATCCGCTCCGGGTCGAGTGCCTCGATCGCCCGCAGCACCTTGACCTTCTCGGTCCGGATCTCGTCGGCGGCGAACGCGGTCGGCGGTTCCATCGCGAGGATCGAGAGCAGCTGCAGCAGGTGGTTCTGGACCAGGTCGCGCAGCGCACCGGACTGGTCGTAGTAGCCGGCACGGCCCTCGACGCCGACGGTCTCGCCCGCGGTGATCTGGACCGACGCGATGTGGTCGCGGTTCCACAGCGGCTCGAACAGCTCGTTGGCGAACCGCAACGCCAGCAGGTTCTGGACGGTCTCCTTGCCGAGGTAGTGGTCGATCCGGAAGATCTGGTCCTCGTTCAGGACCTCGAGCACGCAGCGGTTCAGCTCGACGGCCTCCGCACGGGTCGATCCGAACGGCTTCTCGATGATCACCCGGCTGCCGGGAACGTCGCGGGATGCGAGCTCGTGTCGTCCGAGACGCTCGACGATCGGGCCGAAGAACTCGGGCGACGTCGACAGGTAGAAGGCGCGGTTCGGCGGCGCGTCGAGGGTGGAGTCGATCGCCTCCAGCTCCTTCTGCAGAGCGGAGTAGGTCGCGTCGTCGTCGAAGCCGCCGGTCACGTAGCTGACGGTCTCGAGCAGCGCGTCGAGCATCGCCGGCTCCGGCTCGCGACGCGAGTAGCGGCTGACCGCTTCGCGGACGGCGTCGCGGTACTCGTCGTCGGTCAGCTCGCCGCGCGAGACCCCGATCAGCCGGAACCGCTCGGGCAAGCCGCCTTCGTAGGCGAGGTTGTAGATCGCGGGCAGCAGCTTGCGCCGTGCCAGGTTGCCGGAGGCACCGAAGATCACCAGGACCGACGGGAGCGGCGGCAGGTGGTCGAGGCCGGCGCTGAGCGGACCGTCGATGGGGGGGAAGGAGCTCATCGTGGTCGTGGCTTCGTGGGCTAGTCGGCGCGCTTCACCGCGTGGCCGCCGAACTGGTTGCGCAGCGCCGAGAGCACGCGTGCTCCGTAGTCGTCCTCGCCACGGGACGCGAACCGGGCGTACATCGCCGCGGTGATCGCCGGGGTCGGTACCGCCTGGTCGAGCGCGGCCTCGATCGTCCAGCGGCCCTCGCCGGAGTCGTCGACCCACGGCTGCAGCGCCTCGAGCCCGGTGCCCTCCTGCTCGAACGCCCGGGCGGCCAGGGCGTTCAGCCACGAGCGGACGACGGAGCCCTGCTCCCAGAGGTGGGCGACCTTCGCCAGGTCGAGCTCCGGGTCGTTCTTGTGCAGCAGCGTGTAGCCCTCCGCGAACGCCTGCATCACCCCGTACTCGATCCCGTTGTGGACCATCTTCACGAAGTGCCCCGAGCCAGACGGGCCGACATGAGCCCAGCCGCGATCGCCGAGCACCTGGCGGGATTCCTCGATCGTCTCGGGCGCGAGGCTGTCGAGTACGGGCCGCATCCGCTCCACGGCGTCGGCCTCGCCGCCGACCATCATGCAGTATCCGGCGTCGAGGCCCCAGACCCCGCCGGAGGTGCCGACGTCGAGGTACGCGATCCCGCGCTCGGCGAGCTCGGCGGCGCGCGGCGCGTCGTCGGTCCAACGGCTGTTGCCGCCGTCGATCACGCTGTCACCCGCGCTCAGCAGCTCGCCGAGCGTGCGGACGGTCGATGCGGTCGGCTCTCCGTGGGGGACCATCACCCAGACGTGACGCGGCGCGTCGAGCGCCCCAACCAGCGATTCGAGGTCGTCGACGGCCCGCGCTCCGGTCTCGGCGGCGAGCGCCGCCGAGAGCTCGGGGTCGCGGTCGTAGGCGACCACGTCGTGGCCGTCCCGGCGCAGCCGGCGGACCATGTTGCCGCCCATCTTTCCGAGGCCCACGAAGGCGATCTGCATCAGGTGCTCCGATCTTCCAGGTCGCTGACGATCTCGTCCAGCCGTTCCAGCCAGTCCGTACCCAGGCTCAGCCGGAGCACCGCGCGGTCGTGCTCGGCGAGCGTCCGTTCGTCGCCCTGCGCCTGGGCGCGGATCAGGTCGGCGAACGAGTCGGTCGGGTGGGGGCCGGTGTCGCTCGGGATCGCTCGGGTCGCACGCGGCTCGTGCTCGAGGATCAGGAACCGACCGCCGGTCGGGCCGCCCTTGTGCAGCTGGCCCGTCGAGTGCAGGTAGCGGGGACCGAAGCCCGCCGTGATCGCGGCGTCGGTGGCGCCGGCGAGCGCCCCGCGCAGCCGCTCGACCGCCGCGGCGCCGGTGGGGCTCGGCGGGACGTACGCGAGCACCGCCAGGTACCCGGGGGCGGCCAGTCCGGACACGAACGCGGCGATCGCGTCGGCCGACGCTTCCTCGCCGTCGTGGAGCGGCTGGCCCTCGGCGAGCTCGGCGAGCACCGACTGGGTCGCGTCCTTGGCCGCCTGGACGTCCGGCTGGTCGAACGGGTTGATCGCCAGGCCCCACCCGGCGACGGCGACGGCGACCTCGGTGGTGGCGAAGGCCCAGCCGAGCTGGGCGAGCGGCGCGTCGCGGCTCGGGTCGTGGTCGAGCACCAGCTCGAGCACCGGCACGCCGGCGGTGGCCGCAGAGGAGATCTCGTCGTCGAGCTCCTGGTCCGGTCCCGATCCGCGGACGACCAGCAGCTGCCGGTCGGGGCCGGTCAGGTCGCGGGCCGTGACCTCGGCCCCCGGGTCGTCGATCACGGGAAGCACGCCGAGCCCGTGCTTGCCGGTCGACTCGGCGACCAGCTGCTCGAGCCAGAGCGAGAAGTTGCCGAGCAGCGGGTCCTGGACCCGCACCACGAGCTTGTCGCGCCCGGCGCTGGCGAGCGCGGCGATCGCCGCGCCGAGCCGCACCGCGGCGTTGTCGGGGACCTCGGCGCGGGCGGCGTCGAGACCGGCTTGACCGCCGTCGAGCAGCGCCTGGTGGTCGGACCCGGTCAGCGCCGCCGGCACGATCCCGAACGGCGAGAGCGCGCTGTAGCGGCCTCCGATCTCGGGATCGGCGAGGAAGATCGTGCGGAACCCGTGCTGCTGGGCCAGCGTCTCGAGCCCGGATCCGGGGTCGGTCACGGCGACGAACGCGTTGCCCTCGGGGCGCCGCGACCAGAAGTGGCGGAACAGCGAGATCGTCTCGATCGTGCCCCCGGACTTGGTCGACACGAGCACCAGCGTCCGGTCGGGATCGGTGGCGGCATCGACCGACGCGATCGCGTCAGGATCGGTCGAGTCGAGCATTCGCAGCCGCCGCGGTGCCGGCGGGTCGACCGAGCAGATAACCGCGGGGGCGAGCGATGAGCCGCCCATGCCGACGAGCAGCACGTCGGTGTAGCCCTCCTCGGCGATCTCGTCGGCCAGCGCGGCCAGAGCCGGCGTCAGCTCCCGGGTCCGCTCGGGGGCGTCCAGCCAGGCGAGTCGGTCGGCGACCTCGGGCTGCCCGGCGGGCCCCCACAGCGTGTCGTCCCGGTCCCACAGCCGCTGCGGGACGCGCTCGTCGGCAGCGCGGGTGGTGATCGCGTCGATCACCGCGCTGTCGTCGACCGATGCGGTGATCCGCAACGAGGGGGAAGCAGGGGGATGGGGGGAGGAATCGTTCATCAGCGTGCCTGCTCTTCGAGGCGGGCGATCAGGGCGGCACCCCGAACCCCGGCGTACGGTCCGTGGTCGGCGATCCGGATCTCGGTCTCGCTGCCGAGGCCCGGAAGGAGCAGCCGTCGGGCCGCCGCGCGGGCCGGGCCGACCAGCAGCTCGCCGGCCGCCGAGACGCCGCCCGCGATCACGACCGCTTCGGGCTCCAGGAGGCTGATCACCGCGGCGATCCCGACCCCGAGCCGCTCGCCGAGGATCCGCAGGACCTCCGCCGCGTGCGGGTCGCCCGCGAGCCCGGCCTCGGTGACCGCGACCCCGTCGGAGAACCCGTGCTCGACGGCGAGCCGGTCGAGCGCGCGGCCGCTCGCCCAGTGCTCGAGCGACTCGGGGAACGGCGCGGTGCCTCCCCGCGGCCCGCCGCCGGTCAGGTCGGCGCTGACGATCAGGTGGCCCAGCTCCACCGCCGAGGTGCGGGACCCCCGGAGCGGGCGTCCGTCCAACGCGATCCCGCTGCCCACACCGGTGCCGACGGTGATGCAGGCGAGTGACCGGTAACGGAGCGTCAGCTGGTCGTCCCACACGCTTGCGACCGCCGCGACGTTGGCGTCGTTGTCGACGTGAACGGGGACGCCGAGTCGCTCGGAGAGCTCGTCGCGCAGGCGCACGTCGCGGAACGCCGCGATGTTGACGCTGCTCAGGACCATGCCATCAGCCAATCGCACCACGGACGGCACCCCGATGCCAACGGCATCCACGGGCCCGAGCGTGCCGACGATCCGGACGATCTGCTCGACCAGGGCCCGCGGATCGTCGGTTGCGGTCGGCTCCTGGGTGAGGTCGCGCAGCTGGTGGCCGTCGAGGACGGCCGAGGCCACCTTGGTCCCACCGATGTCGACTCCCGCCGTGCGCAGCGTGCGGTCCATTCCCGCGAGGTTCGCACATTCCCCTGATGACAATCGTCACGACGGTGCCTCCCGGAGTGCGGGATAGGGTGTGGTACGGCGCAGACTGGTTGAATCAGGCTGTGGTCGTCGTTCTGCTCGTCCCGCTGCTCGTCGTGGTGACCCTGGGAGCCGTCGTGCTCTCCGATCGCTGGCGGCTCGAACGGCTCGCCCGGCGCAACCGGGTGCGGATCGCCGGCCTCGGCGACGACACGGGTCGCGACGCCGAGTCCGGCGCGGTCCACTCGATCCAGACCGCGACGATCACCACGCCGACCGCCCGGCTCGACGAGATCTGGAGCCCGCGACACCTGGAGCGCTTCGCGCGTGCGTACTGGCAGTACATGGAGCGGTTCTCGCTCAACCTGATCCGCGTGCTCTACGACGACGACGGGCGCTACGTCTGCGTGCTCCATCGTCGGATCTGCGTGCTCGCCTTCGGGGTCCCGGAGTACGAGTTCGGCGGAGGGCGCGGCCTGGTGCGGTGGCCGATTCGCGGCGGGCTGCTGGCGGCGCGCGGGCGCGACCAGGGATTCCTCGAGCTCGAGGTCCGGCGCACCGACGGGGTCGCTGCCGCGGGCGACGACGAGCCGATGACCCGGGTCGACGTCGAGCTGGAGGTCGCGCACTTCTACCCCAGTATGTCGTCGCGGTTCGCCTACTGCACGTACAAGCACACGCAGTCGCGGTACCACGTGCTGCTGGCCTACGGCTTCATCCGCTCGCTCGGCCGGGCCGAGCTGCCGGAGTCGGCGGTCGGGCGGTTCGCGAACTGGATGGCCGAGGACATCCCGCTCGCGGAGGACGACGGGGCGCCCGAGGATCTCTCGTCGGGCGCCCGGTTGCGCGGCGACTCCGACGCCGACGTTCCGGAGCGATAGCCGGACGTCGGCGTGGTTCGCCGGCCGCGGGGCTCAGGAGATGCCGTAGCCCGGCATGTCGGCCAGCTTCGTCGGCCGGTGCTGCGCGTGGACGCGACGGATCGTGTCCGAGCCGGCGCGCATCACCACCGACTCGGTGGTCGCGCCGCCCTGGGGGCGGCGTCGGACGCCCTGCAGCAGCTCGCCGTCGGTCACGCCGGTTGCGGAGAACAGGCACTGATCGGCGTTGACCAGAACGTCCTGGTCGAGCTGGCGGTCGAGGTCGTAGCCGCCGTCGAGCGCCGCCTGGCGCTCCTCGTCGTTGCGCGGCCAGAGCCGCCCGACGAGCGAGCCGCCGAGGCACTTGATCGCCGCAGCCGAGATCACGCCCTCGGGGGTTCCGCCGACGCCCCAGAGGAAGTCGACCGGGGAGTCGCTCATGACGGCCATCAGCGACCCCGCGACGTCGCCGTCGGAGATCAGCCGGACCTTGCCGCCCGCGGCGCGCACGGCCTCGATCTGCTCCGCGTGGCGGGGACGGTCGAGGGTGATCATCAGCACCTCGCTGACGTCCTTCTGGCGGCGCTCCGCGATCAGTCCGAGCGTCTCGACGACCGGACGGTCGAGGTCGAGCAGATCGGCGATGTCGCGGCCGCCGGCGAGCTTCTCCATGTACACACACGGACCGGGGTCGAACATCGATCCGCGCGGCGCGATCGCGATCACGGCCAGCGCGTTGGGCTGCCCTTTGGCGGTCAACGTCGTGCCCTCGAGCGGGTCGACGGCGATGTCGACCTGGGGGCCCTCGCCGTTGCCGACCTGCTCCCCGTTGTAGAGCATCGGCGCTTCGTCCTTCTCGCCCTCGCCGATCACCACGACGCCTTGCATCGCGACGGTGTCGAGCACGTGGCGCATGCCGTCGACGGCCGCCTGGTCGGCGGCGATCTTGTCGCCTCGTCCGGCCAGACGGGATGCGGCGAGCGCCGCCGCCTCCGTCGTACGGACGAGTTCCATGGCGAGGGTGCGGTCAGGCGTGGTGGTCATGCTCACGAGGGTCGGTGACAGACGGAAGGGCGCAGCTTATGTGTCCTGGGCCGGGCGAGCTGCGCGGTCCGGAGCCGCCTGCCTGGCCCGGAGCGGGTTCTAGCGGCGCAGCGCGGGCGCCCGGTAGGGCGTCGAGATCCGCGGGAGGTCGGGACGCTCGGCCCACTGGATCGTGGCGACGCCGTCCAGGCCGATCCGGTCGGCGACCTTCTTCGTCACGTCGAAGTCGGCCTTGTTCGCGAACGGCCCGCGATCGATCACCGGCAGCACCGCGGACTTGCCGCCGAGCCGGATCTCGACCTTCGTGCCGCACGGCAGCGTCCGGTGGGCGACGCCCTCGGTGCTCGTCCTCAGCGTCAGGCCGCAGGCGGTCTTCCGTCCGTAGAAGCCGGGCCCGTACCAGCTGGCGCGCGTTTTGCCGAGCACGGCCACGCTGACCGGAACGGAGACGTTCGACGACGCGCTGGCGGCGGGTACCGTGGCGTGGGCCGACCCACGGACGGCGAGCAGCACGACGCGGAGGTCGTGGTTGCGGGCGGCGCGCGTCCGCCAGTTGGCGGAGAAGCTCCCGTTCTCCCGAACATGAGCCGTCGCCACCGTGACCCAGCGCTTGGCCGGAGTCTGGCGCTGCAGCCGCACGGTGCGGCCGACTAGCGCTTCCTCGAAGCGGCCGCTGACCGTGATCGGGCGGCCGATCTGGCCGGTGCGCGGTGCGCTCCAGGTGCCGGCCCCGACGAGCTCGGTCTGGTGGGGTGCGGTCGACGTCGAGGACTCGGCGCTCGAGTCCGAGTCGGAGGACGGGGCGGCGGCGTCCGCGGCGGCGGTCGAATCCGACGGGGCCTCGGCGGTCGCGGGGGCTTCCGCGGCGCTGACCGGAGTGGCGCTCAGGCCTCCGCTGGTCGATGCCGTGGCGGTGGTGGGAAGGGCGCAGGCGAGCAGCAGCCCGGGCAGGGCGGCACGCCGCGCGAAAGTCGTAGCGATCAAAGCATCCAGTGGGTCTCGTTCTGCGCCTACGAGGTGAGCTGTCGGGCTCGCGCTGAACGAGTGCGCTACGGACCGAAACCGTCCGATTCGCCCCAGCAGGCGGCTCTTTCGGGCCGTCCGCAGTGGTTCCCCCGTCCCGTCGCGCACAGGGCACGACGAGCTCGGCGACGCAAAGTCTATTGCAGGTCCACGGCGGAACGTCGTGCGCTGCTTATGTCCCCCCGCGGTCTGGGCGATCGCGACAGGCGGGCGGTGGCTTGCGGGGGCGCTCAGCCGAACGGCAGGCGACGCACCAGGCTGCGAACCAGTCGCTCGCCGGAGCGCACCGCGCCGTCGACGGCCGCCGCCAGGGGAGGCAGCGGCGCCGCCGGTGATCCGTGGGGATCGGGCGTCGCCCAGCCGGACCGGGGCGCGGCGGGCGGTGCCGGGACCGACGGCGCGTCGCCGGTCGTCGACGCCTCGCGGGGAAGGGTCGAAGGCGCAGCGCCCGCGTCGGCCGGTGCCGCGGATGAGCGGCGCCGCGGGGCGCGCGAGGTCGGTCGGGTCGGGGCGGCGACCTTCTTCGGCCGGCCGTCACGCCGGCTGCTGCGGTGCTGCGGGCGGGTCGCCGGCAGCCGGCCGAGCACGCCGGACTCGTCGTCGCCGGCGGCCGAAGGGGGATCCGCGCCATCCATGGCGCCATCCTGCCGGATCGGCGGCGTACGCGCCAGTGGGGCGTGCGATGTCTCACAGAACGCCCCGATTTCGCATGATTTTCGCGCGGACGGCGCACCTTTTGGGCTTGTCGCGGGTATGGAGATGTAGAGCCGCCGATCAGGTCGCGAAACCGCCGGTGAAAGCTGGGATTTCGAGATCTGGCGTGGTATACTGCTGGAACGCTGTCGATAGCCTGGGCCGCTTGTGCCGAAGATTTGACTCGATCGACGCGCACTCCTCTCTTCCTTTCATTTCCGCTCCGCCGCTTGCCGGTGGTGCGCCGATACGACGCCTCCTTATATGTCTGTAGTCGAATTCCAGGAACTCGAAGAGGTCAAGACGCTGGTCCATCGCGGCCAGTCGCTCGGAGTGCTCACGCATGCCGAGGTGCAGAAGGCGATCGCCGAGTTGGACTTCGACGAATCCGACGTCGAAGAGCTCAACACGTACCTCGAGAAGAGCGAGATCGAGCTCGTCGAGGAGATCGACCCCGCGCACTCCGCGACCCAGGTCGAGCGCGCTCCCGACAAGCGCACGCGCAAGAAGCGCGTCGCGACGCCGCTGGACCTGCGCCCCGACATGACGACGGACAGCCTCCAGCTGTTCCTCAAGGACATCGGCAAGGTGCGCCTGCTGACGGCCGCGGAAGAGGTCGATCTGGCCAAGCGGATCGAGCGGGGCGACCTCGACGCCAAGCAGAAGATGGTCGAGTCGAACCTGCGCCTGGTCGTCTCGATCGCCAAGAACTACCGCAACCAGGGCCTGCCCTTCCTCGACCTGATCCAGGAGGGCACGCTGGGCCTGGTCCGTGCCGCGGAGAAGTTCGACTACCGCAAGGGCTTCAAGTTCTCCACGTACGCCACGTGGTGGATCCGCCAGGCGATCGCTCGTGCGCTCGCCGACAAGGCCCGCACGATCCGGATCCCGGTCCACGTCGTCGAGAAGCTGAACAAGATCGGCCGCGCCGAGCGCAAGCTCGTCACGGAGCTCGGCCGTGAACCCACCCCGGAGGAGATCGCCGAGGTCACCGGCATCGACCCCGAGGAGGTCGAGTCGATCAAGCGCTCCGCGCAGGCCCCGGTCTCGCTCGAGAAGCCGGTCGGCGACGAGGAGGAGTCGGAGTTCGGGCAGTTCATCGCTGACGAGCGCGCCGAGTCCCCGTACGAGCGGGCGGCCGAGATCCTCACCAAGGAGCACCTGCGCGAGGCGCTCGAGAACCTCAGCTACCGCGAGCGGCGCGTGCTCGAGCTGCGCTATGGCCTGGGCGGCGAGAAGCCGTGCACCCTCGACGAGGTCGGCCACCGCTTCAACGTCACCCGCGAGCGGATCCGTCAGATCGAGAACCAGTCGCTGAAGAAGCTGCAGTCGCTGGCCGAGGCACAGAAGCTGCGCGACGTTGCCTAGCGTGCACGCCTGAGGGGCGCGTAGACGCGTCGGATCTCGGCACGCGCGGCCCTCGGCAGTACTGGCGAGTACATCTGAGGCGGCCGGGGGCACGTCGCATCTCGCGACGTTCTTCGCTCGGCAGTACTGGCGTACAGCTCTCGCTCGACCGCCGCGACCTGCTCGGCCCTCGACCACCTCAGACGCACTCGCGGGTGTCAGGCAGATCAGGAAGGGCGTCCTACGGGGCGCCCTTCGTCGTTTGATTCCCGTCCCGCCCGACCCCGCCGCTTCATTCGGTAAAGTCACAGTCATGGCCGTTGATCCCAGCTGCCCCGTCTGCCGCACCGCCGACATCGTCTGCGCCAAGTGGACGTTGCTGCTCGTGCGCGACCTCTCCGAGGGCAACACGCGGTTCTGCGAGCTCGAGCGGTCGCTCGTCGGGATCAGCCCGCGCACGCTGTCGCTGCGGCTGCGGGCCCTCGAGGACGAGGGGATCGTCGCCCGGCAGACCTTCCCCGAGGTGCCGCCCCGGGTCGAGTACGCCCTGACCGACAAGGGCCGCGCGCTGCTCCCGATCATCGAGGGGATGCGCGAGTACGGCAACCGCTGGCTCGCCGACGGCGACGTCGACCCGGCACTCGTCGACGTCACCGGCTGCGCCTCCGACGGTGGCCGGCTGACCGTCTCCGCCTGACCGCCGGGCGCCTGGCGCGCGGCGATCACCCACCTGGGAAGCTGCTTGCAGCGCGCAGGGACCGGAACTCCTGGCGCCGTACCTGGTTGGTACTACCGTGGTGTTTCGTGTGCCGTCCCCCGAAGACCAGCCGTCACGGTCCGCTGACGACCCGTCCGCGGACGGCGTCGCCCGTGCGATCGACACGCCCGGCCTGACCCGTCGGGCGATCGTCGGGAGCGGGCTCGCGCTCGGGGATGCGGCGATGCTGCCGAGCGGCGCGCGCGCCGCACCCGGTGCCCGCGACGGGGTGAGGACGATCCGGGTGGCCCGGGGGCAGCTGCGTCCGGGGGCGTCCACCGCTCCGATCGCGGCACCCGCCCGCTTCGACCTGCTGGGGGCCGCAGTCAGCGAGCTTCAGGGCACCGGGGTCCGGGTGCGCACCCGCCGCCGCAACGGCCGCTGGAGCTCGTGGCACGCGCTCGAGCCCCACGACGGGCACGCCCCTGACGGCCGCCGGGCCCGGATGAGCGATCCGATCTGGTGCGGCGACGCCGACGAGCTGCAGCTGACCGTCAGCCGACGCCCGGCGCGCGACCTTCGCCTCGACCTGGTGACGGTCGCGTCGGCGACCAAGCAGCGCACGGCCCGGGCCAGCAGCCGGGCGGCCCGCTCCGGCGGGATCACCGCCCCTGACGGGACGACGATTCCGACCGCCCCGGGGAGCACGCCGCCGGCGCTGCCGACGATCATCCCGCGCAGCGCCTGGTCCGCTCCGAACGCGAAGGGCACGCCGAGCATGGGGCAGGTCCAGGTCGCGTTCGTCCACCACACGGTCAACGGCAACGGCTACGGCGAGGGCGAGAGCGCCGCGATCGTCCGCGCGATCGCCGATTACCACATGCGCTCGAACGGCTGGGCGGACATCGGCTACAACTTCCTGGTCGACCGCTACGGCCAGATCTACGAGGGCCGGGCCGGTGGGATCGACCAGCCGGTCGTCGGCGCTCAGGCGGTCGGCTGGAACAGCATCTCGACCGGGATCGCGATCATCGGCACGTTCGAGAACGACGCCGTGCCGGACGCTGCGCTCAACGCCGTAGCCGCGCTGATCGCTTGGAAGCTCCCGCTGCACGGTGTGCCGACCGTCGGCTCGATCCCGCTGGTCTCGTCCGGTGGTGCGGGCAACCGCTGGGCTCGCGGCGCGGCGGTCGACATGCCGCGGATCGGCGGCCACAAGGACGGCTGCTCGACCAGCTGCCCGGGCACCACGCTCTACGGCCAGCTCGACACGATCCGGGCGCGCGTCGGCAACGTCCCCGCGGTCACCGACCCGCGAGCGCTGAGCGTCACCGTTCCCTCGACCGCGGTCAAGCACAACGAGCCACTCGAGATCTCCGGCCGGTTCACCGACGCCGGGGCCGCGGTCGCCGGGGCCAACGTCGCGCTGCAGAAGCGCAGCCCGTCCGGGCGCTGGGTCACGATCGCCCGTGCCACCACCGACGCCGAGGGCAACTGGACGACGTCGGTCCGCTGGAAGGCGTCGGCGGCGGTCCGCGCCCAGGCCAACGGCGTGACCTCGCCGCAGCTGATCCCCGGACTGGACCCCAACCTGAGCCTGAGCCAGCCGACGCGACGCGTGCGGCGCGGGTCGTCCGTGACGGTGCGCGGCCGCGCCCGCGGGGTGACCCATGTCGACGTGGTGCTCCGCCGCAAGCAGGGCAACCGCTACATCGTGGCCACGCGCCGCAAGCTGGCCGTGCGGAACGGCACGTTCTCGGGCAAGCTCCCGGTGCGCGGCACCGGGATGCACCACGTGACCGCGGAGGTCACGGTCGCGCGGCGCAAATGGGCGTCGCCGCGGCGCTACATGCGCGGCGTCTGATCATGGCGCGGTTGCAGGCGACCGCGCGGAGACGCTACGCGGCCGCTCCGTCGGGATCGGCCTCGGCCGCAGCCCGGCAGTCAGCGCAACGGCCGTAGAGCACCACGTCGTGCGACGTGACCTCGAAGCCGGCGCCGGTGCTCAGCCGGTGGATCGCGTCCTCGAGCTGGTCGTCGGTGAACGGCATCATCACCCCGCAGTTCTGGCAGACGAGGTGATGGTGGTGATGGTCGGGAGCGATCCGCTCGTAGCGGGCGATCCCCTGACCGACCTCGATCCGCTGGACCAGGTGCAGCTGCTCGAGCTCGTCGAGCACGCGGTAGATGCTGGCGCGACCGACCGCACGACCGCCGGCACGCAGCTCGTCCTCGATCTCGATCACCGTTCGCGCGCAACGCTGCGCGTCGAGCAGTTCGAGCAGCACGGTGCGCGCGCCGCCGCGGCGGTATCCCGCTGCTGCCAGGCGCTCCTCCGCGCGGTCTCGCCAGGAGCTGCGTCGCTCGGTCGCGGTCATCTTCACCCATCCTAACTGCACGGTGACGTGCACCGACGAGGAACCGCCCGGCGCCGGCCGAAGGCGCACCCATGCGTCATCCCCAGCTCCATGCGGCGTTGCGCTCGGCGGCGTTCCACGCGGGACGCGAGCTCGCCGCCCGCGTGACCGATGGTGAGGAGGTTCCCTACGAGCTGCTGCAGCACGCGCGGCGGACGCGCGCCCGGCAGGGAGCGGCGACGCTCTACTCGTACCGGCCGCTGGTCGGGCTCTACATCGAGCGGCAGAGCGCTGCGCTCGAGGAGCTCCCCGCGGTGACCGAGGCCCGACACACGATGGTCGCGGTCTGGGGCGTCGACGCCTACCTCCAGGCCCAGGGCGTCGTCGGGCCGCCTGCGGACCCGCACGATCGCGCGGCGCTCGCCGTGCGGTTGTTCCTGGAGCGGGTGTTCGAGGACAGCCCGGACTTCGTCTTCGAGGACGACCAGTTCGACCGGGCCTTCCGCGAGCTCGACGCGGTCCTCACCGCCAACGCCACCGAGACCGTCGTCGCGATCCCGCTGGTCGGGGTCGAGCCCGTGATGCCGACCGTGGCGATCACCCGCGGCGTCGCGCTGCAGCGGCCAGACGCCGTCCGCGGCGAGATGCCCGAGGCGGCGCTCGCCGGTCCGGATGGGACCCGGGCTGACGCCGTTGCCACGCTGCGCTGGGCCGCGCGCCCGGGGTCGGCCGACGCCCCGCGCCGCGCGCGGGAGGCCGCTCGGCGGCTGGTCACCGCGTTGCGCCTGCACTTCCCCGGCGCGGCCCCGGCGGCGGGTCCGCTGATCTGGCTGCGGGCCGCCAGTGGGCCGTGGCACGCGATGGCGCTCGGCGGGACCTTCGCGTCGCGTGGCTGCGTAGCCGTCGACGCCGACGACGTCCCCGAGCTGCGGACCTTCGTCGAACTGGTCGCCCGGCGCCTGCCGGAGCGGGGCGAGGTCGCCTGGGCGCTGCGGCGCTGGACCCTGGCGCTCGACCGCGATCGCCCGGAGGAGGCGCTGACCGACCTGCTGCTGGCGGGCCGGGCGCTGCTCGAGCCGGAGGGACCGCGCAGCGGCCGCCTGGCCGGCCGGTTGGCCGCGCTCTGCGCGACCGGCGAAGAGCGCACCTACCTGGCGCGACGGCTGGCACGACTGGCGCTGCAGGAGCAGGAGGTCGTGGCCGGGAGCCGGCGGGTCGACCGGGACCTGCCCCAGCAGGTCGACGAGCTGGCCGACTGCCTGCGCGCGGTGCTCCGCGACAGCGTCTGCGGCCACCTGTCGGGGGACCTGGTCGAGATCGCCGAGGAGATCCTCGACGGCGTCGTCGACGCGGCCGCGAGCCCGCGCGACGCCTGGCGGGACGAGCAGGCTGCACGCGAGCAGCGTCGCCGTAGCGACGCGGTGATCCTCGACGCCCACGCCGCGGACCTCGACCTGGGGATCAGCTCACCGCACGAGCATGACGACCTCGAGCTCGAGCTCGACCTCGGGATCAGCCCGCGCGGCAGCGGACGCGGCACCCGCGACCGCGAGGTCGAGATCGACGCCGAGCGCCGCCCGCCGGCGATCGTCCCGCTCGACCCGGTTGGCGTGATCGACGCCGCACGGATCTCGCAGCTGCCCGCGGACGACGTCTGGCTCGACCAGACCTGGGTCGAGCCGCAGGTCCAGGAGCCGACGAGCGAGCCAGACGACGACGCCACGGGCCCCTGGCCGACGGCGGACTGAGATCCGACCCTAGGGCTCCGCCAGCCGGTCCGCGATCCGCGCCAGCGCCGGGAGATCGGCGATGTCGCCGGGGAGGGCGGCGATCACGGTGGGGGAGCGGTCGCCAGTCGCGGCAGCCAGTTCGGTCACGGCTTGACGGTCGGCGGCAGCGTGCTGCTGGTCCTCCTCCCAGGCGGATGCGACGACCGCGGCCAGGGCGGGGTCGAGCGCGACCCGCAGGCTCACGGCGACCTCGCCGCCGGGAGGGCCGTGCGGTGCGAGCGCGGCCGGGGTGACCCGGTTGACGATCACCGCGCGGAACGGCATCCCGGCCTGGTCGAGGTGACGCCGCAGCGCCAGGGCCTCGGCGGCGGGCACCGGCTCCGGCGACGTGATCACCACGAAGTGGGTGGCGTCGTCGCGCAGCAGCTGGCGGACCGCCGTCGCGCGGGTGACGAAACCGTCCCGCAGCGGGCCGATCGCGTCGAAGAACGCCTGCATGTCGCGGAGCACGTCGATCCCCGTCAGCCGCTGCAGCGCGGACATCGTGACGCCGACCGCGCGCTGCGCGATCCGTGCGGCGAGGCCGGTCTTGCCGGTCCCCAGCAGCGCTCGGATCGCCCGGCCTTCGAGCACCGCGCCGATCCGGTCCGGCGCGTCGAGGAAGTCGAGCGCGTTGCGTGACGGCGGCGTGTCGAGGACCACGACGTCGAACCGCGGATCGGCGGCCAAGTCGTGCAGGCGCGCGACGGCGGTGAACTCGTGCCCGCCGCCGGCCGCCGACGACACGTGCCGGTAGAGCGGATTGGCGAGCAGCCGGTCGCGGGTCTCGTCGTCGGGGCTGAGCTCGCCGACCAGGCCGTCGAAGGTCCGCTGCGGGTCGAGCATCATCGCCCACAGTGCGGCCTCCGGCGGCAGGCCGAGCGACTCCACCTCGACCGGCGTCGGGTCGTTCGTCAGCTCGCCGATCCCGAGCGCCTCGGCGAGCCGGCGTGCCGGGTCGATCGTGACGACGCAGACGCGGCGTCCGGTCCGCGCCAGCGCGACGCCGAGCGCGGCCGCCGTGGTCGTCTTGCCGACCCCGCCCGGTCCGGCGCAGACCACCACGCGAGCCCCGGCCAGCCGTGCCACCAGCGACCCGGTCATGCGGCGACGCTCCCCGGCAGGTCGGATCCGAGCCCGTGGTCGAGCGCGTCGGCCAGCGCCTCGATCCCGGCGCGGCCGACTCCGCGGCCGGCGACGCGCGGAAGCGACAGCGTGGGCACGTCGAGCCGGTCGGCGAAGCGGGCCGCGTGCGCTGCCTCGTGGGCTGCGCGGTCCGCTTCGGCGAGCGCGATCGCGATCGCGTCGGCGGCAGGACCGTCGACGCCGGTCGCCGCGACGCTGGCGAACGCGGCCAGCCGGTCGCGGTCGCCGTCCGCGAAGCGCTGCGGCGTGACGCCGTTGACGATTCCGAGCCGGGTCGTCAGCCCGCCGGCGTCGGCGAGCTGCGGGGCCAGCCCGAGCGCTTCGGTCACCGCGAGCTGGGCGGGCGCGGAGACGACCACCGCGGCGGCGAACGCGTCGTCGGCGATCGACGTGGCGATCGTGGTGCCCTGGCGCGCCACCGGTCCGACCTTGGCCGTCGCGGCGAACTGGCCCGGTGAGCGCAGCAACGTGATCGCGTGGCCGCTGGCCGGCGCGTCGACGATGCAGAGGTCGTAGGGCTCGGCGCCCGGCGTGCGGCGGGTCGGCTGGGCCAGCTCCCAGAGCTTGCCCATCGCCAGCAGCTCGCGCAGCCCGGGCGTCGCGGCGGTCAGCCCGGCGAACAGGCGGTCGGAGCGCAGCAGCTCGGCGAGCGGTCCGAGCGGCAGCTGGTCGCGCAGGTACTCGCGGAGCGCGGCCTCCGGCGAGATCGACGCGTGCCACAGCGATCCCGGCGATGCGTCCACGAGCAGCCGCTCGGCGAACCCGTCGTCGCGCGACGGCGGCGCGCCGACGTTCTCGGCGGTCGGGTGCTCGCGCAGCGCGGCCGGCACGTCCGCGGCCCGTCCGACCTCGGCGACCACGACCCGCTTGCCCCGCCGCGCGGCGACGACCCCGAGCGCGGTGGCGACGGTCGTCTTGCCGACGCCGCCCTTGCCGGTCACGACGAGCAGGCGGCGGTCGAGGAGCGACAGGGTCACGGAAGCATCGTACGTCTTGGCTGGCGCATGCCGATCGTCGACGCGCCGAACCCCGGCCGCCCGAGAACCGCGAACGGCACGCATCGCGTGCGGAGGGCCGTCCTCGCTGCGTCGGCTGCCTCCGGGACGACGCTCTGCGCGTTCAACCCGCCGGCACTCGTGAGAAGGAACACCCGCGTATCCGGCGAATCCCCTGCCCAAGGCCCGGAGGACGCGTGGATCCGCGTGCCTCACGTCCGACCCCTGGAACGACCGTGTCGCAGACCGAGCATGCACCGATAGTCATCGTGATGGCAAACCAGAAGGGCGGCGTGGCGAAGACGACCACGACGCTCAACCTGGCGGTCGCGCTCAAGGAGCGCGGCAACCGCGTGCTGGCCGTCGACCTGGATCCCCAGGGCAACCTGACGATGTCCCCGGGGCTCGACCCCGACCAGGTCGAGCCGTCGATGTACCACGTGCTGGTCCAGGGCCACCCGATCGCCGACGTCACCCACAGCGCGGAGATCGACGTCGCCGCCGCCTCGATCGACCTGGCGTCCGCCGAGGTCGCGATGGCCGCGATGATCGGCCGCGAGCGCGCGCTCGAGCGGGCGTTCCGCAGCGTCGCCGACCGCTACGACTACATCTGCATCGACACGCCGCCCAGCCTCGGGCTGCTGACGATCAACGCGCTCTGCGCCGCCGACAAGGTGATCGTCCCGGTGCAGGCCGAGTACTTGTCCCTGCGGGGGCTGGCGCAGCTGCGCCAGACCGTCGAGATGGTTCGCGAGCAGCTCAACCCGCGGCTCGTGATCCAGGGGATCCTCCCGACCCTGCTCGACACCAGGACCGTGCACGCGAAGGAGGCGCTGGAGATGCTCGAGGAGCACTTCGGCGACCAGATGTTCGCGACCCGCGTCCGCAAGACCATCCGCTTCGCCGAGGCCCCCGTGAAGGGGATGTCGGTGTTGCGCTACGACCCAGACAGTACGGCCGCGAAGGCCTACCGCGACCTTGCCCAAGAGGTGCTCCGCTGATGACCCCGAACAACAACCGCTCCAGCCTGCGTGAGGGGCCGCTCGCCGACCTCTTCCGCCGGACCGACAGCCCGGCCGAGGCCGGCGCCGCGTCGTCCGACCCGGCCGCGACCGACAGCCGGTACCCGACTCGCGTCGGGCTGGACGCCGATCCCGAGCGGATCCTGGGTCTCTCGGACGTCGAGCCGCGCCGCGAGGACCTGATCCCGCCGCCCCCGATCGAGACGACTTCGGCCCGCGTCGACACGTGGGGCGACGCGCGCCGCGCGAACGGCCCCGCCGGCTACGGCCCCGTGATCCGCGTCGTCGGCGTCGGCGGCGGGGGCACCAACGCCGTCAACCGGATGGTCGAGGCCGGGATCACCGGCGTCGAGTTCCTCGCGATCAACACCGACGCGCAGTCGCTCCAGGACTCCAACGCGGACGTCACGATCCACATCGGCCAGGGCAGCACCCGCGGCCTCGGCGCCGGCGCCAACCCGTCGGTCGGCCGCAACGCCGCGATGGAGGAGTACGACGAGATCAAGGCGGCGCTGCGCGGCAGCGACATGGTCTTCATCGCGGCCGGCGAGGGTGGCGGCACCGGCACCGGCGCGGCCCCGATCGTGGCCCGCGTGGCCCGTGAGCTCGGCGCCCTGGTCGTCGGCATCGTCACCAAGCCGTTCGCCTTCGAGGGCAAGCGCCGGGCCGAGTCGGCCGACGGCGGCGTGCGCGAGCTGGCGGAGGAGGTCGACACGCTGATCGTCGTCCCGAACAACCGCCTGCTGTCGGTGCTGGAGCGCAACACGTCGATGATCGACGCCTTCCGCGTCGCCGACGACGTGCTCCGCCAGGGCGTCCAGGGGATCTCCGAGCTGGTCACGGTCCCGGGTCTGATCAACCTCGACTTCGCGGACGTCCGGACGATCATGCAGGACCGCGGCGCGGCCCTGCTCGGCATCGGCCACGGCACCGGTGAGGCCCGGGCGATCCAGGCCGCCGAGCGCGCCGTCTCGAGCCCGATGCTGGAGACGTCGATGGACGGCGCGAAGGCGATCCTGCTGTCGGTCGTCGGTGGCGGCGACCTGTCGCTGTGGGAGATCAACGAGGCCGCCGAGGCGATCGGCAAGGCCGCGCACCCCGACGCCAACATCATCTTCGGCGCGCAGGTCGACGAGAAGCTCGGCGACGAGATCTGGGTCACCGTCGTGGCCACCGGCTACGACCACCAGCCGCACCTGGCGTCGCCGGCCGTCGAGACGCGCCGTCAGTCGCGGGTCCCGGCCGACACCGAGCCGCGCGTCGCGCGTCGCCGTGCGGAGCAGCCGTCGACGGCGGCCGCCGGGAACGGCGAAGGCTGGTCGGTGCCGGAGTTCGTCACCCGCGACCGCTAGTCGGTCGGTCGCGGGGCGGGGGCACGGTGCCCGCTCGCCCCGCGACCGCGATCGCCCGCCGTGCGCGGGCCGGGCTGCCAGGCTGATGCAGATGACGCGATCGGCCGGGCCCCCACAGGAGCACGCGGGTAGCCCGGGCACGGTCGCGGCCGGGCACCCGGACACGGCCGAGGTCGGCGCACAGGTCCTCCGGGAGGGAGGATCGGCCGTCGACGCGGCCGTCGCGGCGGTCTTCGCATCCTGGGTCTGCGAGCCGCTGCTGACGGGCCCGGCGGCCGGCGGGCACCTGCTGGCGGTCCCGGCGCCGCCGGCCTCGGGCCGTCCGGCGGACCCGCCGCTCGCGATCGACGCGTTCTGCGCCGTCCCGGGTCTCGAGCTCGCGCCCGACACGGCGGGCCCCGACCCGATCGCGGCCCTGAAGGCCATCGACGTCGATTTCGGCGACGCCCACCAGACGTTCCACGTCGGTGCAGGGTCGGTCGCCGCGTTCGGTCTGACCGACGGCCTCGTCCGACTGCACCGCCGCTGGGGCCGGCTCCCGCTGGCCGATCTGGCGGCGCCCGCGGCGGATCTGGCCCGCCACGGAGTCGCGCTCAACCGCCAGCAGGCCTACGTCGCGAAGCTGCTCGAGCGGATCCTCGCCCTGACGCCGGACTCGCGGGCGCTCTGGTTCCGCGACGGGGCGCTGCTCGCCGAGGGCGACCGCTTCGTCGCCCCGGAGCTGGCCACCACGATCGAGCGGCTCGGCCGCGACGGCGCCGCTCCGCTGCAGACCGGGGATCTGGCCGCCGCCTGCGTCGCGACCTGCCGGGCCGGTGGCGGGGCGCTGACCGCGCGGGACCTGGCCGCGTACCGGGCGCGCGAGGTCGAGCCGCTGTCGATCGACTACCGCGACCGAACGGTGCTGACCGCGCCGCCGTCGTCAGCCGGTGGGGTACTGCTGGCGATGGCGCTCGGGCACCTGCACCGGCTCGAGCGGGCGCACCGGGGCGGCGACGGGCGCTCGCCGCGGGCGACCAACGCCGACCTGATCGGGGCGATGGCCCGGGCCGACGCCGAGCGCACGCGGGAGTTCGACGACCGGTTGCACGATCACGGCTTCGCCGACCGGCTGCTGGCCCTGCGGCTCGGGTCGACGACCCACCTGTCGGTGATCGACGCCGATGGGCTCGGCTGCGCGATCACCTGCACCAACGGCGAGGGCTCGGGCGTGGTGGTGCCCGGCACCGGGATCCACCTGAACAACGTGATGGGTGAGGAGGACCTCAACCCGCGGCTGCGTCCGGGAGGGGCGACGTTGCCGCGCCTGCCGCCGGGCCGGCGGATGCCCTCGATGATGGCTCCGACCGCGGTGCTGCGCGACGGCACCACCGAGGCCATGCTCGGGTCCGCGGGGTCGAGCCGGATTCGCTCGGCGCTGCTGCAGACGATCGTCGGCCTGGTCGACCACGGACGTGATCCGGTCGCGGCCGTCGACGCCCCGAGGCTGCACGTCGAGGACGGTACGGTCTACGTCGAACCCGGCGTCGAGCTGCCCGCGCGGACCGGCAGCGCCGAGCCCGTGGTCCGCTTCCGCGACCGCAACCTCTACTTCGGCGGCGTCCAGGTCGTCCACCGGGATCCGGCGACCGGCGCCCTGACGGCCGCGGGGGATCCGCGGCGGGGCGGGGCGGTGGTGGTGGCCTGAGCCGCCGGCCGCTCTCGAGGAGACGGGATCAGGCGGTCGGCGCCCAGACTTCGTACTTCGGATGCCACGTTGCGTGGACTCCGTGCGCCAGATATGTACGGCGTCTTCAGTGCTTCGGTGCAGTGGTACGGTTGCCGCGAAGGGCTGAAGATGGCCACCGTCAGAGCACATACCAATCCCGCGTTGCTGCGTTGGGCTCGCGTCACCGCTGGGTATAGCGTCGAGGACGCTTCGCACCGTCTTGGCATCAACGAGGGGCGGCTCGATGCTGCGGAATCCGGGCTTCATCTCTTGACGCTGAAACAGGCGCACAAGGCGGCGGCGCTCTACGGGAGGCCCTTGGCTTTGCTCTTCGCCGACGAGCCCCCGAATGAGTTGTCCGTCGAAGCCAAGTATCGGCGCCTGCGCGGGGCACCGGCACCTCCGTGGAGCCCGCAGATGGTTGCTCTGGAGCGCGAGGTTCGGGAGCGTCAAGAAGCGACAGTGGAGATCTACGACGCCTTGGGTGAGGCGCCACCCTGGCGTGAGGCGTCAGCGAGGCTGGGCGCTGCCGACCGCGTTCCGTCGGCTGAGGAGGTTCGGACGGTTCTGAACATCTCACCGGCGGTGCTACGCGGTCCGCGACCCGCTGACCAGTGGCGTGCGCGGAGGATGGTTGTTCAGGCGGTGGAGTGGACCGGTGTCCTCGTCGTTCGTCAGCCGGTGCCGGATCCCGGGGTGCGCGGGTTCCTGTTGCCACACGACGAAGTTCCCGCGATCTACGTCAACAGTTCCGAACATCCCCGGGCCCAGGCATTCACGATCGTTCATGAGTTCGCGCACTTGCTGCTCCAAGTCGCGAATCGGGAGAGATCCGACGAGGAAGCCTGGTGCGACGAACTCGCGGGCACGGTTCTCATGCCGGAGAACGACTTCAGAGAACAGTTCGCAGTGTGCGAAGCGATGGATCCCTTGGCGAGGTCGTGCGCGCTTGCGGATTGGTTCGGCGTATCCCCCTACGCGGCCGCCGTCCGGGCACGGCGCCTCGGCTTGCTCGACGCACGCGATGTCGTCGCGGTTCGGGACCGGTCGGTTGCGTCTGGTTCGCCGTCGCCAGGCGGCAACGGCAATCGCACCAAGGTCGCCAAGCTCAGCCCGACCTTCACCGACCTCGTATTGGCGGCGGCGGATTCTTCGGCGGTCACGCTGTCGACGGCGTCGCATCTGCTGAAGACCAAGGTCGAGGACTTCGACAAGTTGCGCCGCTTTACCGAGGAGGCCTTCGCTGCATGATCGTGGTCGATACGTCAGCTCTCGTCGGCGCTTGGCACGCGCATTACCGTCCCGGTGCGATGGGAGGGTTCTGGAGATTCCTGGACCAAAGATGGGCCGCTGGGCAGTTGGTGATCCCCAGCCTCGTATTCGAGGAGCTAGCGGCGCAGTCGACCGACGTGCACGAGTGGGTGAAAGCCCGAAAGGGGCTGTTGGTCGAGCCAGACAGCGAAGTACAGAAGACCGTCGGCGAGCTGGTCGGGCGCTATCGGTTCAAGGTCGGGCACGACGCAGCTGATCCATTCGTGATTGCCGAAGCGAAGATCCGAGGCTTCACCGTGGCCACGTACGAAGGGCGCAGCCCGACGGGGAGCGTCGCCCGAGCGCGGAAACGCAACGACAACATTCCGACGATCTGTGCGACTGAGGGTGTCAGGTGCCTCCATCCTGGCGCCGCCTGGGAACAGGCTGGGCTTTCGCTCTAGGTCACGCCCGGCCCAGGACCACGGCACCGGCCGCTCAGCCGAACCGCACGACGCCGTTGCTCGCGCCGCGAACCTGGGCGAGGTCGGCGAACTCGAGCCGCTTGAGCGCGGCGCGGAGCAACGCCAGGAGCTGGTGCAGGCGGGCGTTCTCGGAGCGGGCCTCGAGCAGTTGCTGCTTGGCCTCGGGCGCGAACTCGACCGACGCGGCCAGGTCGTAGGCGCTCGCGGCCATCAGGTCGGCCGGGGTCACCTCGTGCTCGGTGGCCTGGTTGGCCAGCGACGCGTAGGCCTGCCGGACCGCCGCGGCCGCGTCGTGGTCGAGCGCCTCGGACTCGTCGTCGAGGAACTCGACGACGGCCGATGCGTAGCTGTGGACGTGGTGCTCCTCGATCACCCGGAACGGCCGGGTGCCGCGGGTCATGATGTCGAGCCGGCCGTCGTCGAACTCCTGCAGCACCTCGGTCACCCGCACGGCGCAGCCGACGGTCCGCGGACCGTCGGAGTCCACCAGCACGACGCCGAACTCCCGGTCCGCGGCGATGCACCGGGCGCCCAGGTCCTTGTAGCGCTCCTCGAACAGATGCAGCGGGAGCGCTTCCCCCGGAAGCGCGACGATCCCGAGCGGGAACAGCGGCAGGTCAGGGTCGCGTTCGCTCATCGCCTCTCCGAGGATACGTACTCGGATCCCGGGCCCAGCGAGGTCGGGGTACTCCGCCTCGTACGCTGACTCGATGGCCCGCGCGCAGATCGTCTGGTTCCGCCGAGACCTCCGCGTGCGCGACCATCCGGCGCTCCACGAGGCGGCCGCCAGCGGCGGCCCGGTGGTCCCGGTCTTCGTGGTCGACCCGGCGCTGACGGACGGGCCGGCGGCGTCCGGTCCGCGGGCGAGCTTCCTGGCGGCGGCGCTCGCCGACCTCGACGCCGCGCTCCGCGAGCGCGGCAACCGGCTGGTCGTACGGCACGGCGACCCGGTGTCGGTGCTGCCGCGGCTCGCTGCTGACGTCGACGCGGCCGTGGTGCGCTGGACGGCGGACGCCGCGCCGTTCGGGCGCGCTCGCGACGAGCGCGTGCGCAAGGCCCTGGCGGATGCGGGCTTCGAGGCGTTGGCGGACCCCGGACAGTACGTCGTCGACCCGACCGAGCCGCAGACGCAGAGCGGCACGCCCTACACCGTCTTCGGTCCGTTCCGGCGGCGCTGGGAGGACGCGAGCCGTCGGCGGATCCACGACGCGCCACGCAAGCTCGATGCGGTCCGGGACGCGGGCGGCGAGCCGCTGCCGTCGGCCGACGAGCTCGGTCGCTCGAAGCGGCGTCCCGACGTGCCCGAGCCGATCGCCGAGGGCGGGGAGACGGCTGGCCTGGCCGCGGCCAGGCGCTGGCTCGACAGCCCGATTGCCCACTACGCCGACCGCCATGACCGGCTGGCCGGCGGCACCAGCGAGCTCTCCCCGCACCTGCGTTGGGGCACGATCTCGGCCGCCTGGCTGGAGGCCAGGGCCCGGCGCCTGTCGGGCGAGGGGCCGGCGGCGTTCGTCCGCCAGCTCGCCTGGCGCGACTTCTTCGGCCACGTTTACCGCCACCACCCCGAGGACCGGCACCGTGAGCACCAGGCTCGCTACCGCGAGCTCCACTGGGAGGACGACCCCGAGGGCCTCGACGCCTGGCGCACGGGCCGCACTGGATTTCCGCTGGTCGACGCCGGGATGCGCCAGCTCGCCACGACCGGCTGGATCCACAACCGGGCGCGGATGGTCGTCGGATCGTTCCTGACCAAGGACCTCCACGTCGACTGGCGTCACGGCGAGCGGCACTTCCTGGAGCTGCTGCTCGACGGCGAGCCGGTCCAGAACGACGGCAACTGGCAGTGGATCGCGTCGGTCGGAGTCGACCCGAAGCCGTACTTCCAGCGGCTCTTCAACCCGACCCGCCAACAGCAGCGGTTCGATCCCGACGGCGACTACGTCCGCCGCTGGGTCCCCGAGCTGGAGCGCGTGCCCGACAAGCTGCTCGCCGAGCCGTGGCGGATGAGCGACGACCAGCAACAGGCCGCCGGCTGCGTGATCGGCACGGACTACCCGGACCGGATCGTCGACCACGCCGAGCAGCGCGAGGTCGCAGCGGCACGCTACCGCGAGGCCGGCGGCGGTTGAGCGCGCGTCGAGCCCGCCGCTAGCGCGACGCGGGAGCGGGCTGCGTCCGCTCGGACGCAGCGATCGCTGCGTCGTAGACCGTGGCCGTCTCGCGGGAGATCTCGGCCCAGTCGAACCGCCGGATGTGCTCGGTCGAGCGGGCGATCACGTCCTGTCGCAGCTCCTCGTCGGTCAGCAGCCGGATCATCGAGCCGGCCAGCGCCTGGGCGTCGCGTGACGGGAACCGCATGCCGACGAAGCTGTCGGGCACGACCTCGCGCAGGCCGCCGGAGTCGGCGACGATGCAGGGGCAGCCGGACGCCATCGCCTCCAACGCGACCAACCCGAACGGCTCGTAGATCGACGGCACCACGCAGAGGTCCGCGACGCGGTAGAGCGCGTGCAGGACGTCGTCCCCGACCCAGCCGAGGAAGTGCCCGTGGTCGTTCAGGCCGAGCTCCGCGGCCTGGGCATGGAGCTCCTGCTCGTGGGTGCCGGACCCGGCCACCACGAACCGCACGTCGCCGACGCGGGAGATCACCCCGTCGGGGCCGGCGAGCGCTTCGAGAGCGTGTTGGAAGCCCTTCTCGTAGACCAGACGACCGACGAGCACGACCAGCCGCTCGTGCGGCGCGGCGTAGCGCGCCCGCAGCTCGGCCAGGTCGGCCGTGGGCCGCAGGTCGTCGGGGTCGATTCCGTTGGGGATCACGGTGATCCGCTGCTCGTCGCGGGCGAAGACGTCGGCGACGTGTCCGCGCATGTAGTCCGAGCAGGTGATCACGCGGTCCGCGCGGCGTGCCATCCACGTCTCGATCCCGTGGATGTGACTCTGCGGGTGCTTGTCGACCCAGCCCTGGTGGCGTCCGTACTCGGTGGCGTGGATCGTCGCGACCATCGGCACCGCGGCGTGGCGGGCCAACCGGTCGGCGGCCGAGGCGACGAGCCAGTCGTGCCCGTGGATCACGTCGAACCCGTGGTCGGCGACGAGCGCCAGGCCGCGGCCGACCATGTCCTCGTTCATCCGCGCGATCCAGTCGATGAACGCCCCGAGGTCGGCGGGGCGCTCGGGCTCGGGCACGCGATGGATCACCGGAACGCCGTGTGCGCCGGTCGCGCCCGTCGGTCCCGACACGCCGTGGTGCTCCCCACGCGTGAGCACGTGGACATCGTGTCCGGCGAGCGCCAGCTGGGTCGCGACCTTGTGCACGTGGCGCGCGAGTCCACCTTCGACGATCGGTGGATACTCCCAGCTGAGGATCAGGACGCGCATGCGGTTCAGACCTGCGGTGGGACACCGTCGAGGTACGGTGCGAGATTACGCAGGCCAGCGGACGCAGACCCTAGCGCGTGCAGCTCGGCGAGCAGGGACTCGGTGTGTGCGGACGCCCGCATGTCCGGATACTCGCCGGCGGTCGCGCGGCTCCGCAGGAACGCCCAATCGCTGGACTGGACCGCCAGCAGCTCGCGCCAGGCGCGGGCCGTCGCCCGCCCGCCGAGCGCGACCACGTCGAGCTCGAGCTGCCGTGCTCGCCAGGCAAGCTCGGCGACCGGAGCGGCGCTCCAGGTGGTCAGGTCGCGGGGCGTGCCCCAGGTCGTCGTGGTGCGTGCCTCGGCCGGCAGCGGGACCGGCGCGATCTGCGTGGCGACATCGTCGGCGTGGACCAGGTCCAGTCCCTGGGCGAGCGCCTCGTCGAGCACGGCCTCCAGCCACCAGACGCCCTCGAGCCACCAGTGACCGAGGAACTCGCTGTCCAGCGCGACCGTCGCGGTGCCGCCGTCGGAGAGCCGCTCGCGGGCGGCGGCCACGAAGCGGGTGGCGTCGTGCCGGGCCGCGGCGTATGCGCGGTCGGCGGACCAGACGCTGCCGTCGTTCGCCCACGGCATCAGGTCGAACGTGCTGCGGCGGTGGGTGTCGCGGTAGGCCGCGCCCGCCGGATACGCGCCGTCGGCCCAGACCAGGTCGATCAGTCGGCGGTCGATCGGCAGCAGCGTGGTGCCGGCCGTCGAGCGGTACGGCTGCAGCTGACGCGGATCGCCGTGGCCGAGCCGATCGGTCAGGTCGACGCAGGTCGTGGCGACCCCGGCGTCGCGCAACGGCCCGTCCAGCGCGGGGGAGTAGCCGCACTCCGGCGACCAGAATCCACCGTCCCAGCGTCCCGTCCGCCGTCGGTGGCTGCCGATCCCACCGACGACCTGGGCGCGCACTCCGGCGGAGGTGGCGAGCAGCGGCAGCACGGCGTGGGTCGCCGACGACGTCCACGTCGCGTGGCGCAGCAACCCGCCGGCCAGGTCGTCGACGCCGTCGAGCGCGCGGCGGGCTTCGCGGTACCAGTCCCGCTGGCGGCCGAGGGCATCGGCCTCGGCGGCGAACCCGTGCTCGCGGAACCCGGCGATCTCACGGCCGTAGACGTCCTCGCGGACCCCGTCGAGGAACGCGCGGGCGCGGTCCGTCGCCCCCGTGGCCCGCAGCTGGTCGAGCAGCACCGGGGTCGTCGAAAGCGTGACGGCCGCGCCCGCGGGGTGTCGGTCGAGCAGGGCCACGAGCGGGACGTAGCTCGTGGCGTAGGCCTCCCATAGCCACTCCTCGCCGAACGGCCAGGTGCCGAACCCCTCGACGTACGGTAGGTGCGAGTGCAGGACGATCGCCAACCGGCCCGCCCCGCGCGACGCCTGCGCGTCCCGATCAGGACGGACGGGGCGGGCCGTCACGGGCGCAGCACCGCGACGAAGTCGAGGGCGCGGTCGAGGTCGGCGCCGTCACGCTCCGAGCGGAGTACGAAGTCCGACGCCGCGATCGCGGGGGTGAAGCGGTCGTAGAACGGCTTGGTGATCCGCAGCGCCTTGTGCACCCGATCCCAGGCCAGCCGCTTCAGCGCGACCTCGTGGAGCAGCAGCTTGCGTGCGTGGAACAGCCCGAAGATCTCGACGTGCGAGAAGTGCCGCTGCAGCAGCTCGCGGTACTCGTCCGCCCGGTACTCCTTGATGTGCCACGGGTTCTCGGACTTCTCCGCGCCCTCGGGGGCGAGCGTCAGCAGGTTCGGGGTCGACACGTACGCTTCGCCGGTCGGGCCGATCAGGCCCTTGATCCGCTCGAGGATCGCGCCGGGATCCTCGACGTGCTCGATCGTCTGGAGGAACGCGACCGCGTCGGTCCGCTCGTCGAAGGTCTCGACCAGCGTCCGCACGAAGCGGATGTTCGGCCGCTGGTACCGCAGCCGCGCGTGCTCGTACGCCTCCGGGTTGGCGTCGACACCGACCGCCTCGATCGCCCGCTGCGCGAGGACGTTCGTGCCGTATCCCTCGCCGCACGCCAAGTCGACGACGCGCCGGGCGCCGACCCGGTCGGCGATCCATTCGTAGACGACCAGATGCCGTCGGAACCAGTAGTTCTCGGCCGGCACGTCCGGCAGCGTCCGCTCCCCGGTCAGCGCGAGCGGCGGCACTCCCGGGGGCTGGTTCTGCTGGACGTAGTGCGGCTGCTGCGCAGACATCGGCCCCAAATCTATAGGCGCGGCATAGACTTCGGCGGCCCATGACGCCATTTCCGACCTCCGGTAGCGCCGCTGCCGCGCCCGAAGTCGCCGCGGAGATCCGCGACGTCAACACGCGATACCACGACGGCGCCGCCGCGCAGTACGACGCCAAGTGGGGCATCGACTGGGGCGAGGTCGGCGCCGACCAGGTGCTGCTGAAGGTCGAGAAGCTGCTCGGCAAGCCGCTGCCGCGGTTCGAGCGCTCGCTCGAGATCGGGGCCGGAACGGGCTACTTCTCGCTGCACCTGCTGAGGCGGGGCGTGATCGGCCGGGCGACGGCGACTGACATCTCCCCGGGGATGATCGAGGTGCTGCGACAGAACGCCACGACCCTCGGCCTGGACGTCGAGACCGCGGTCGCGGACGCCGAGCAGCTGCCGTTCCCCGACGACCACTTCGACCTGGTCTGCGGACACGCGATCCTGCACCACGTCCCCGATCTGGAGCGCGCGTTCGCGGAGTTCCACCGCGTGCTCAAGCCCGGCGGCGTGATCCTCTTCGCCGGCGAGCCGTCGCGGCTCGGAGATCGCCTGGCCGTGGTGCCCAAGCGCGCTGCCCACTACGCGGCGCCGCTCTGGCGCCGAGCGCTCAAGGCCCGTCCCGCCGAGCACGGCCACGACGACGGGGGCGAGGAGAACCACGCGCTGGAGTCGCAGGTCGACGTCCACGCGTTCGTCCCGGGCGAGCTGCGCCAGCCGATCGAGCACGCCGGCTTCCGCACGGTCAACGTCCGCGGCGAGGAGCTCGCGGCCGGCTGGTTCGGCTGGTTCAACCGCGGGCTCGAGTCGACGGCGGACGACGCCGACGTGCCGTGGGGGTGGAAGAACTACGCGTTCCGCGGCTACCTGCTGTTCCAGCAGCTCGATCGCCGGCTGCTCGAGGGGCGGTTGCCGGCCGGGATCTTCTACAACCTGATGGTCACCGCCAAGAAGGCCGACTGATCCGTCGCGACGACTAGGGTTACGCCGTGGCGATCGACACGACTCCCGATCCGACGCCGATCGTCCCCGCGGAGGGGCTGGGACCCGCACCGGACGTGCGCCGACCGCCGGCGCCGGCCGAGGGTGGGCTGCTGCGACTGCTCCGCCACGCCGCCCGTCACGGCATGCTCAAGCCGCGCTACGCGGTACTGGCCTACCGGGCGCTGCGGCTCAAGCTGAAGTACGGCAAGCGGGTCCAGTTCGACGGTCCGGCGTTCATCTGCTCGAAGGTCCACTTCGAGATCGGCCCGAACGCCGTGGTCCGGCTCGGCCGCTGGTCGTGGCTGGGCGACGGCACCAAGATCCGCTGCCACGAGGGCACGATCGAGATCGGCTCCAAGAGCGTGATCGGCCAGGAGTGCACGCTCTCGACCTACGAGCGGATCACGATCGGTCGCGAGTGCATCGTCGCCGACCGGTCGATGTTCATCGACTTCGACCACTCCGTCGCCTGGGTCGACGCGCCGATCCGCACCCAGGGGATCTACACCCGCCCGGTGACCGTCGGCCACAACGTCTGGATCGGCTACGGCGGCTGCGTGCTGCGCGGGGTCACGGTCGGCGACAACGCGGTGCTGGGCACCTACGGCGTGGCGACCCGCGACATCCCCGCCAACGCGGTCGCCGCCGGGGTGCCCGCGCGGGTGGTCCGGATGCGTGACGCGCCCCAGCGGATGGTCTGGGTCGACTGACGGCGCCTAGGGACGGGGCGATGCGGGGCCGACGAGCTCGCCGACGAACCGCCGCAGCTCGTGGCCGAGCCGCTCGAAGCCGGGCGACTCCATCGGCAGGTGCCCGCAGCGCTCGAGCTCGACGAAGCGCGTCGGTCCGGGGATCCTGCGGAAGAACGGCAGGCTCAACGCCGTCGGCGTCCAGCGGTCGTCGCCCGGGTGGGCGAGCAGCACCGGGCCGTGCTGCCACTGCTCCGGTCCGATCGCCGGCCGGTAGTCGAACCACGAGCGGAGGAATCCGAGCGCGACCCGGCTGCCGGTGCCGCGGCGATCGGCGAGCAGCGCCCGCGTGACCCGCGGGTCGTTGGCGATCCCCTTGGCGTTCGCGACCGCCGACAGCGGCAGCCGCAGGCCGTCGAGCCGACGTGGGGTGGCCGCCAGCAGGGCCGGGATCCGCGGACCGAGCCACGGGAACCGTGCGACGCCCGCTCGGACGGCGGGGTCGCCGGGATCGAGCATGTTCGTCGCGACGACGCCGGCCACGGTCCCGGGTGGCATCGACGCCGCGACGTCCCACGCGAGCATCCCGCCCAGGCTCATGCCGAACAGCACCACGGGACGACCGGTCCGCTCGCGCTCGGCGTGAACCAGGTCCCCGACGAGGCGGACCCACACGGCGTAGCGCCGCATCGACGCCGGAGCGTCGGTCAGCCCGTACCCCGGCAGGTCGGGCATCACCGCGGAGCACCCGGCCTCGGCGAACAGCCGCCCGGCGCTGGCCAGCAGCCGTCCGTGGCCGCCCGCGCCGTGCAGCACGATCACGGTCAGCGGTGCGTCGTCGACGTCGTAGCGGTCGAGATGGACCGACGCTCCCTGCCACGCCCACCGCGACTCGTCCGGCTCCCGACCGAGCGTCCGCATCAGCTCCGGCAGCAGGGGCTGGACCGGTCTCCAGGCGGCGTGGTCGTCGCGGTAGGTCGAGCTGCGATCCATGGCCCAGACCCTGACGGGCACGCGAGCACCCCACAACTCGCTTTCGGGCGTCGTGGCACGCGCCGGCAACATCCCTTCAGGCGGGCGATCGCGTGGCGCCGCACCGCCGGCCGCGACGGTGGCTCAGGTTTGGCGCGCCGCCGTGGGACGTCAGCCGGTCAGGTAGCCGAGCACCATCCTCCGGAGCTCGTCCACGGTGACGTCGGTCGAGGCGTCGTCGTCCGCGGGGCGGACCACGACGCCGTGGACCACCGACTCGACCGTCCGGACGACCAGCGCGGCGGCGGTCTGGACGTCGGGCACGGAGGCCTCGGGGCAGGCCGACAGGTAGAGCGCTACCGCCGCGGTGATCGCCTGCTCCTCGTGCTCGAGGCGTTCCCGCAGCTTCGCGGGGCGGGGCGCGTCGTCGAGCAGCACGCGATGCAGCGCCGGGCGGGCGCGGTGCAGATCGACGGTAACCCGCAGCAACCGGTCGATCCCCTCGGCGAGCGGCGGCGGGTCGGTGACCAGTGCGGTCAGCACCGGCCGCAGCCGTGCCGCGGCGTCGTCGAGATGGGACTCGATCAGGGCGACCAGCAGCGCGTCCTTGTTCGGGAAGTACTGGTAGAGCGACCCGATCGAGACGCCGGCGCGCTCGGCTACGCGGTTGGTCGTCGCCTGGGCGTAGCCGAGCCGCTCGAAGGTCTGGGCCGCAGCTTCGACGATCGCCTCGACCGTCGCGACCGCCCGGTCCTGGACGGGTACTCGACGCTCGCTGGGCACCGGGCGATCCTACGGCCGGAGCGTCGGCAGCACGCGCTCGACCCCGCCCCACGGCAGCGGACCCGTCGGCGGCTCGGTGCCGACCGAGCTGCTGAGCAGGCCGGCGATCAGCAGCCACGCGGTGGCGACCACGGTCAGGCTGCTCAGCACGAGCGCCGTCCGCGGCGCGCGTTGCCAGCCCCAGCCGACCGTCGCCGCAACCACCGGCAGCGCCGTCGCGGCGCCGGCGCCGCCGAGCCAGTTGACCTCGGGCCACGCCGAGAGCACCGCGTACGGGACCGTGCTGGCGGCGAACACGAGCAGCAGGAAGAGCACGATCACCTCGACGTGGATCTCGTCGGCGAACGTCCGGTAGAGCCGGGTCCTGCGCCAGTGGACCAACCGCCAGGCGGCGACGCCGACCAATCCGAGCACCGGGGCCCACAGCAGCAGCCCGTAGTCGCGATCGATCAGCAGACCGAGCGGCCCTCCGAAGATCCGCGCGATTCCGTGGCCGAGGCCGTCGAAGAAGGTCGGCAGCGACCAGCCGACCTCGGGGAACCAGGGCGTCGGTCCACCGAACATCCGGTCGTGGACGGTGATGTAGATGAAGGCCGAGATCAGCAGGATCTCGAGCGCGACGAATCCGGTGAAGCCCCGCCTCCGACGGCGCATCCAGCGGATCAGCGCGGCGGCCACGAGCAGCGCCACCGGGGCCAGCGGCAGCCAGACCCAGGGCAGCAGCGCGGCGCACAGCGCACACAGCACGGCGGACCGCCAACGTGGTTCGTCGCGGACCGCGAGCGCGCTGGCCACCGCTCCCGTCAGGAGCAACGCGGCGGCGCCGGTCGGGCCGACCTGCGTCGCTCCGAGCACGGCCGGCGGCGAGACCGCGACCACCAGCACGCCGCGGGTCGCCCACGGATCGGGCACCACCCGGCGCGCCAGGCCGATCGCGATCACGAACGCGGCCGCGAGCAGCAGCGCGCCCCACAGCTGGACCGCCAGGCGCCCGCCGATCCCCGTGTGGTAGCCGACCCAGTAGGCGGGAGCGAGGGCGGCGCCCAGGCCGATCCCGCTCGGCTCCAGGAAGCCACCGGGAGCGACGGGTTGCCCGTTCGGGGCCTCCGGCGTCTGGCGCACGCTGACGTTCGGGGTCAGCGGGATCTCGTCGGTCACCCCGACCACGCCACCCCAGGCCGTCCAGGCCTGGGCGAGGTAGTCGTCGAGCAGGTCGACGTCGCCGTCGGTGACGATCGAGTGCGCCACCATCATCCGGTGGGCCTCGGTCGACGTCAGCTGGTGCCCGGGCGCGGCGGGCAGCAGCAGCCCGGCGGCGTAGAGCGCCACGAGGGCCAGCCATGTCGCGACCGCGCGCAGGAGAGCAGGACGACGGGCCGGCACGTGGTCAGGGTAGTTCAGGCGACGGTCGCTGGCGCCGAGCGACGACCGGTCATCACTCGACGTCCCGGGGGCGTCCGCCGAAGACCGGTCGTCGTTGGACGGGGCCGCGCCGCGTCGGTCAGTCGGCGACCCGTCGCACGGCGTCGACGAGCAGTCGCACGCCCCAGCCGCTCGGCCCCTTGGCCAGGTACTTGCGCGGCAGGTCGGCGAACAGCCCGGCCATGTCGACGTGCGCCCACGGCACGTCGCCGGCGAACCGCTCGAGGAAGGCCGCGCCCTGCAGCGGATGCGCCGAGCGGCCGCCGCTGTTGGTGGTGTCGGCGGACGTGCTCTTCAGCAGGTCGCGGTGGTCGTCCTCCAGCGGCAGCGGCCAGACCCGTTCGCCGCTGCGCTCGCCGGCGTCGCGGAGCAGCTGCAGCCAGGCGTCGTCGCGACCCATCAACCCGGCGTGCGACGTGCCCAGTGCCGTCACGACACCGCCGGTCAGGGTGGCGACGTCGATCAGCCGCTCGGCGCCGAGCGTGAGCGCGTGGGTCATCCCGTCGGCGAGCACCAACCGGCCCTCGGCGTCGGTGTTGGTGACCTCGACCGACGTCCCGTTGGCCGCGATGAACACGTCGCCCGGCTTCATCGCCGTGCCGTTGACCATGTTCTCCGTCGCCACGATCACCGCGATCACGCGGACTGGCAGCCCGAGCCGGGCGATCGCCGCGATCGCCTGCAGTACCGCTGCGCCGCCCGACATGTCGAGCTTCATCTTGACCATGCCCAGCGGCGGCTTCAGCGAGTAGCCGCCGGTGTCGTGGGTCACGGCCTTGCCGACCAAGCCGATCACCGGGCCGCGGGCATCTGCCGGCTCGTAGCGCGCGACGATCAGCGCCGGCGGCTCGTCGCTGCCCTTGGCGACCGCGGCGAACAGCCCCATCCCGCGGGCCTCGAGCCGTTCGATCCCGGCCTCGACGGTGACGTCGAGCGCGTCGATCTGCTGCCCCAGCTCGCGAGCCTCCTCGGCCAGCGCCTGCGGCGTCAGCAGGTTGGCGGGCAGCTGCTGCAAGCGGCGTGCCTCGTTCTGCGCGCGGGCGACGATCGCGGCCTCGGCGATCGTCTCTGCCAGCGCCGGAGCGAGCGCCTCGCCGTGCGGCGCGGCGAGCTCGACGCTGGCGATCGTGGGGTCCCCGTTCGGCTCGGCGTCGTCAGAGCGAACCTTCTGCGGCTGGTGCGCGGCGAGCAGCACCGCTTCGGTCACTGCGGCCGCGGCCTCGGGAACGTCGAGCACGAACCGCGCCGAGGTCGCGGCGACGCCGCGCAGGTGGCTGATTGCCGCGCCGGCGGCGTTGCGGCGGTCCTCGTCGTGACGCGGACCGTCGGCTCCGAGCCCGACCAGCACCCAGCGTGTGCCGTCCGCGTCGTGCGTATGCGCGACGTGGCCGAGCTTCGCGCGTGCTTCGCCCGAGTCGATCAGCCGGGTCAGTGCCGCCGTCGGGACGTCGCTCGGCGGCGCGTGCAGTCCGGCGCTGGTGACGCCGATCACGACCGCTTCGGGTCGGAGCTCGTCTCCACCCGATCCACCCGCGAACGGGACGACGGTCAGCGCGGCAGCGGGATCGGACACCGCCACAGCGTCGCAGAACCGCCTGCGTGCGCGCCCGTTCCGCGGGGTCCGGTGGAGGCAGCCGGGGATACGGCGTCCCGCCTTCTACACTCCCTACCACCCGTAGTAAGAACCCGTTGCGCGGGCAACGGGTTCCAAGGAAGAGAAGAGGGACACCATGGCCAAGACCGTCATCCTGTCGTCGGCACGCACAGCGGTCGGCAAGCTCGGCGGAGGACTCTCCACCGTCAAGCCCGTCGAGCTCGCCGGCGTGGCGATCACCGGCGCGCTCGAGCGCGCCGACGTCGCCCCGGATCAGGTCCAGCACGTCGTGATGGGCCACGTGATCCAGGCCGGCCAGGGCCAGATCACGGCCCGCCAGGCCCAGATCGCGGCGGGGATCCCGAACACGGTCCCGTCGGAGACGATCAACAAGGTCTGCACGTCGAGCATCCGCTCGGCCGCCACGGTCGACCTGCACGTCCGCGCGGGCGAGTACGACGTCGCCGTCGCCGGCGGCATGGAATCGATGTCCCAGGCGCCGTACCTGCTGCCCGACGCCCGCTTCGGCTACCGGATGGGTCAGGCCACGATGCTCGATTCGATGGTCCTCGACGGTCTGACCAACTCGTTCACCGGTCGTCAGATGTTCGACGAGACCAGCGAGGTCGCGACCGAGCACGGGTGGTCCCGCGAGGACCTCGACCGCTGGGCGCTGCGCTCGCACGACAACGCGCTCGCCGCGATCGATGCCGGCCGGCTCGGCGAGGAGATCGTCCCCGTCACGATCAAGGGCCGGAAGGGCGACACCGTCGTCGACACCGACGAGGGCCCGCGCCGTGGCTCGACGCTCGAGGCGCTCGCCAAGCTGCCCGGCCTGGTCAAGGGCGGTACCCACACGGCCGGCAACTCGCCGGGCGTCAACGACGGCGCCGGCGCCCTCGTGCTCTCGTCCGACGAGTGGGCTGCGGCCAACGGCA
>JBQGEK010000205.1:0-3192 GCA_052039575.1 Patulibacter sp. | reverse complement strand
CGATCGTCGCCTCGGGCAGGCCGAGCACGGCGGCCCGACCGACCACGCGGATGTCGCAGCAGAGCGCCAGCTCCAGGCCGCCGCCGAGGCACGCGCCGTCGATCGCCGCGATCGACGGACAGGCGATCCGCTCGAGCGCCGCGTAGGAGCGCTGGCAGAGGTGGGCGAAGCGGATCTGCTCGTCGATCGGCGCGCTCGTCATCCACGGGATGTCGCCGCCGGCGGCGAAGATCCCGGCGATCTCGCTGCGCACGACGACCGCTCGCACGTCGGTGGGCAGCCCGTCGACGACCTGCTCCAGTCGGGTGACGAACGGCACGTCGAACTGGTTCACGGGCGGGCGCCGGAAGCGCACCTCGGCGACGCCGTTCGCGACGGTCGCGGTGATCCAGTCGTTCGGGCCGGTCATCGGTGGTCGCTCCTGGGGGTGGTCGGGGCAGGCTGGGGACCGGAGGCCTCCGCCCCGGTGGGAATACCGAGCTCGGCGATCGCACGGTCGCGCAGCTCGGGCTTGGCGACCTTGCTCGTGGCGGTCCGGGGCAGCGCATCGACGATCCGCAGGTGCAGCGGGCGCATGTAGCGCGGCATCGTCCGCGCGCAGAAGCCGTGCAGCTCGTCGACGGTCGGCGGCGGGTCGGTCGCGGTGACGTAGACGACGATCTCGTCACCGGAGATCTCGTCGGGGACGGGAACCGCCGCGGCTTCGACGACGGCAGGGTGCGCCGCGACCAGCTGCTCGACCATCGCGGCGGCGATGTTCTCGCCGCGGCGGCGGATCACGTCCTTCTTGCGCCCCCAGTAGAAGAGCCACCCGTGCTCGTCGACGGCGCCGCGGTCGCCGGTGTGGAAGCGCAGGTCGCGGAACGCATCGAGCGACTCCTCGGGCCGGCCCAGGTAGCCGCGGAAGGTCGTGCCGGGCAGCACCGAGCGGAGAGTGATCTCGCCGACCTCACCGGGCGCCAGCTCGCGGTCCCGGTCGTCGACGATCCGGACCTCGGTCGTCGGCATGATCCGCCCGGCGACGCGGGGCCGGCCGTACGCCTCGCCGGGCCGCGTCATCGCCGTCGGCAGCCACTCGGTCTGGCCGTAGGTCGTCGCGAACCGCACGCCCCAGCGGTCGCCGAGCTCGGTGGCGTCGTCGGGCAGCGGCGCGACGAAGACCGTCCGCAGCCGGTGGCGCCGCTCCTCCGGGGTCGGATCGCGCGCCGCGAGGATCCGCAGCATGCTGCCCATCGCGTTCAGCTGGGTCGCTCCGAGCGCCGCGACGTCGCGCCAGAAGCCGCGGGCCGAGAACCGCGGACCGACCGCCAGCGAGGCACCGAGCGCGAGCGCCCCGCAGAGCGAATAGCAGGTGGCGTTGACGTGGAAGAACGGCAGGCAGGTGTAGAGCCGGTCGTCGGATGACAGGCCGAGCTGCTCGACGAAGATCAGGGCCGAGCTGACCGCCTGGGCGTGTGAGACCTCGACCGCCTTCGGCATCCCCGAGCTGCCGGAGGTGAAGAGCGTGACGAACGGCTCGTCGAAGCGCGGGTCGACGGGGACGAACGGCGCGGGCGGGGTGGACGCGGCGAGCACGTCGAGCCAGCGACCGGCGTCGAGGTCGGGCAGGGTCAGCGTCGGGGTCGCGGCTGGTCCGACGGCGGCCGGGCCGACCGCATCCGCATAGGCGGAGCCGAGCGGATCCTCGAGCACCACCAGGTCGGCGGCGGCCTGCTCCAGGTAGTAGGCCAGCGCCGCGTGGGTGGCCTCGTGGTTGAGCGCGACGACGACGGCGCCGAGCCGCGCGCAGGCGAGCAGCAGCCAGACGTACCGTTCGCTGCTGCCGTGCAGCACCGCGACCCGCGTGCCGGGCCCGATCTGACGCGCCGCCAGGACGCCGGCCAACCGGCCCACGATCGCGTCGCTCTCGCGGTAGCTCCAGCTGCCACGGGGGCTGACGAGGAACGGCCGATCGGGACCGTCCGCGAGCGCGCGGGCGAGCAGCCGCGGCACGGTCCGGTCCTCCAGCGGCGGACCGCCGTCGCGTTCGACGGCGATCGGTGTTCTCGACATCCTCTCCTCCGTCTCTACCTTCCGGTAGGCAACGTACTCGGACCACCGCATGAAGACGCCTGTTGTAAGCGATAGTCCCGCCTGTGATCAGGCATCCGATCGGTAGCTTGCGGCGTGCAGAGCGGAGCGGTTCGACCGGAGGGGACGATGACCAAGAGCTACGTGGTGACGGGTGGGGCGAGCGGGATCGGCGAGGCGATCGCCGGGCGGCTCGCCGGCGACGGCGCCCGGGTGACGATCCTCGACGTCGCGGAGTCCGGTCAGGAGGTCGCCGACCGGCTCGACGCGGGGGCGGGCGGAACGGTCCGCTTCTCGCGCACCGACGTGACCTCCGGTGAGCAGCTCCGGGCTGCGATCGACGGGGCGGCCGAGGCCCAGGGTGGCCTCGACGGGATCGTCAACAACGCCGGCGTCAACGGCCCGACGGCGCCGATCGAGGAGTACGGCGAGGACGAGTACGACCGCGTCGTCGCGGTGCTGATGAAGTCCGTCTGGCTCGGCACCCGCTGGGCGATGCCTCATCTGCGGGCCCGGGGCGGGGGAGCGATCGTCAACATCGCCTCGACGGCGGCGTTCATCGCCTACCCGAACATGACGGCCTACACGATGTCCAAGCACGCGGTGCTCGGGCTGACCCGGGCGATGGCGCTCGAGGGCGCCGACCACGGGATCCGCGTCAACGCGGTCTGTCCCGCGCCGATCGCGACCCCGATGATGGCCGACACCGAGCGGCGGGTGAACCCGGACGACCCCTCCGCGGCGCACCAGGCGTTCGCGGCGATGCAGCCGCTCAACCGCTACGGCGCGCCGGACGAGGTCGCCGCGCTGGTCGCGTTCCTGCTCGGCGACGAGGCCGGCTTCATCACCGGGGCGCCGTACCTGATCGACGGCGGCCTGCTGGCCAAGCCGTGAGCGACCGCCGGCGATGTCGGGGGCGGGTGCGGCGCTGACGAGCCGGGCCACCGCGACCGGTGGGCCGGCGGAGGCGACCGGGCGCCGGACGACGGCCGCGATCGTCGTCGCGTCGTTCGCGTTCGGCCTGGTGCTGCTGCAGACGACGGCGGTCAACCTGGCGCTGCCGGTGGTTCGCGACGCGCTCGACGCACGCGTCGACGAGCTGCAGTGGGCGGTCTCCGCCTA
>JBQGEK010000204.1:0-2212 GCA_052039575.1 Patulibacter sp. | reverse complement strand
GGACGATCTCGCGCACGACCCCTCGCTGGCCCGCCTCGTCGAGCTCGCGCACCGCGTCGGCGCCCTCGAGCCCGCGTCGCTCCAGCACCTGCTCGGCGGCGACGATCCGCAGCTGTTCGGCGATCATCGAGATCGCCACCGGAAGCAGGCAGTACAGCCAGAACAGCCACGGGACGTCGTCCGCGCCGCTGACCCAGACGACGCCGGCCATCGCGGCGAGCAGCAGGGCAGCCACTTGGGTGGCGCGGATCGCGATCCAGTAGCGATCCTGGGCCGTGAACCGCCACCACAGCCACGCGCCCCACGCGCCCGTGACGAGGCTGACGCCGGCGACGAGCAACGAGACGATCAGGACGGCGGTCGACATCGGCGCGGATGGTGGCAGGTCGTGCGGGGTGGCGATCGGTGGGCGGCACCGGAATGGGGTGCACGGTCATGCACCACCGCTGGGCCGTCATCTAGTAAGGTGGACCTAACAGTCGTCACGCGTGCGGATCGTGACGCGGATCGTGGCACCCCGCACGGCGCTTCGTGCCGTTGCACACGAACTGCGGCCGACATCGTGTGAACCCGCACAACCGCTGGAAATTCGGGCCATTAGGACCCGAGGATTTCGCGCGCGGAGTGATAGAACATTCAAGGTGCTGCGGTCGTATCTGCCGATCTTGATCTTCGTCGTGCTCGCTACGGGCGTGGGTGCACTGTTCGTGTACGCCAACTCGCGGCTCGGCCCGCGGTTCAGCCGGCGACCGACGACGTTCAACGAGGACGCCTACGAGTGCGGCCTGCCCTCCGAGGTGCAGACCGGATTCCGCTTCGGGATCAGCTTCTACCTGATCGCGATCCTCTTCCTGATCTTCGATCTCGAGGTCCTCTTCCTCTATCCGATCGCGGTGGAGATGAAGGCCTTCGGCACCTTCGCGCTGATCGAGGCCGGCGTCTTCATCGGCCTCCTGCTCATCGTGCTGATCTACGAATGGCGGCGAGGAGCCCTCGAATGGAAGTGACGCGACACGGCCGGACCGACGTCGGCGCGAGCGGGTCGGGCGACTCCGGCTCGACGGCGCTGACGCCGGCCGACAAGGCCGCCTTCCGCGCGCGCCAGGCGCGCGCCCGTGATCTGCTGCGCGGCGACATCGAGGGCCAGGACCTGGAGGCCCAGGTCCGAGAGAGCGTGCTGACCACGACGCTCGACAAGGCGTCGAAGTGGGCCAGCGGCAACTCGATCTTCCCGCTGACCTTCGGGCTCGCGTGCTGCTCGATCGACCTGATCAACCTGGTCGGGTCGCGGATGGACATCTCGCGCTTCGGTGGCGAGGCGATGCGCGGCACCCCGCGCCAGGCCGACATGATCATCCTCGCCGGTCGCGTGTCGATGAAGATGGCCCCGGTCGTGCGCCGCGTCTACGACCAGATGCTCGAGCCGAAGTACTCGATCGCGATGGGCGCGTGCTCGTCGTCGATGGGCGTCTTCAACAACTACGCGATCGTCCCGGCGGACAAGTTCATGCCGGTCGACGTCCACGTCCCCGGGTGTCCGCCGCGGACCGAGTCCCTGGTCTACGGCATCCTCACGCTGCGCCGGATGATCCAGGACGATCCCGAGATGGGCTGGCGGGATCGCTACCGCGCGCACGGGACCGAGGAGAACGGTTCCGGGGCGAAGCCCTCCCCGTTGATGTCGATGGACGAGCTCGAGACGCGGGCCGCCGAGGCGACCGAGCGCGAGCGGACGCTGCGCGAGGGCGGCCGCCGTGCTTGATGCCGAGGAGCTCGACCGCCTGGCCACCACGGTGGCGTCCGGCGCCGACGGCGCGGTGCTCGGATCGACCCTGACCTCGTGCCGCGCGGAGCTGCGGGTCGCCCCGGGGCGGATCGTCGCGGTGCTCGAGCGGTTGCGGGGCGAAGGCTTCAACATGCTCGTCTCGGTGCACGGGGTCGACTACTTCCCCGAGGAGCCGCGTCTGGGCGTGGTCTACGAGCTGCTCTCGTTCGAGCGTCAGCAGCGGATCAGCGTCAAGCTCCGCGTCTCGCTCGATGCGCCGAACGTCCCGTCGGTGACCGACGCGTGGCCGACGGCGAACTTCCACGAGCGCGAGGTCTTCGACATGTTCGGCGTCGTCTTCGACGGCCACCCCGACCTGCGGCGGATCCTGTTGCCGGACGACTACATCGGGCACCCGCAGCGCCGGGACTTCCCGATCGGCGGCGA
>JBQGEK010000203.1:0-4081 GCA_052039575.1 Patulibacter sp. | reverse complement strand
ACCTCGGCGGCCGAGCTCGCGAGCTCGGTGGTCGTCTCGACGGCGGGTGCGGCCGGCTCGGCGGCGTCGGGGTCGCTGGCCAGGTCCTGGACGGTACGCGCCTCGGCGGCCGTGCCCGCCTTGGTGATCCGGTAGCCGTCGAAGAACTCGCCGGTCGACAGACGGGCCTGGTAGGTCAGCTCGTCGCCGTCGACGTCGATCAGCTGGTAGAGCTGGATGTTGCCGCCGTGGACCCGGCGGTTCGCCTCGTTGCCGGACCAGTTCTGACCCTCGTTCAGCTGGTACATCTTGCCGCCCGTGACCGAGATCGAGTACACGGTGCCGTGGCTCTTGGTCGCGTCGTTCGGGTCGTCGTGCTTGATCTGGTTGCCGCGGTTGTAGACGTGGTCGTGACCCTGCAGGACCAGATCGACGCCGTACCGGTCGAACAGCGGGTTCCAGTTGTCGCGGACCACGCTGTTGTTGCGCGAGCCGGTGCCGGCGTAGACCGGGTGGTGGAACGTCACGACGGTCCACTTCGGCCGGCTCTCGTCGGCCAGGACCTGCTCGAGCCATGCGGTCTGTGCTTCGAGCACGGACTGCTGGACCGGGCCGTTCTGCAGCGGGCTGGAGTCGAGCGAGATGAACCGCACGCCCTGGTAGTCCGTGTAGTAGGTGCTGCGGCGCAGGGCTTCCAGCGGCTCGCCGCCCTCGGCCTTCGGGCCGTTCTCCGGCATCGGGAACTGCGGCTTCCAGAACGCCGAGATCGCGGTCGAGCTGTTGTACTCGTGGTTGCCGGGCGTGGCGATCACGTTGCGGGTCGCGTTCGAGAAGCCGGCGGCGTCGAACCACTCCGCCCACTCCTTCTCCTGGACCGCCAGGTTGGAGTCGCTGACGCCGGTCTGGTTGATCAGGTCGCCGGCGTGCAGCAGGACCTTCGCGTCCGGACGGTCGAGCAGCGCCTGCTGGAAGACGCGCGGGACCGCCGAGTCGATGTAGTTCTGCGAGTCGCCGAAGTAGATGAACGAGAACGGGGCCGCGCCGTCCGCGGCGGTCGTGAAGTCCTGCCAGGCGGACCAGTTCGAGATGCTGCCCGCGCCCGAACCGCTGGTCGAGGGCGTCGGGTTGGTGCCGTCGCCGACGCGGTACGAGTAGCGGGTGTTCGGCTTGAGGTCCGTGAACTCGACCGCGTGGTAGTGGTTGACGTAGCCGGCGTTGCCGGTCCCGACCGTCTCGGTGGTCCCGTCGATCGTGCGGATGTCGGCGTAGTCGGTGCCGTTGACCGGCCCGGTCGCCTTCGTGTGGACGTCGCCGAACGCGGCCGGCGCCTCGATGATCTGGGCGCGCGGCGTCTCCGCCGTCGAACGCCAGTTGACCTTCTGGCTGTGGGCCGGATCAGCCGTCGGAATCAGCGTCAGCCGGTCGGCGACCGCGGTCGGCGCGTAGCGCTCCGCGGCGGGCAGCACGCTGTCGGCCGCGGTGGCGGGCACGACATGGACGGCGGAGACCGCGAGCAGAGCGGTGGCAGCGACGCTCGCCGTGGCGAGCTTGCGGGCCGCGCGACGGCGCGACGAGGCGGGTGTGGGGAGCGACATCCGCGTTCCTTCGTTCTTCGGGGAATCGGCGGCCCGAGCGACCGCCGTGCGGCCACCGTGTCAGCCGGATTCGGCCGACTCGTGAACCCCGGGTGAACGGCGCGACGTGCCACCGTACGCTTCACATCGCAGTAACCCGCCACCGGGATCGGGCGCGGAAAGCCGCCGAAGGTACCCGACATCGGCGGCGCCCAAACGCGCCTTGTCGACTACCGTCTGCCTGTGGCTCCCCCACGCCAGCCGAACGATCCGCCCCACCGGCGACGTCCCGCCAATCCCGACCCGGACGACTGGGACTGGGGCGACGAGGAGTGGGACGAGACGCCGTCGAGCTCCCGCTCACGGTCCATGGACGACCGCAACGGTGACGCATACCGCCAGGCCGGCAGCCCACACGCAGCCGACGCCGTTCGGATCGGCGCAGGATCCGACGGAGGCGACGACGATCGCCCAGCCGATGCCGCCCCCGATCGTCCGCAGCGCCCGATCGGCTCCCGCGCGGCCGCGATCCGCCGGCGCCGGATGCTCGCCGGCGGCGGCACGCTGGTCGCGCTGCTGCTGGTGGTGCTGCTGATCTCGGCGGTCGCGTCCGGTGGAGGCGACGACAAGCGGATCGCGTCGGTCCCGCTGCTCAGCGGCCCGCTCGACGCCGCAGCCGCCGAGTCGGTCGACTACCTCGGCCGCGTCGACGCGTTGAGCCGGTTCGCCGCGATCGGCCAGCCGATCTACTGCGGCGCCGGCAAGAAGCCGTGGGTCGCCCTGACCTACGACGACGGCCCCGGGGCGCTCTCGCCGAAGTTCATCTCGTTGCTGACGAAGGAGAAGATCCCCGTCACGAGCTTCCGCGTCGGCAGCGCCGTGCCCGGCAACGAGCGCTACATCGAGGTCCAGCGCAACCTCGGCTGGGACAGCGGCACCCACACGCAGAACCATCCCGACCTGACCACGCTGGACGACGCCGAGCAGCGCCGCGAGATCATGGCCGGGATCGACGCCAGCGCGCGCGTGCTCGACCGCAAGCCGAATCTCTTCCGCCCGCCGTACCAGGCGCACAACGCCACCACCAAGAAGATCCTCAAGGACCTCGGGCAGGTCCAGGTGCTGTGGAACGTCGACACCCAGGATTCGCTCGGACCGACGACCGTCAAGCAGATCGCCAAGAACGCGATCGACGGGCTGCGTCCCGGGTCGATCATCCTGATGCACGAGACCAAGGACCAGACCTACAAGGCGATGCCGGAGATCATCAAGGCGATGCGCGAGCGCAAGCTCGAGCCGGTCACGGTCTCGCAGATGCTGGCAGGTGACCCGCCGTCCGAGGAGCAGGTCCGCAAGGGCTACTCTGGATGCATCACCCAGGAAGCCGCGGCCGAGACGGGCGAGCAGAACCGCCCCGGAGAGGTCGGCGGCACGGAGGCGACATGACCCACCCGTTCGGTCCCCCCGCCGTCGAAGGCGGCCCGCTCGCGGTCGGCTGGCTCGGCGAGGTCCCCTACGCCGAGACGCTCGACTTCCAGCACCGCCTGCGCGAGGCGCGGATCGCCGACCAGATCGGCGACACGCTGCTGCTGCTGGAGCACTCCCCGGTCTACACGCGCGGGCGCCGCTCGACCCCGGACGAGCTGCCGTTCGGCGAGGCGTGGTACGCCGAGCGCGGGATCGAGATCGTCGACGTGCGGCGCGGCGGCAAGGTCACCTACCACGGACCCGGCCAGCTGGTGGCGTACCTGATCCTCCGCACCCCCGACGTGCTCTGGATCGTGCGAGCGCTGGAGCGGGCGATGCTTGCCGTGGCCGCGGAGCACGGCGTCGCCGCGCGCGGCCGCAACGCCGAGGGGATCGAGTTCACCGGGGCCTGGGTCGAGACCCGCAAGCTCGGCTCGATCGGCCTCCACCTGTCGCGTCAGGTCACGACCCACGGGGTCGGTCTGAACGTCGTCACCGACCTGGAGCCGTTCAGCTGGGTCGTGCCGTGCGGCCTGACCGACCCGATGACCTCGCTGGCCCGCGAGACCGGCCAGCCCGACCTGGGCAGCGAGCCGGCGCTCGACCACGAGCCGATCATGCGGCGGGTCGCCGACCAGTTCGCCGCCGCGCTCGCACGCGAGCTGGAGGTCGAGACGACGCCGGCCGACGTCGACGCGCTGCGGGCCGCCGCGGCCGCCGCGCCCGAGCCGCGGACCCGTCCGCGGCCGCCCCGCCCGAGCGCCGCTCCCGGTTCCGCCAGCGACGCCCACCCGTCCGGGCGGATCACGGTGACCCAGCCCACGGGCCCCGAAGCGTCCACCCGTTAGGCTGGTAGTCGTGTCCGAGGCACCGTCGAAGGCCCTCCCGATCCGACAGACGCGCTCGCGCGCCAAGCCGGGCGGGATGGACGTCACCAAGGTCCTGGGGACCCAGACGATCCCCTACCGCGACCGCAAGCCGGCGTGGTTCAAGGTCCCGGCTCCGGGCTCCCCGAAGTACCGGGAGCTCAACGAGACGATCAAGGCCAACAACCTCAACAC
>JBQGEK010000202.1:0-9382 GCA_052039575.1 Patulibacter sp. | reverse complement strand
AGTCCGCGGAGATCCTCGAACGCCGGCTGCGCAAGATCCCGGCGGGGCGGATGGGCGATCCCGACGAGATCGGGCCGCTGGTCTGCCTGCTCTCGTCCCCGGCGTCCGATTTCGTGACCGGATCGGTGCTCGTCGCCGACGGCGGCGAGTCCTCAAAGCTGTAAGGCTCAAGCAATGATCCCCGGGGACGAGTCGATCGTCGTGGCCACGGTGACGGTGGTGTTCGCTCCCCCGGGGGAGGACGGCCCGAAGCCGGACGAGCTGGCGGCGGCACTGATCGCCGACGAGCGGGTCTCGACGGTCCGGATCGGCGGGTTCGGCGCCGCCTCGGTCTACCGGGTGGACGTCCCCGCCGAGCAGCCCGAGCACCACGAGGCTCGGGCACTCTCCCCCGTCGAGCGCGTCGCCGACGACCTCGGCGCGACGTTCAGCGTGACCTCGATCGTCGAGGGTGCCCGCAACCCCGACGGCTTCGACCCGTGGCCGGACGAGACTGACGAGCGCTCCGGTGGGGCGCTCGGCCGATGACCGCAACGCGCCGGTCGATCTTCGCCACCCCGGAGCTGCGCCCAACCACGGTCGGGTTGCTGCTCGGGGTCTTCCTCGTCCCCGCGTCGCTCGGGATCACCGCCGTCTCGGTCTCGATGGGCGCGATGTCCGAGGGACTCGGCCTGACCGAAGCCGAAGCGGTCTGGGCTCTCGCCGGCTACGTGCTCGCCCACGCGATCGCGCTGGCCGCCTTCGGCCGACTCGGCGACACGCACGGCGTGGCGGCCGTCCTGCGGATCTCGCTGGTCCTGCTCGTCGTCGGGTCGCTGCTGACCGCCGCCGCGACGTCGCTGTTCACCCTGACCGCCGGCCGGTTGCTCCAGGGGTTCGGGGCCGGTGGCGTACCGGTCACCGTCTTCGCGATCACCGGGCTGCGCTTCTCCGGATCCACGCGGGTCGCGGTGCTGGCCACGGTGACCGCGATGATCGGCATCGTCTCCGGCGCCGGTGCCCTGATCGGCGGCGCGGTGACCGACCTGATCAGCTGGCGCGTCGCGGTCGCGCTGCCGGTGCTGTCCGTGCTCTCCGCACGGTGGATCTTCCGGCTCGCTCCCCCGGCCGCCGCGGGCGACCAGCGGGTCGACGTCTACGGGGCGGCGCTGCTGACCGTCTGGGCCGCGGCGTTCGTGCTGCTGCTGGAGACGCCGAGCATCTCGCTCCCTCCGTTGCTGATCGCCGGCCTGGTCGTGGTGGTCTCCGTCACGACGACGTTGCTGGCGCGGCGGGTGCGGCTCGTCCCGGAGGGGTTCCTGCCGCAGGCCGTCGTCGCGTCGCGCCGCTACGTGCTCGGCGCGCTGGCGGCGATGACGACCTACAGCGTGTACGTCGCGCTGCTGTTCGCCACTCCCCTGCTGTTGCTCCAGGCCCACGACTGGAGCGCGACCCGAGTCGGGCTGGTGCTCTTCCCCGCGGCGATGGTCGGGGCGATCGCCGCGCGCGTCGTCGGGCGGCTGGTGCTGCGGTTCGACCCGTTCCGGGTCGCGGCCGGTCTCGCCGCGACCAGCATGGTCGGGATGCTGATCACCGGGCTCGCGGACGGCGCGCCGGTGCCGACGACCGTCGGCCTGTCGCTCGTGCTGACCGGCTTCGTCGCCAGCCAGGGCGGGCTGCTGTCGCACGTGCCGATGGCGGTCGCCCCGGAGGTGCGCAGCGTGGCGACGGGGATCTTCCAGCTGACCGCGCTGATCGGCGGCGCGCTCGGATCCGCCGCGGTCGCCGGCCTCTCGACGCCGCTCGGCTTGAGCGGTGCGGTGCTCGCGCTGGCCGTGATCCCCGCGCTCGGGATCGGGCTGGCGCTGCGGGCCGGCGCCGCCCCGATCGAGGTCCGCAGCTAGCGGCTCGATCGGGGCGGGATCGGGTCCCGCGGGCGATCAGGTGGCGTCGCTCGAGCCCTCGGCGCAGGAGGCAACACCGGTCTTGTAGTCGGGGAACTTGGCCTCGGCGGCCTCGATCTTGCTCTGGTAGTCGCTGTGGAACGCGTCCGCGTCGACGCCCTTGTCCGCGATGTTCTTCTTCCACTCGGCGAGCACCGGGGCGTGTCCGGCCTGCTTGAGCTTCTCGACCTCGGCCTCGGGCAGGACGAAGAGGCCCTTGTCGTCCTCGTTGACGACCTCGCAAGAGATCGCGTCGAACTTGGCGTCCATCTCGCCGACCTTGGCCGGGACCTCGAGGTTGACTTCCTCGATGACCTGCTTCTGCTCGTCGCTCAGGTCGCCCCAGAGCTTCTCGCTGACCGCCAGCGCGTTGACGCTCGCCGCGCCCATGCCGGTGTCGGTGAAGTGGTCGGCGACCTCGGCGTACTTGAGCGGCCCGATGAAGCCGAACGGCACGCCGTAGACCCCGTTGATCAGGCCACGCTGCATCGAGCCGTAGACCTCGCCGAGCTCCATGTTGATCACGTTGGCGCCGGCCGCCTTGAGCACGCGGCTCTGCCGGTCGTTGCCACGGATCCGCTTGCCCTTCAGGTCCGCCACGCTGCGAACCGGGTCCTTGGTCGACAGCGCGCTGCTCGATCCGATCGCCCAGCCGAGCGGAATCAGCTTCTGCGCGGCCCACTCCTCACGCACCGGTCCGTCGGCGCCCGCCAACTCGCGCATCGTCTCGGAGAGCGCGGGCGAGTTCGAGGTCTCGAACGGCAGCTCGCCGACCGCCGTGACCGGGAACTGCTGGGTGAACAGCGTCGGCATCACCTGCGTGACGTCGACGCGCCCGTCGTTCAGCGCCTCGATCATCTCGGTGCCCTTGACCAGGGTGCCGTCCCAGTAGCGGTCGAACTTGATGCTGCCGTCCGAGCGCTTCTCGATCTCGTCCATCCACCAGGCCCAGATCTGGCCGATCGGGGTCTGCTCACCGGTGTGGTACCCGAACTTCAGCGTCTTGGTCTCGCCGCCACCGCCGTTGCTGCTCGAGGCGGAGTTGGAGCTGTCGTCGTCTCCACCACACGCGGCGAGGCCGCCGGAGAGCGCCAAGGCGCTGGCGACGACCGCGACGCGGCGCAGGTTGGGAATACGAACTCGCATGAGGTACGTCCTTTGCAGTCTGTGCCCCCGATCACAGAGGGCTATTGTTGAAACTAATATCAGGAACTGGGACGGATGTCATCCTGGGCCCGAGCGGGCCGCGTCGCCGACCGCAGCTGATGCGGGTTAGGCCCGCATGCGTGGCGTAACGCGCATCAGCTCGGGCCGCCCGCGGAGCTGATGCGGGCTAGGCCAGCATGCGTGGCGTAACGCGCATCAGCTCAGCTCGCCGCGTCGGCTCAACTCACCGCGTCGGCGATCTCGTGGGCGGCGAGGAAGCCGAAGGCCATCGCCCGGCTCAGCGAGTAGCCGCTGTTGTAGCCAACGCCCGCGGCCGCTCGGGCCGAGCACTCGCCGACCGCATAGAGGCCCTCGATCACCGATCCATCGTCACGCTCGACCCGCCCGTGCGACCCGGCGCGAACGCCCGCGGCCGCGATCCCGGTGCTGAGCAGCCGCAGCCGCATGCCGAAGAACGGCCCCTCGGTCACCGGGCCGACGCACGGGTTGGGCTTCTGCTTGCCGTCACCGCGGAAGCGTCGGACCGAGAGGTTGCCCCCGCGCCCGAACTCGCGGTCCTCGCCGTCGGCGGCGCCCGCGTTGTAGCGGTCGGCAGAGGCCCGCAGCGCGTCGGCCGGAACGCCGAGCCGCTCGGCGAGCTCGTCGAGCGTCGCACCCTCGACGACCAGCCCCTCCGGGTACTCGCCGCCCGGCATCGTCGCCCCCAGCCCGTACTTCCGGTGGTGCTGGCTGTCCCAGACCATGAAGATCGGGAAGTCCGCGTCCCCCTGCTCGCGCAGCACGTGGGCGACGATCTTCGAGTGGAACGAGTCGTCGCAGAACCGGTGGCCGGTGCGGTCGACGATGAAGGTGTGCGGCAGGCAGTGCTCGTAGCAGGCGCGGTAGCCCGTGTCGCCCGGGAACGCCGGGTCCTCGAGCCGGTAGCCGGGCAGCACCGGCGCGGCCCATGCCGGCAGCGCGGCCGCGGTGCCGCCGACGGCCTCGACCAGCCCGACCGCGTCGCCGTTCAGCGACGCCGGCGCCACGCTGCCGCCGTCAGTCGGCGGAATCCCGGTGAACCGCCGCATCAGATCGGTCGACCAGTCGTGGGCGCCCGTCGCGAGGATCACGGGGCCGAAGAACACGTGCTCCGCGCCGTCCTCGGTGCGCGCCCGGGCGCCGACGATCGCATCGCCGTCCTGCTCCAGCGCGACCACGCGGTGGCCGGTGCGGATGTCGACGCCGCGGTCGAGCGCGGCCTTGAAGAACGGCGCCGCGATCCCGGTGCCGAAGGTCAGGGTGTCGGCGGCGCGCCGCTCGGCCACGAGGTCCCAGTCGAACTCGGTCTTGCTCGACAGGCCGCCCCAGGAGAACATCTCCGCGTAGGTCACGCCGACCGGGAAGTGCGGCGACACGTGCAGCCGGTCGCGGTCGGCGCCGAGCTGGGTGCCGTCGTACGGGGTCGAGGTCAGGTAGCGGCCGGTCGGCGCGGAGCCGTCGACGTCCGGGTAGTAGTAGTCCGGGTAGTCGGGGACGACGTCCCAGCGGATCACGCCCTGGTCCTCGAAGTAGCGCGCCGCCCGGGAGGCCGCCTCGAGCCACTGGTGGGCGAGGTCCGCGTCGACGCTGGCGGTGTCGCGCGACGCAGCACCCTGGACGTAGCGCAGCGCCTGCTCGACGCTGTCGTCGATCCCCTTGCGCTCGGCGATGTGGTTGCCGCCGACCCAGACCTGGCCCCCGGAGTAGGCGGCCGCGCCGCCAACCGTCGGCCCCGCCTCGAGCAGGACCACGCGCAACCCGCGGTCCGCCGCGGTGATCGCCGCCGACAGCCCGCCGAGGCCGGCGCCGACGACGATCACCGTCGGGGGAGCAGAGCTTGTGTGACTGGACGCACTAAGCATGTCCAATTATTATCAGGATATGGACCTCCGTACGAAGAACCTCTCCCCGGGCCGGCGCGCATGATCGTCCGGCTCGGCATGGCCCCCCGCTTCCCCGACCGGAGCTTCCGCAGCTTCCTCGACCACTGGCGCACCAGTCACGCGGACGCGGTCGGCAAGCTGCCGAACCTCAAGCGCTACGTGCAGTTCCACGCGGTGCTGCGCGACGACCGCCCGCTGCTGCCCTACCCCGGCTTCGACGCCTGCTCGGCGCTGAGCTTCGCGTCGGTCGAGGCGATGGACGAGGCGTTCGCGTCCGACGTCTTCCAGGTCGCGATCAAGGCCGACGAGCGCGAGTTCGCCGACAAGACGCGGTTCACCGGCGTGATCGGCGAGCTGCAGGTCCGCGCCGGCGACCCGGACGACGGCCCCGACGACCGGGTCGCGCTGGTGACGCTGTGGCGGACGGTGCCCGGCGGCGACCGCGACGCCCTGCTCGAGCGCCTGACCGGCGACGACGCGACCAGGGGCGGCGCGATCGACCACGCGCAGATCGTCACCGACCACGCGGCCCACGAAGGGCGGTTTCCTGCGGCCTGCGACATCGTCGACATCCGCGGCTACGCGTCGGCCGACGACGCGCTGGCTGACCTCTGGCGGCCCGCGATCACCGAGCTCGAACGCGACCTGGCCGGCCGCGGCCACGCCGTCGCCCGCCACCTGGCGCGCCCGAACGACGTGCCGGTGGTCTCCTAGGCGCGAGCCGCGCGAGGTGCGCCGACCTCCACCGATCGACTCCTCGACTTGTCACGCTGAACGAGGAGTCGATCGGGGGTGCCCTACCCCACGTCCGTGGTACCGATCCGCGGCGTCCGGACGGGGAGGCGATTCGGGGCCGGGCGGGCCGGGGCGCCCCCGACCCGTTCACTCGAGTCGCGCCGAGCCGTTCGGCCCGACCCGACCACCTACGAGCGGGAGGGGATCACCCCTCCCGCCGAGCGCCAGCTCAGGTGCCCTGCGAGATGCAGCGCGCGATGCCGGTCTGGTAGTCCGGGTACGCGGCCTCGGCTTCCTTCAGCTTGGTCTGGTACTCCGAGAGGAACGCGTCGGCGTCGGTGTCCTTGATGTCCTTCTTCCAGGCGGCGTCGACGGCGGCCTTGCCGGCGTCGGCGATCTTCTTGGCCTCGGCCTCCGGCAGGACGAACAGCTCGCGGTTCGCGTCCTTGACGGCCTTGCAGGACTCGTCGTCGAACTGCGCCTCGATCTCCTCGATCTTCTTCGGGGCCTCGCTGTTGACCTCCTGGATCACCTTCTGCTGGTCGGCGCTCAGGCTGTCCCACTTCTGCTTGGAGATCGCCAGTGCGTTGACCGTCGAGACGCCGATGCCGAGGTCGGTGAAGTGGTTCGCGACCTCCTGGAACTTCAGCGGACCGGCGAAGCTGAACGGGATCCCGTAGATGCCCTTGACCAGGCCGCGCTCCATCGATCCGTAGATCTCGGCGAGCTCGATGTTGACCAGGTTCGCCCCGGCCGGCTGGAGCACGCGGCTACCACGGTCGTGGGCGCGCAGGCGCTTGCCGCGGAGGTCGGCGGCCGTCCGGATCGGGTCCTTGGTCGCCAGCGCCGAGCTGGCACCGATGCTGAACGAGAGCGGGATCAGCCCCTGCTTCTCCCACTCCTGGCGCAGCGGGCTGCCGTCCTCCGCACCGAGCGTGGCCAGCGTGTCGGAGACCGCCGGGGCGTTGGAGCTCTCGTAGGGCAGCTCACCGACGCTGGTCAGCGGGAAGCGGCCGGCGTAGACGGTCGGCAGCACCTGCGAGACGTCGGCGCGGCCGTCCTTCAGGCCCTCGACGGTCTCGGTCGCCTTGAGCAGCGTGGCGTCCCAGAAGCGGTCGAACTTGATGCTGCCGCCGGAGCGCTCCTCGACCTCGTCCAGCCACCAGGTCCAGAGCTGGCCGATCGAGGTGTTCTCGCCGGCCATGTAGGAGAACTTCAGGGTCTGCTGGCTGTCGCCGCCGGCCGACGCGTTGTCGCCATCACCATCGGAGCCGCAGGCGACCACGCCCACGCCGAGGGCGAGGACTGACGCTGCGGTGAGCAGCCGACGACGGACGCTGGATGCACGGGTCACGGGATCTTCCTTCGTTCTGGGGCGGACACGGCGCCGATCCGCACGTCGGACAAGCTCGCCGTGGAGTCGGCCGCCGTCGCGGGTGCGATCGGTCCGCGTACCGCGGACACCACACCCGCCGGAGCCAGACCGACTGGTACTGTGATCATTGTTACACCAAACCCCGATCCGGGGCAAGGACGAGCGACGGAGGGCGCACATGTTCGAGGGATTCAGCCGGCGACGGATCACCGCCGGCGACGTCGAGATCAACTGCGTGGTCGGCGGATCCGGCCCGGCCCTGCTGCTGTTGCACGGCTACCCGCAGTGCCTCGAGCAGTGGGCCACGGTCGCCGAGCGGCTGACCGACGACTTCACCGTCGTCTGCACTGACCTGCGGGGCTACGGGCAGTCGTCGAAGCCCCACGACGACAGCGGCGAGACGTACAGCTTCCGCAACATGGCGGCCGATCAGCTGCGGGTGATGAGCGAGCTCGGCTTCGAGACCTTCGCCGTCGCCGGCCACGACCGCGGTGGCCGCGTCGCCCACCGGATGGCGCTCGACGCCCCGGACCGCGTCAGCGCGCTGATCCCCTGCGACCTGGTGCCGACCTGGGCGATGTACCACGACGTCGACCGAGCCCGCGCGGCCCGCTACTGGCAGTGGTACTTCCTGCCGCTGCCCGAGCCGTTCCCCGAGCGGATGATCGGGGGCGACCCCGACTACTACTTCGAGAACTGCCTGGTCGTCAACGGCGGCGTCAGCATCGAGGAGGGCTACGACGCCGAGATGCTGGCTGCCTACCGCAAGGCCTGGCGCGATCCCGCGATGATCCACGCCTCGTGCGCGGACTACCGCGCCGGCGCGACGATCGACCTGGAGCACGACGAGGCCGACCTCGACGTGACGGTCGACTGCCCGACCCTGGCGATCTGGGGCGGCGACGGCCTGCTCAAGAACCTCTTCGACATCCAGGCCGAGTGGGGCAAGCGGTGCAGCGACGTCCGCGGCGTCCCGGCGCCGGGAGGACACTGCTTCCCCGAGCAGCATCCGCAGTTCACCGCGGACACGCTGCGCGACTTCCTGAAGCACTGACGAGCAGGGAGCGGCACCGCCCAACGCGGTGCCGCTCCTGTGGAGCTGCCGGTCGCCTAGACCGGCGCGACGGCGGCCAGTCCGCCGTCGATCGACTGCACGGTCCCCGTGACCCATCCGGACGCGTCCGACGCCAGGAAGAGCGCATAGGCCGCGACGTCGTCGGTCTCGCCCATGCGGCCGAGCGGCACCGACGCGCTGCGCTGAGCGAGCGCCGCTTCGGCACCCTCGCCGTGGCGCGCCCGGTAGGCACCCTCGACCAGTGGCGTCATGATCGGCCCCGGAGCGATCGCGTTGACGCGGATCCCCTCCGGCGCGTACTCGGCGGCCAGCTGCCGGGTCAGGGCGACGACGCCGCCCTTGGCGGCCGCGTAGGCGGGGATGTTCGGGATCCCGCGGAGCCCGGCGAGGCTCGCCTGGAGGATGATCGAGCCGCGCCCGCGGCGCTGCATCTGCGGCAACACGGCCCGGGCGGACAGGAATGCCCCGGTCAGGTTCACCGCGATCACGTGGTCCCAGGCCGAGCGATCGAGAGCGTGCGCGGCACCCTCGCCTGGCACCCCCGCGTTGGCGAACAGCACGTCGACCGGCCCGTGGGCCTCGCCTGCCGCGCTCGCCGCGGATTCCAGCTGGTCCTCGTCGGTGACGTCGGCGGACAGACCGACCGCTGCGCCGCCCGCGGCGACGATCGCCGCTGCGGCCTGCTCGGCGGCCGCGGCGTCACGATCGACGCAGGCGACGGCCGCGCCGGCCCCGGCGAAGGCCTCGGCCGTCGCCCGGCCGAGGCCGGAGCCCGCGCCGGTGATCAGCGCGGAGCGTCCGGCGAGGACCGGGGACCCCGCCGCGGCGCTCACTGCGCCGGGATCGGGACGACGACTTCGCCGTTGTAGCAGCGCTCGCCCTTGCGGACGATCAGATCCCACGTCAGGTCCAGGTACGCGGCCTTCCCGAGCAGCTTCTGGACGGCGACCGCATGGTCGTCGGGCATCGTCGGGACGTCGGCTGCGCCCGCGAGCTCGACGTCGAGCCGGCAGCAGTAGTCGAACGTGACGTGCAGCGCGGCTGCGTCTCCGATGTCCTTGCCCAGGGTGATCGCCCCGTGCCACGGGATGATGATCGCGATGTCGTCGTCCTTCATCGCGGGCGCGATCGCGTCGATCTCGTCGTCCGGCGCGATCGCCGTGCGGTTGTGGAAGTACGTCGACATGTTGTGCAGCATCCGCGGCTC
>JBQGEK010000201.1:0-11754 GCA_052039575.1 Patulibacter sp. | reverse complement strand
TGGTCTCCGAGTCGCAGGAGCGGATGCTCTGCGTCGTCACCCCGGACAAGGTCGACGAGGTGATTGCGATCACCGACAAGTGGGACGTCCACGGCACCGCGATCGGCGTCGTCACCGACACCGGCAACTTCCGGATCTTCGTCGGGGACGATCTGGTCGGCGACATGCCGATCCCGGCGCTGGTCGACGACTGCCCGCTCTACGACATCTTCCCCGAGAAGCCGAGCGAGCCGATCTACCCGGCACCGCCGGCGCGGATCGATCTGCGCCTGGCCGCGGGCGACGTGATGCTGGCGCTGCTGCGCAGCGCCAACATCGCGGATCGCAAGCCGCTGTTCGAGCAGTACGACAGCCTGGTCCAGTCGCGGACGGTCAAGCGTCCCGGCCAGGCCGCGGCCGCGGTGCTGCAGGTCCCGGGTCCTCCCGGGCTGTTCGGCGCGATCGGCGCTCCGGAGCTGGCTGACGCCGAGGCCAAGCGCCTGGCCGACGGCGGCACGGTCTCGGGCGTCGGGGTCTCGATCGACGGCTCCGGCCGCCGCGTCGCCGCCGACCCGTACGCGGGCACGGTATGGAACGTCCTGGAGTGCGCGGCCAACCTGGCGTGCGTCGGCGCCGAGCCGCTGGGGCTGACCAACAACCTGAACTTCGGCAACCCCGAGAAGCCGCACATCGCCTGGCAGCTAACCGAGGCCGTGCGCGGTCTGGGCGACGCCTGCCGCGCGGTCGGCTCACCGGTCGTCGGCGGCAACGTGTCGCTGTACAACGAGGGCACCGCGGGTCCGATCTACCCGACGCCGGTCGTCGGCATGGTCGGCAAGGTGCCGGACGTGACGAAGACCGCGCCGCTCGGCTTCCAGCGCGAGGGCGACCTGGTCGCCCTGGTCGGCGCGTTCGCGCCGCAGCTGGAGCTGTCGGAGCTGGCCAAGCTCGAGGGCCTCGCGCTGCCCGACGGCCTGCCGGCGATCGACCTGGAGGCGACCGTTGCGGGGATCGTCGCGGTTCGCGAGGCGGTGCGCTCCGGGGCGTTGTCGAGCGCCCACGACATCGCCGAGGGTGGCCTGGTCACCGCGATCGCCGAGGCCGCGCTGGCGGGCGGGATCGGCGCGACGGTCGAACTGGCTCCGCTCGAGGGCGTCGACGCCCGCACCACGCTGTTCGGCGAGGCCCCGGGTGGCTTCGTCGTCTCGGGTTCGGCCGAGGCCCTGGAGGCGCTGGCCGATCAGGGTGGACGAGCACAGGTACGGGTGATCGGCACCGTCGGCGGCGAGGCGCTCGACGTCCGCTGCGGCGACGAGCAGGCCCGCGCCTCGCTCGAGGTGATGGGCGCCGCCCACGCGGCGCTCGGCCGCCTGTTCGCGTAACGGGCGACCTGCGCAGGGTCGTCCTGGCCGCCTCCGCGGCGGTCAGGGTGACGCCGCGCACGAGTTGCAGGCGTAGCGTCGTCCTCCTCGTCCTCGCGGCCGCGAGGACGACGCCGCGCATGCTTGCGAGGACCTAGACCGCGAAGAGCGCGGGCCGGGGCATCGGCACGCAGGGCCACGCGGGCTCGACCCGCTCGTCCCGACCCTGGCGGGCGAAGTACTGCTCGAGCGACGCGGCCTGCTCGGCGGCCCAGGCGATCTGCTGCACGTGCAGGGCGGCCAGCGGGGTGCCGCCGACGTCGATCATCGTCGACCCCATTCGCCAGGCCACCCGGGCCGCGGCGAGCGCGTCGGCGTCGGCCGCGTGGGCGTTGGTCAGGGGCACGCGGTAGTGCTCGCAGACCGCGCCGAGCGTCCGCTTGCCCGACCGGTAGCGGTCGACCTGCTTGTCGATCACGAACGGATCGATCACCAGCAGCGCCTCCGGTCCGCCGATCCGATCGACCAGCGGCTCGACCCCGTGACGCCGCGCTTCGCGGTCGATGATCGTCAGGTCGAAGCGGGCGTTGAACGCGACGATCGGCACGCCCGCGATCTGCTGCTCGGCGAGGATCGCGATGATCTCCTTGAGCGCGGACGCGGGATCCTGGCCCTCGGCGCGGGCCCGTTCGGTCGTGATCCCGTGGACGGCCGCCGCGCCGGCCGGGATCTCGATCCCGGGGTCGACGAGCCAATCCCGGCTCTCGGTCGTCAGTCCGACGCCGACCAGACTGATCGCCGCCGTGACCACGCGGTCCGTCTCGGTGTTGATCCCGGTCGTCTCGATGTCGAACGCCGCGAGTCGCTGCGTATGCCACGCCACCCGGAGGAAGGTAGCGACGGGGGTGGACGGCACCCGGGAATCTCCGTCGCGACGCGTCACCGACGCGCCTTCGGAACACGGCGTATCCACCGTGGCGCGTTTCGCCGCGACGCTCGACCGGCTAACGCACCGCGCGCAGGATCCGGCTGAGCGCGATCCCCGACCCGCCGGCGTTGGACGCGTCGACGGCGCAGCCGATCCGCCAGCCGCGGTCGCTGCTGCGCACGCGGTAGGTCCGCTTGCGGCTGCTCGACGTGGTCTGCGCACGGTCGCCCTTGAACCGCAGGAACCGGTAGCGGTAGCGGTTCTTGTCGCCGGACCAGCTGCCCCGCATGCAGGTCACGGTGCGGCCGGGCCGGACCGTGCCGGACACGCGCACCGTGCGGCCCCCGCGCGGCGCGACGGGGATCTGGTCGGCGGTCAGGTCGGTCTCGGCGACGGCGGCGTCGATGAAGGTCCGGATCTCGGGCGCGGTGACGTCCGCGAACAGGTTGAGCCCGGCCGCGCAGTCCTGGACGGCGGTGTTGGTCACGCCGACCAGCAGCCGGCCGCGGTCGATCGTCGCCGTTCCCCCGCTGTCGCCCTCGCAGGCGGCGTGCCCGGGCCGGAAGGTGCAGAGCATCACCGCGGGAGCGTCGGTGCCGCAGAGCGACGAGAACTGGCTGCGGGTGTTGACGCTGCGCAGGGTGCCGAAGTCGTTGGCCGTGGCCGAGCTGGCGCCGAAGCCCGTCACCCGGACCCGCGAGTTGTTGGGCAACGTCGTCTTCGGCGGGGCGAGCGTCAGCGGCGCGACGGTGCCGGTCGAGAAGTCCAGCGGCTGAGCCAGGGTCACCACCGCCACGTCGTCGGTGAACGCGTCCGCCCGGTACAGCGGATGGATCCGCACGGTGGCGACCGGCAGGACGGTCGTCGCGGCCCGGCCCTCGGGGCTGACGATCTCGTGGTGCCCGACGCCGACCCGGATGTTCTCGGCGGGCACGCTCAGACCGTCGCGGACGAAGCAGTGCGCGGCGGTCAGCACGTGCTGGGGGCTGATCACCGTGCCGCTGCAGCCGCCGAACGCCGCGTCCCCGAACTGGGTCTGGATCGCCACCGTGTAGGGCGCGGACGAGTTGTTGGCGAGCACGGTGCCGCCGACGATGCGCGGGGACGCCGTCGCGCCGCCGGTGACCGTCTCGGGGGTGGCCGGCACGCTCGCCGGCGCTGCGGACGCAGCCGATGCGGCGAAGCCCGTGCCGACGACGGTCAGCGCCACGGCGCACGACCGTCGCAGCCGAGGTCCCCAGAGAGTCGATCCTTGCGCCATGTGGGGGTCCTTGTCGCGGGTCGGCGGCGCGGGGAAGCACGCCGTGAACTGCGGACGGTAGCGCGCCGCGCGTCGCGGTGTCGAGGTTGCGGGCGTTCGATCACCCCTGGCGCGTGAGCGCGTCGGAGCGGCTCCGGCGGGTCAGACCGGGACGTGGCGCGTCAGCACCTCGGCGCCGTCCTCGGTCACCAGGATCGTGTGCTCCTCCTGGGCGCTGCGCGACCCGTCGACGGTGACGGCGGTCCAGCCGTCCTCGTCCCAGATCCGTGCGTCGGGACGGCCGAGGGTCAGCATCGGCTCGATCGTCAGGGTCTGGCCGACGAAGAATCGCTCGGTTCCGCGTCGGTCGTAGTTGTGCTGGATGTGGAGCCCGTCGTGGAACGCGGGCCCGATCCCGTGGCCACCGAACTGGTGGACGATTCCGTAGCGGTTGCGAACGACCTTCTCGATCGCCTTGCCGACCTCGCGCGTCTGCTTGCCCGGCTTGACGGCGGCGATCCCGGCGTCGAGCGCGCGCCGGGTCATGTCCATCAGGTCGAGCGACCGTTGGTCGACGTCGCCGACGGCGAAGGTCTGGTTGAGGTCGCCGTGGACCCCGTCGATGTAGGCGGTGACGTCGATGCAGACGATGTCGCCGTCGTGGAGCCGGGTCTCGGTGTCCGGGATCCCGTGGCAGATCACCTCGTTGATCGAGATGCAGGTCGACTTCGGGTAGCCGCGGTAGTTCAGCGTCGAGGGGTAGGCGCCCTGGCCGATCATCGCCTCGTGGGCGATCGCGTCGAGCTCGTCGGTGGTGACGCCGGGAGCGATCGCGGCCGCCGCGGCGGCCAGCGCGTCGCTGGCGACCTGGGCCGCGTGGCGCATGCCGTCCAGCTCGTCCGGCGTCCGCGGGCGCGGAGCCACGGTCGGGCCGGGGTCGCCGAGCAGCGCGTACGGCGGCCGTGCGATCTCCCGCGGGACCTTGCGGCGGGGCGACAGCGGTCCGGGGGCGAGCGGCGGGCGGGTCAGCACCCACCGAATGTACCGCGACCCCGTGCGGTGCCGGCTGCGACGCGACGACCCGCCGTCCGTCGGGCAAAGATCCCGCAACGACCGGATCCTCGTCCATGAGCGGAGGAACCGGGTGAACCGGCTGTTACCCTCGCTGATGGTGTCGCGGTGAAATTCCGCTCCCGAAACCCGGCGCCGGCCCATGGTTCCCAACACGCTTGATCACCGTGAGGGCCCCCGCGATGAGTGTGGGGTCTTCGGCGTCTATGCCCCGGGGCACGACGTATCGAAGCTCGCCTACTACGGGCTCTACGCCCTGCAACATCGCGGCCAGGAGTCGGCCGGCATCGCCGCCGCCGACCGCGGCGGCTACATCATCACCCAGCGTGCGCTGGGGCTGGTCAGCCAGGTCTTCACCGAGCACGACCTGCGCGCGCTTTCGGGCGATCTCGCGATCGGTCACACGCGGTACTCGACCACCGGCGGCAACGACTGGGAGAACTCCCAGCCGATCCACCGCAACGACGTCCGCGAGCTGGCGCTGGCACACAACGGCAACCTCGTCAACGCCGTCGAGCTGCACAGCGGCCTCGTCGCCCGCGGTGTCCACTTCCGCGCCACGACCGACTCCGAGATCATGGCCGCGCTGCTGGCCACTGCGGAGACCGACAGCCTCGAGGAGGCGATCGTCCAGGCGATGCCGCGGATGCACGGCGCGTACTCGACGGTCGTGATGGACCGCGACCGGGTCCATGCCTTCCGCGATCCCCAGGGGATCCGCCCGATGTGCCTGGGACGGATCGGCGACGACGGATGGGTCGTCGCGTCGGAGACCTGCGCGCTGGACATCATCGGCGCCAAGTACGAACGCGACGTCGAGCCCGGCGAGCTGGTGATCCTCGACGAGCGCGGCGTCACCAGCCGGATGGTGCTGCCCGACCAGCGGCGTGCCTCCTGCCTGTTCGAGTACATCTACTTCGCCCGTCCCGACTCGCGGATGAACGGCCAGCTGCTTCAGCGCAGCCGTACGCGGATGGGCGAGCTGCTCGCCCGTGACTCCCCGGTTCCGGGTGCCGACATCGTCGTTCCGGTCCCCGACTCGGGGATCCCCGGCGCCCGCGGCTTCGCTCGCGCCAGCGGGATCCCGGTCGAGGACGGCTTCGTCAAGAACCGCTACGTCCAGCGGACCTTCATCCAGCCGGGCAACGAGCTGCGCCAGCAAGGGCTGCGGCTGAAGTTCAACCCGCTGCCGGAGGTCGTCGAGGGCAAGAGCCTGGTCGTCGTCGACGACTCGATCGTCCGCGGCAACACCACCCGGCAGCTCGTGAAGATGCTGCGCGACGCGGGCGCCCGCGAGGTCCACTTCCGGATCACCGCGCCACCGATCCGCAACCCCTGTCACTACGGCGTGGACATGTCCAGCCGCGAGGAGATGGTCGCGCACGAGCGGACGATCGAGCAGATCCGCGAGCACATCGGCTGCGAGTCGCTGGCGTACCTCTCACTCGACGCGGTCTACGAGGCGGTCGAGGGCGAGCGGAGCACCCACTGCGACGCCTGCTTCAGCGGGGAATACCCGATCGCGGGCACCGAGTCGCACCTCGGCAAGTTCGCGCTCGAGAACCAGCTGCCGATGGTCCAGGTGTAGCGACGGGCGATTCGCCCGCGCGCGCCGGGCGGCATCGGGTGGCCCCGCGCCACTACCGTGAGGGGCCGATGTCGGTCGACGCCCGCTCCTCGGACCCGCTGCTGCAGACGCTGCGCGAGGTCTTCGGGCACCCGGGATTCCGGCCCGGTCAGGAGGACGCCGCGCGCGCCGCGTTCTGCGGTCGCGACGCACTGGTCGTGATGCCGACCGGTGCGGGCAAGTCCCTGACCTACCAGCTCCCGGCGCTCTGCCGAGACGACCTGACGCTGGTCGTGTCGCCCCTCGTCTCGTTGATGCGCGACCAGGTCGATCAGCTCAACGCCCGGGTCGCGGCCCACACCGGCAGCGGGACCTCGATCCCGCGCACCCCGCCTGCGGCGCTGCTCAGCGGGCAGCAGGACCCGAGTGAGAACCGGGCCACGCTCGAGCGCGCGGTCGCCGGCGACCTGCGGCTGCTCTACGTGGCGCCGGAGCGGTTCGGGTCGGCGGCCTTCCTCGACCGGATCCGCCACGCTCGGGTCGGCCTGTTCGTGGTCGACGAGGCGCACTGCGTGAGTCAGTGGGGGCACGACTTCCGGCCGGACTACTTCCGGCTCGCCGATGCGGCCCGCTGGCTCGGCGTGCCGTCGATCCTGGCCGCAACGGCGACCGCCACCCCGCAGGTCGCCGCCGACATCGAGCGGCGACTGCACCTTCGGGAGCCGGTCAACGTCCGCACCGGGTTCGACCGGCCGGCGCTGTCGTTCGTGGTCCGCCGCTGCTCGGGACGGGTCGAGCGCCGGGGTCGGCTGCTGACCGCGCTGAAGGAGCCGGACGCGCTGCCGGCGATCGTCTACGCGGGTACCCGTGACAACGCCGACCGTCTCGCGGTCGAGCTCGGGGCCGCGCTCGGAGTCGAGGCGGTCGCCTACCACGCGGGACTCGACCGCAACCGTCGCGACGAGGCGCAGCGTCGGTTCATGTCCGGCGAGGTTCCGCTGGTCTGCGCGACCAACGCGTTCGGGATGGGCGTCGACAAGGCGGACGTGCGGACCGTCGTCCACGACAGCGCTCCTCCGTCGATCGAAGCCTGGTACCAGGAGGCTGGAAGGGCCGGCCGCGACGGCGGTCCGGCCCGCGCGATCCTGCTGGCCGACGGCCGGGACAAGGGCCTGCACCGCTACTTCATCGAGCGCACCGAGCTCGACGACCAGACGCTCGACCGGATCGCCGGGGCGATCGCGCGCGGTGCGGTCGACGGTCGATTCGACCTCGGGCTCGCCGACCTGGGGATCGGCCCGAACGACGCGGAGACGGCCCGCGCGGTCTTCGGCCACCTGACCCAGGCGGGGATGGTCCAGCCGGCTCCCGGCCCGCCGGACCGGGTGCGGGGTCGCCTGCTCGGTCCGTACGACGCCCGCGTCCGCCAGGAGGTCCAGCAGCTCGCGCAGGAGGCGCAGCAGCAGCGGTGGACGCAGTACCGCGCGCTGTGGAAGTTCGTCGAGAGCGAGCACTGCCGGCGCGCTGCGGTGCTGCGGCACTTCGGTGATCCCGTTGGGTCCGTGGGGTCGGGTTCGGGCGCGCCCACCGTCGCGTGCTGCAACGTGTGCGTGCCGCTGCTGCTGCCGGAAGCCGACAGCGCCGCGGCCCGCGGCGACGGGCGCTCGCGGTCAGCGTCGGCGAAGGCGGCCGCGGAGCGGGCGCGCGCGGGCCGTCCGCTGCCCCCGGGGGATCGCTCGGCGGTCGACACGTCGATCCTCGAGGTCGTCCGTGACGCGCAACCTGCGGTCGGCCGCAGTCGGGTCGTCGAGGTCCTCCGCGGCGGTCGCTCGCAGCGGCTGCTGGAGGGGGGCTTCGACGGGCTGCCGGCCTACGCGCGCCACGCCGACCTGCGCACGGCTGACATGCTGCAGCGCGTCGACGCGCTGCTCGAGAGCGGGGCGATCGTCAGCTCCGGCGGCCACTACCCGGTGCTGTCGCTCGCCGGCGACGACGAGACCCTCGACCTCCAGGACGTGGCATGAGTCCCGAACCCCTTCGCGTGGGCGTGCTGGCGTCCGGCCAGGGAACCAACCTGCAAGCGCTGCTCGACACGCTCGACCCCGCCGAGGCGGCGGTCGTCGCCGTCGCCTCCGACAAGCCCGACGCCCGGGCGCTGGAGCGCGCGCGAGACGCGGGCATCGCCGACCGCGTCTTCGTCCGGGACGACTTCGCGACCCGCGACGAGCGCGACGCCGCGATCGCCGAATGGCTGACGTCGCAGCGGATCGATCTGGTGGTGCTGGCCGGCTACATGGCGATCTTGACGCCGACGTTCATCCGCGCGTTCCCGGACCGGATCATCAACGTCCACCCGTCGCTGCTCCCGGCGTTCCCCGGAATCCGTGCGATCGAGCAGGCGGTCGAGCACGGCGTCGAGGTCTTCGGTGTCACGGTCCACCTGGTCGACGAGGGGGTCGACACCGGGAGGATCCTGCTCCAGGACGGGGTGCGGCTGCCGGATGTCGAGGGCCCGGGCGAGGTGCTCGCGGCGCTGCGCCCGATCGAGCACCGCCTGCTGCCGGAGGCGGTCCGGCGGGCGGCGCTCGGCGGGCTGGAGCGGCACAGCCGCGCGGCGGTGCCCGCCGCCGACGAGACGTAGTCGCCCTCGCGGAGGAGACCGACGGTCCTACTGGCCCTGCTGCTTCTGCCGGGCCAGGTTGTCCTTCATCATCTTGAGCTGCGCCTTGGCCTCCTTCGGCAGCTTGCCCTCGCGGTCGAGCTCGTCCGCGGCCTGGACGATCGCCTCCTGCATCTTCAGCGAGAGCGCAGCCATCTGCTTCTGACCGTCCTGCGGGTTCAGCTTGCCGTCGCTGATCTGCTTCTGCAGGCTCTGCATCTCCTGCTGGAGGCCCTTGGTGCGCTCCTCCAGCTTCTTCTGCATCTCGGTCGCGGCGGCCTGCTGCTCCTTGGACAGCTTGGGCGCGTTGCGCGCGGCGTTGCGAGCCGCGTCGGTGGCGGTCTTCGCGGCCTCCTGTGCCTTGCTGCCCGTGTCCTTCGATGCCTGCTCGGTCTTGGTGCCACCGTCGTCGGCGGCCTTCGGAGCCTGGTCCGCCGCCTCCTGCGTCGTCGTCCCCGCGGCCTGCTCGCGGGCGCCCTGCGCCGTCGTCGCGGCCTGCTCGGCGGTGGTCGTCGCGTCGTTCCGGGCCGTGTCGGCGTCGTCGTCGCCCCCGCACGCGGCAACCGCGAACGGCATCGCCAGCAACAGGGGTAGGACGATCAATCGGTTTCGAAACATCGTCGTATCGTGACGAAGCCGGGTCAAGCACGGGTAAGTCCTTCGCCGGAGTCGGCGAAATCCGGCCAGCCCAGCCCGCGGGATCGTCCGTACCGCCGTATCCTGACCACGTGCTGGATCCGCTCGACATCACCCCGCCCGACCGCGTCCCCGTTCGCCGAGCGCTGCTCTCGGTGTCCGACAAGACCGGGTTGGTGGAGCTCGCACAGGCGCTCCACGCCCAGGGCACGGAGCTGGTGTCGACGGGCGGCACGGCCAAGGCGATCGCGGACGCCGGACTGCCGGTCGTCGCGGTCGACGACGTCACCGGGTTCCCCGAGATGATGGACGGCCGGGTCAAGACCCTGCACCCGCGGCTGTTCGCCGGGATCCTCGGAGTCCGCCAGCTCGACAGCCACGCCGCGGCGGCGACCGAGCACGAGATCGGCTGGATCGACCTCGTCGTCGTCAACCTCTACCCGTTCGAGGACACGATTGCCCGCGACGGCGTCACCATCGCCGAGGCGATCGAGAACATCGACATCGGCGGCCCGTCGCTGATCCGCGCCGCGGCGAAGAACCACGCCTACGCCACGATCCTCACCGACGCCGGCCAGTACCCCGCGGTGATCGAGGAGCTCCAGGCGTCCGGCGACGGGTCGCTGAGCCTCGACACCCGCCGCAACCTGGCGCTCCAGGCCTACGCCACCACCGCCCGCTACGACGCGGCGATCAGCGGCTTCCTGCAGGACCAGGACGACTTCAACGGCGCTGCGCTGCCGCTCGGCCACGCCCACGGCCGGCCGGCCGCCGGCGGCCGGGTGCCGTTCGCGCCGCAGCTCAGCTTCGGCTACGTCAAGGAGCGCACGCTCCGCTACGGCGAGAACCCGCACCAGCGTGGCGCGTACTACCGCCGGGCGGGGGCCGGGGCCCACCTGCTCGGTGGCGTCGAGCAGCTCCACGGCAAGGAGCTCTCGTTCAACAACCTGCTCGACCTCGAGGCGGCCCGCGCCATCGCCCGCGAGTTCGACGAGCCGGCGTGCGTGATCGTCAAGCACAACAACCCGTGCGGCGCCGCGATCGGCAGCAGCAGCCACGACGCCTACGCCAAGGCGTTCGCCTGCGACCCGGTCTCCGCGTTCGGCGGAATCATCAGCCTGACCCGGTCCGTCGACGCCGCCGCGGCCGAGGCGATCAGCCAGCAGTTCGTCGAGGTCCTGTTCGCGCCGGACTACGACGACGACGCGCTCGAGATCCTCAGCCAGAAGCCGAACGTCCGACTGCTGCGCGGCGACGACGCCGCGCTCCGCGGGCTCGAGTCACTCGACGTCCGCCCGGTCGCCGGCGGCGCCCTGATCCAGGACGCCGACGACGTGGTGGCCGACCGCGACACCATGAAGGTCGCGACGGACGCCGCCCCGAGCGAGGACCAGTGGCGGGACATGTTGTTCGCCTGGCGCGTGATGCGCCACGTCAAGTCGAACGCGATCGTCTACGCCAAGGACGGCGCGACGGTCGGGATCGGCGCCGGGCAGATGAGTCGCGTCGACTCGGCCAAGATCGCCGTCGCCAAGGCGCAGGAGCACGGCCTGAACCTGACCGGTGCGGCGATGGCGTCCGATGCGTTCTTCCCGTTCGCCGACGGCGTCGAGATCGGCCTCGACGCCGGCGTCCGGGCCGTGATCCAGCCCGGTGGCTCGGTCCGCGACGACGAGGTGGTCGCCGCCGTCGACAAGGTGGGGGCGACGATGGTCTTCACCTCGCGTCGCCATTTCCGTCACTAGCCAGGGGGCCAGGAGCGCGGCGCATCGCGGTATGCGCCCCGTGCTCCCACCGCTGCGCTCTGCGTACGCTGGTTTGCTCGGTATATCCGGCCACTTCATAGACTGAAGGGGATGAGTCGCGATCAGGACCGGGTCCAGCGCTTCCACTCCGGCGGGCCGTGGGAGACCGAAGTCGGATACTCGCGAGCGGTTCGAGTCGGCGATCGCGTGCTGGTCTCCGGCACGACCGCGGCGCGCGGCGACGACGAGCCGGTTCCGGGTGACCCTGCCGAGCAGGCGCGCCGGGCGTTCGAGACGATCGCCGTCACCCTCGAGCAGGCCGGCGCCAGCCTCGATGACGTGGTCCGCTGCCGGATCTTCGTCGTCGACATCCAACGCAACGGCGATCCGGTCCTCGAGGTCTACCGCGCGCAGCTGCGCGGGGCCCGTCCGACGGTCTCGACCCTCGGTGTCGCCGGACTGATCGATCCCGGCCTGCTGGTCGAGATCGAGGTCGAGGCGATCGCCGGTTCCGGCGACGTCTACGAGGGCTGAGCGGGCGGGCACGATGCGCCAGGGCGCGGCGCTG
>JBQGEK010000200.1:0-10356 GCA_052039575.1 Patulibacter sp. | reverse complement strand
CGAACTCGACGATTCGTGCATACGTCTCAACCCCGAGGGGGCGGAGCTCAGTTGGTTAGAGCGCCGGCCTGTCACGCCGGAGGTCGCGGGTTCGAGTCCCGTCGCTCCCGCCTCCAAAGGGAAGTCCGAAGGCCCCGCACTGCGGGGCCTTCGGCGTTCGCGGGGCCGCTGGCTGCGACCGTCACGCGGGTCGCCGGGCCGAGCGCGATGCGGGGCGCCGGACCGAGCGCGATGCGGGCCCGGCCGGATCTAGCGCCGGCGGCGGGTCGACCCGCGGGGAACCAGCTGGGTGGGCACGACGACCCGTCGCTCGGGGACCGTTCCGCCTTCGACGAGGGTGATCAGCGACTCGACGGCACGGCGGCCGATCTCGGCGGGGTGCAGCTGCAGGGCGGTGAGCGAGGGGTCGGCGTGGAGGTGGGCCGGGGCGTCCGTGTAGCCGGCGATCAGCACGTCGTCGGGGACGGAGAGGCCGCGGGACTGCACGGCGAGCTGGGCGCCGACGGCCAGCCGCTCGAGAGCGCCGAGGATCGCGTCCGGGCGCCCCCGCTCGAGCAGGCGCTCGGCGGCGGCGTAGCCAGCTCGCTCTCCGAGGTCCTCCTGGGCGATCATGACGTCCGGCTCGACGCCGCGATCGCGACACCAGGCCTCGTAGGTCCGGTGCAGGTCGACCGTGTACGAGGTGAGGACCGGGGCGGTGATCAGCGAGATCCGGCGAGCGCCGGCTCGTTCCAGGTGCGTCAGCAGGCGACGGGTGCCGTCGACGTGGTCGTTGTCGACCCAGATCGCCTGCTCGACGCTCGTCGGCTCGTCCGGGATGCGACCGGTGGTGACCACCGGCGTCCCGGCCGCACGCAGGGCGGCCACGGTGGGGTCGCCCGCCACGGGGTCGACGACGACCGCCCCGTCGAGGCTCGCCTGGCGCCAGACCTCGTCCTCGTCGTCGACCGCGCCGGTCGACAGGACGAGTGCGTAGCGACGGGCGAGCGCGGTGGTGCTCGCGGCAGAGAGCAGCTGGACGAAGTAGGCGATGTCGGTGAGGGTGGCGGGCGTCCCCGAGCCCGGATGGGCGAGCGTCAGGCCGAGCAGACCGGTGCGGCCGCCGACCAGCCGCTGGGCGGAGGGGTTGGGCCGGTAGCCGAGGCGCCGGGCGGCGTCGCGCACGGCGTCGCGTGTCGACTCGGGCAGTCGGCCCTTGCCGTTGAGCGCGTGCGACACCGTCGTGACGGAGACGCCCGCGGCGGCGGCGACCTCACGGATCCCGACGCGCTTCGGTCGCTGAGGTCCACTCACCGCGGGGATGTTACCCGCGCCCCCGCGAAAAAACGGTTCTTCTGCGGTCGTGACGTGGATTCGGACTTGACGAGAAAAACGCTTTTGCATAGTCTGCGGTCAGTGGAGTGTGACCATCGGCACAGGACGACGAACCTTGTCGCCGTGGAGCGCTCGCCGGGCCGAGCCTTGGCCCGGTGGCGCATTCCGGGCGTCGGTCGAGCGGTCAGGCTTCCCTTGAAGAAACGTTTTCCCACGGAGCGACGATGACCCCCAACGACCCGAACATGTGGACCACCCTGCTGCACGGCGGCTTCGGCGGCACGTTCCTCGGGCTGCCGCACGTGCCCGCCGACGCGACGGCGCTCCGCGACCACGGAGCCGGCGCCGCGTTCTACGGGATCCCGTTCGATGCCACCAGCATCAGCCGAACCGGAGCCAACTACGGTCCGCGCGGGGTACGTGAGGTCTCCTGCCAGCTCCGGCCCTACCAGGCGCGCTACGACTTCGATCTGCTGGCGGCGCTGAACCCGGTTGACGCGGGGGACGTCGAGCTGGTGCTCGGAAACGCCGAGCGGACCTTCGAACGGGCCCAGCGGGACGTCGGCCAGATCCTCTCGGCCGGGGCGCTGCCGGTGACCGTCGGCGGCGACCACTCGGTGACGATCCCCGCCGTCCGCGCGGTTCGCGACCACGTCGCCGATCCGGGCCTGATCCTGATCGACGCCCACCTCGACACCGCGCTCGACGTCGGCGGTGAGCAGCTCAACCACTGCTGCCCGATCACCCGTGCGGTCGACGCGGGCTTCGACCCTGAGAAGATCGCCCTGGTCGGCATCGGCGGCTGGATGAACCCGAAGGCCGAGCTCGACTACTGCCGCGAGCACGGCATCACCGTGATCTGGATCGAGGAGATCTGGGAGCGTGGCACGGCCTGGGCCGTCGACCGCGCGCTGAGCGTCGCCGGAACGGGTGATGGCGTCTACCTGACGTTCGACGTCGACTCGATGGACGCCGCGTACGCCCCCGGCACCTGCTGTCCCACCCCGGGCGGGCTGACCAGCCGCGAGGCGATCGAGCTGGTGCGTGGCGTCGCCGCTCCCGGACTGCTCGGGGTCGACGTCGTCGAGCCCGCCCCGAGCCTCGACAGCACCGCGCGGACGAGTCTGATCGCCGGACGGATCGCGCTCGAGGCGATGGCCTTCCACGCGGGCTGCGGACGCTGATCATGCGCGTCCTGCTCGTCCAGGAGGAACCCGTCCCCGGGGATCGTGCCGCCAACGCGGAGACGGTCGCCGCGGCTCTCGCCGCCAGCCCCGAGGCCGATCTCGCGGTGCTGCCGGAGCTGTTCCTGGACGGGTACGACGCGACCACCGCGCCGCGCACCGCCTCGTCGGCCGACGAGGCGGCCTCGACGGTGGCCGACGCGGCCGCGGCCCACGGCACCGCTGTGATCCTCGGCTTCGCCGAGCGGCTGTCCGACGGCGCCGTCGCCAACAGCCTGGCGATCGTCGACGCGGACGGCGCGCTGCGTGCCGTCTACCGCAAGACCCACCTCTTCGGCGGCCCCGAGCGTGCCGCGTTCCGGCCCGGCGACGAGCTGCTCGTCGTCGACCTCGCCGGACGTCGGATCGCCCCGCTGGTCTGCTTCGACGTCGAGTTCCCCGAACCGGCTCGGGCCGCCGCCGTCGCGGGGGCCGACCTGCTCGTCACCGCGGCCGCCAACATGGCGCCGTACGCCGAGGATCATCGGCTGGCTGCGCGGGCCCGCGCGCTCGACAACCGGCTGCCCCACGTCTACGTGAACCGGGTCGGCCGCGAAGCCGGCCACGCCTTCGTCGGCGGTTCCTGCGTCGTCGGGGCCGACGGCCGGGTGCTGGCGTCCGCCGATGACGGGGATCTGATGACCCCGGGCCCGCCGGCGCAACTGCTGGTCGAGGTGCCGGCAGCGATCGCCGGCGATCCCGACACCGACTACCTGCGACACCGCCGCGACCGTCTGCCGGTTCGCGTGCATCCGACCAACGACGCGGAGGCCTCCGCATGAGCACCACCCCACCCACCGCCTTCCAGCGCAAGGCGACCGGCCTGGTCCGCGAGGGCCGGACCCGCGACGCGCTGTTCTACAACATCATGTGGTCGAGCGTCGCTCTGACGTTCGCCTTCTTCTGGCTGTTCTACGCGGTCTACCCCGGCGCCAACGCGATCATCGGATTCCTGATCGCGGCCGTGCTCGGCCTGCCGGGCGCGTTCCTCTACGCGATGCTCACCCAGGTGATGCCGCGGACCGGCGGCGACTACGTGTTCAACAGTCGCGCGCTGCACCCGTCGATCGGCTTTGCGGCGAACTTCAGCTACGTCTTCTGGCTGGCCGTAGTGATCGGCGTCTACACGACCTACATCGCGGAGTACGGCCTCGGCGCGCTGGCACGGACGATCGCCGGCTACACCGGCGCGACCTGGTGGCTCGACGTCGCGTCGTGGCTGACCTCGTCGTGGGGCCTGTTCATCGTCGGAACGCTGCTGCTGATCGGCTCGGCGGCGCTGTTCGCGCTGGGCGGGCTGCGGCTGTTCTTCCGCGTGCAGTTCTGGGTCTTCATCGTCTACGTGCTCGGCGCGCTGCTGCTGCCGACGATCATCGGCCTGCTCAGCGGGAACAGCTTCACGGCGCACTTCGATGCGTACGCCGCCAACCTCGGCGTCGCCGAGGCGTCGTCCAAGCTCTCGGCCTCCGCGACCGAGGCCGGCTTCGCCTCGGCCGGATTCTCGTGGGGCGAGACGCTGAAGTCGGTCTCGGTCTGGTGGTTCATCTTCGGCTTCATCTACTCGTCGAACTACTTCGCCGGAGAGATCCGGATGCAGCGCCGGACCCACCTGTTCTCGATGCCCGGTGCGATCGGGCTGGTCGTGATCATCCTGATCGTCCTGACGCCGTCGTTCCTCAACATCGCCGGCTACGACGTGATGGCCCAGTTCGGTCTCGCCGATCCCGCCAGCTACGGCTTCGCCGGGGCCCCGGCCTACGCCGAGATCGTTTCGATCGCGTCGGGCTCCGGGATCCTCGGGGCGATCGTGATCATCGGCTTCGCGGTCTCGATGATGGTCTGGCTCCCGCAGACGATCCTGCTCGCCAGTCGCAGCATGTTCGCCTGGTCGGTCGACCGCGTGATGCCGGAGAAGCTCTCGGCCGGCGAGCCCCGGACCCGTTCGCCGCTGAGCGCGATCCTGGTGATGCTGGTGCTCTCGATCGCCAGCACCGGGGTCTACGCGTTCACCGACTGGTTCTCGTCGCTTGCTGCGCTGCTCGGCCTCTCCTTCACCCTCCTGGTGACGGCGATCTCGGGCGTCGTGCTGCCGTTCCGCCATCCGCGACTCGTAGCCGGCACGTCGTTCGGCCGGCGGGTGCTCGGCATCCCCCTGCTCTCGCTGGTCGGTGGCCTCGCGGTGCTCGGCTTCGGCACGGCGATCACGATCCTGTTGACCGATCCGTGGTCGGGCGCGAGCCTGTCCGAGGACCCGAAGATGATCGTGATCGTGGCCGTGGTCTACGTGGTGGCGATCGGGATCTACCTGGCGAGCCGGGCGATCCGGCGCCGCCAGGGCTACGACCTGGACCTCGCGTACCGCGAGCTCCCCGCCGAGTAGGAGGCTGCGATGGGACTGTTCAAGCGACGCGAGCGCAACGGCGGTGGCTCCGGCCCCGCCCACCGCCTCTACTTCGCGACCGACATCCACGGCGCCGAGGTGCTGTGGCGCAAGTTCCTCCACGCCGGCGCCGCCTATGACGCGCGGACGCTGGTGATGGGCGGGGACGTCACCGGCAAGGTGGTGATCCCGATCGTCGCGACCGACGGGGGATGGCGCGCCGATCTCTACGGCGACGTCCAGATCGCGTCCGACGACGACCAGCTGAAGGTCCTCGAGGATCGGATCCGCAACAGCGGCCTCTATCCGCACCGGATGACCGACGCACAGGTGGACGAGGTCGCGCAGATGGACGAGCAGCAGCGCGAGCAGTGGTTCGCCGAGGTCATGCTGGTCACGTTCCGGCGCTGGCTGGAGCTGGCCGAGGAGCGTCTCGACGACGACGTCCGCTGCTTCATGATGCCCGGCAACGACGATCCGCCGGGGGTCGACGCGGTGATCGAGGAGGCGTCCCGGGTGGAGGCCTGCGACGACCGGATCGTCGAGATCGGCGACTACCGGATGATCTCGCTGGGCTACGCCAACCGGACGCCGTTCGACTCTCCGCGTGAGCTGGAGGAGGACGAGATCTATGCGCGCGTCAGCCGGCTGGCGGACCAGATCGAGGACCGAGACCGGTTGATCCTCAACCTCCACGTTCCGCCCCACGACTCGCGACTCGACATCGCTCCCGCGCTCGACGACGAGCTGAACGTCGTGATGTCGGGGTCGGAGCCGAAGATGGTGCCGGTCGGGTCGACCGCCGTGCGCGAGCTGATCGAGGCGTACCAGCCGCTGCTGTCGCTCCACGGTCACGTCCACGAGAGCCCCGGGGCGACCACGATCGGTCGGACGCTGGCGATCAACCCGGGCAGCGATTACCACACGGGACGGATCGCGGGTTGCCTGCTCACCCTGACGCCGGATCGCGTCCGTCACCAGTTCGTCACCGGATGACCCTCAGCGAGGAGACCACCGTGTCCGAGAACCCGACTCCCGTCCTTTCCGAGCTGCCCGACGAGGCTGCGCGCCTCGGCGCGCTCGCCGACGAGCGCGGCGTGCGGATGCGCCTGCTCGGCGGCGTGGGGATCCGCCGCCTGCTCGGAGACCGGAGGCCCGCGTCGCGGCGGCGGCGCAGCGACGACCTCGACTACCTGACCGACCGCGGCTCCGCCCGCGACGTCGAGGCGCTGCTCGGCGACGCCGGCTGGGAGGGCGATCGCCAGTTCAACGCGCTCAACGGCGCGCGGCGCCTGATCTTCCATGCTCCGGCGCACGACCACAAGATCGACGTCTTCGTCGACGCCTTCGAGATGTGCCACCAGCTGCCGCTGGTCGAGCGGATCGACGTCGTCCCGCTGACGCTGCCGGCTGCCGAGCTCGCGATGACCAAGCTCCAGGTGGTCAGCCTCAACCCGAAGGACCGGGGGGACCTCTACGCGCTGCTCGCCGGGCTCCCGGTCTCCGACCACGACGAGGACGCGATCAACGCCCAGCGGATCGCGGCGCTGACCGCGCGTGACTGGGGCTTCTACCACACGGTCGAGCTGAACTTCGACCGCTTGATCGAGGGGTTGCCGGAGAGCGGCCTGAGCGCCGAGCAGCGGGCTGACGTCGTCGCGCGGATCGACGCGCTGCGGGCGGCGATCGACGCGGCGCCGAAGTCACGAGGGTGGAAGCTCCGCGCGAAGATCGGGGAACGAAAGCGCTGGTACGACGAGCCCGAGGAGGTCGACCGTGACGTCGCCTGAGCCCGGTGCGGCGGTTGGCCGCGCGTTCTGGCATCCGTTCGCCGACATGGGCGCGGTCGAGTCCGATCGGTTCGTGATCGACCGGGCGGAGGGATGCTCGGTCTGGGATTCCGACGGGCGCGAGTACCTCGACGCGACCGCGGCGCTCTGGTACGCGAATCTCGGGCACGGCCGGCCCGAGATCGCCGACGCGGTGGCTGCGCAGCTTCGCCAGCTTGACGCCTACAGCACCTTCGGCGACTACGCGAACACGCCGGCGCTGGAGCTTGCCGATCGTCTGGCGGCGCTGTTCCCGACTCCCGGCGCGCGGACCTTCCTCGCCTCGGGTGGTGGGGACGTGATCGACACCGCGGCCAAGATCGCACGTGCCCACTTCCAGCGGACCGGGCAGCCCGAGCGAACGCAGCTGATCGTCCGTCGCCACGGCTACCACGGCACGCACGGCTTCGGCACCTCGCTGGCGGGGATCGAGGCCAACGGGGCGGGCTGGGGCCCGCTCGTCTCCGGGGTCTCGGTCGTCGATCACGAGGATCCGGAGGCGCTGCGGGCCGAGATCGACCGGATCGGGGCCGCCCGGACCGCGGCGTTCTTCTGCGAGCCGGTGATCGGTGCCGGGGGCGTCCGTCCACCGGAGCCGGGCTACCTCGAGGCGGTGGCCGAGATCTGCCGTGACGCGGGAGTGCTGTTCGTCGCCGACTGCGTGATCTGCGGCTTCGGCCGTCTCGGCACCTGGCTCGGAATCGATCGCTGGCCGATCGAGCCGGACATGGTGACGCTGGCCAAGGGCCTGACGTCGGGCACGTTCCCGCTCGGCGCGCTGCTGGTCAGCGCCGACGTGGCCGCGCCGTTCTTCACCGGGTCCCCGGGGGCGCCCGTCCTGCGCCACGGGGCGACGTACGCCGGGCATCCGACGGCGGCCGCGGCCGCGCTGGCCGCGCTCGACCTCTACGCGCGTGACGACCTGCTCGATCGCGGCCGGGCGCTGGAGGGGCCGTTGGCCGACGCCCTGCGCCCGCTCGGCGATCACCCGCTCGTCGCCGAGGTTCGGGCGGGCACCGGTCTGATGGCCGGTGTCGAGCTGACGCCGGAGGCGCTCGCGATGCCCGACGCGGTCGGCGTCTGGCAGCGGGCCGTGCGGGCTGCGGGCGTGCTCGCACGGCCGCTCGGGGCCGGGCTGGCGGTCTCGCCGCCGCTGACGGTCACGCCGAGCCAGATCGACCAGGTCGGTCGAGCGATGCTGCGCGGGCTCGACGCGGTGGCGGCGCAGCGGGACGCCGGCGGCGAGCGGGGCGGCTGACCGGTCGGCGCACGATCCCCTGCAACCCTGGCCGATCCGTCGGGCGCGCCGTAACGTCGCTCGTCGGTTCGATCGGCCTGCCGCCCTGATCGTCCGCCCTTCATGGAACTCCCCCGGACGTCTTCGCGCCCCTTCGTGCTCCTGCTCGCGCTCGTCGTGCTGCTGGTCGCCGCCGTCGCGGTGCTCGTGCTCGCGGTTCCCGGGCAGGGGGCTCCGAGCCAGGGGCAGCTGCGGGACCGGATCGAGCGCGACCGCCAGAAGGAGTCGCGTCTCACCGGGACGGCGGCGCGCCTGGAGCAGGTCGAGGCCCGCGCCACGCGAGCGGCCGACGCGGCGCAGCGACGGCTGAGCGATGCGCAGACCGAGCTCGAAGGGTCGAAGGGGCGGCTCGACGCCACCACCGGCGAGCTGCGCCAGACCCGGCAGCAGCTGACCCGCCTGCGCAAGCAGCTCGCGAGCTCGCGCGAGGTGCTCGCCGACGTGCTCCGCACCCGCTACGTCGAGGACCCGCCGGGGCTGGCCGACGTCGTGATGGACGCCGAGGGCTTCAACGACCTCTTGGAGCGGATCGAGTTCCTGCGGCGCGTGCAGGCGCACGACACCCGCGTGGTGTCCGACGTGCGCGACGCCCGGTCGAAGACCGCGGACGACGAGGCGCGGCTGGCACGGCTGCGTCGGTCCCAGGAGCGGCAGACCGCGGACGCGCAGAGGCAGCGGGACGGGATCGCCGCGATGACCGCCGGCCTGGAGGAGCGTCGCGCCGAGGCGACCCGGGCTGCCGCGGCCCGTCGCCAGGCTCTGCGCGACACCCGCGCGGGACGTCGCACCGCCGAGCGCGAGCTGAACCGCCTGGTCGCCGCGGAGCGCAAGCGCGCCCAGCAGTTCTCGGCTCCCGCCGCGTCGCGCGGCAACGGCAGCAACGGCAATGCGAGCGGCGGCGGGCAGCAGGGCACGGGCGGCTGGGCGATTCCGTGGCCGATCGTCCAGTGCGAGTCCGGCGGCGTCAACCACCGCCCGAACCATGCGGGCGCGTCCGGCTACTACCAGTTCATCCCGTCGACCTGGCAGGCGATGGGCGGCAGCACGGAGCACGCCTACCAGGCGTCGCGCGCCGAGCAGGACCGGCTGGCGCGCAAGCTCTGGGCCGGTGGATCCGGCGCGGGCAACTGGGATTGCGCCGCGATGGTCGGCATCACCGGCTGAGCGGCGACCGCGCGCGGAACGGGTGACCGGACGTCTCCGAGCACCGCCGATGACTTCTCGCAGGGCCCGCCGTCCTAAGCAGCGAACCCCAACCGCACCGCCGAGGAGCCCCTGATGTCCACCACGTCCCGCATGATCTTCGTCAACGTCCCCGTCGCCGACCTGGCCGCGTCGAAGACGTTCTTCGCCAAGCTCGGCTTCGCGTTCGACGACAACTTCAGCGACGAGAACGCCGCGTCGATGATCGTCAACGACCAGGCGTTCGTGATGCTGCTGAGCCGCGAGCGGTTCGCCGACTTCACCAAGAAGCCGATCGCCGACGCGCGCGAGACGACCGAGACGATCCTCTGCGTGTCGGCCGACAGCCGCGACGAGGTCGACCGCTTCGCCGACTCCGCGCTGGCCGCCGGCGGCAGCGCGTCCGGCGAGCCGCAGGACTTCGGGTTCATGTACGGCCGCAGCTTCCAGGACCTCGACGGCCACAACTGGGAGGTCATGTGGATGAGCGCCGAGGCCGTCGAGGGCGGTCCCGCCGACATGACCGAGGCGTCGTAAACCACCGGGTCACGAACCGCCCTCGACCCAGGGCGGGTACCGCACTACGATGGGCAGCGTGCCGACGACGCAGGACCCCCAGCTGACGTTCGAACGCGAGCTGGAGTCGCACCGGCGCGCGCTGACCGGGTACTGCTACCGGATGCTCGGGTCGGGTTCCGAGGCCGAGGACGCCGTGCAGGAGACGATGGTCCGTGCCTGGCGCAAGGCGGACCAACTGGATGCTCCGGGTGCGCTGAAGGCCTGGCTCTACCGGATCGCCAGCAACGTCTGCATCGACCTGATCCAGAGCCCCCAGCGGCGGGCGCTGCCGATGGACCTGAGCCCGGCCGGCAACGCGGCCGGCGAGCTCGGCGCACCGCTGCCGGAGACCGCCTGGGTCCATCCGATCGCTACCGAGCGGGTCGTTGGCGGCGGTGGTGATCCGGCTGACGTGGCGGGGTCGCGCGAGACGCTGCGGCTGGCCTTCGTCGCGGCCCTCCAGCATCTGCCGGCGAAGCAGCGCGCGGTGCTGGTGCTGTGCGAGGTGCTGCGCTGGAAGGCCAGCGAGGCGGCGACGTTGCTCGATACCTCGGTCGCGTCGGTCAACAGCGC
>JBQGEK010000199.1:0-2946 GCA_052039575.1 Patulibacter sp. | reverse complement strand
AGACGACGGTCTTGTCCTCGGGGAACTCCAGGGTCCGCAGCGCCTCGATCACGCGGCCGCGGGCGGCGTCCTTCTCGCTCGGGGCGACCGAGTCCTCGAGGTCCAGGAAGACCTGGTCGGCGGCGAGCGTCGGCGCCTTGGCCAGGAACTTCTCGCTCGATCCGGGCACCGAGTGGCAGGTGCGGCGCGGGCGCAGCGGACGGGCTGGGCCGGAAACCCTGAAGTGCGTCATGGCCGCAATCGTTTCACTTCGTCGCTTCCCGCGACCGGTGGTAGCGACTGCGTCCGGCAATCCCGGCCGGTCCGCCGTGCGTGCACCGTTGCCTCAGGCCCGGACGGGCAGTCCGGCGCCACGCCATAGCAGCCGGTTGCAGGGCACACGGGGCTGATCCGGTGACCTCGATCGTGAGACGATGCAGCCATGGCGAACGTCACCAAGGTGCACCTGATCGACGACCTCAAGGACCTGGCCGAGACGGCCGGTTTCGGCGACCAGCTGGAGACCCGGTTCGCCCGCGCCGCGCTCGGCAGCAAGGAGGGCGCGCTCGGCTTCCAGCGAATCAAGCCGGGCCAGCGTCAGCCGTTCGGTCACAAGCACAAGGAGCAGGAGGAGCTCCACGTGGTGATCCGCGGGTCCGGCCGGCTGAAGGTCGACCACGACTTCATCGACGTCAAGGAGCTCGACGCGATCCGGATCGGCCCCGACGTGATCCGCCAGTTCGAGGCGGGACCGGACGGGCTCGACCTGATCATCTTCGGTTCCCCGGCGGGCGACCCGACCAAGGTCGGCGGCGGCGACACCGTCACCTACTCCAAGTTCTGGAGCTGATCGCCGAGCTGGGCCCGTCGGCCTGAGCGGACGGGTGTCGCCGCCGGACGGGACCGCCCGGTTGGTACCGGCGGTCGCATGATCACCCGCGCACCACGTAGTGTGGGCGCGGATGGACCTCTTTCAACGGCGCCTGCTCCTCGTCACCGGCAAGGGCGGTACGGGCAAGACGACCGTCGCGGCGGCCCTCGCGCTGCTCGCGGCGCGGTCGGGCAAGCGGGTGCTGCTCGCGGAGATCGCCGGTGAGCGGCTCTCGGCGCTGTTCGGCCATGACCCGGTCGGCCACCGCGAGACGCCGATCGACGGCGGGATCTCGCTGCTGTCGATCGATCCGATCGCCGCGGCCCACGAGTTCCTGCGCAGCCAGGTCGGTGGGGCGGTCCACCGGCTGATGTTCCAGAACCGGCTGTTCGACGTGACGATGACCGCGGCGCCCGGCCTGCGCGAGGTCTGCACGATGGACCGGATCTGGGACCTGGCGCGCGACGATCGGGGCCGGCGCAAGCCAACCTACGACCTGGTGATCGTCGACGCTTCGGCGACCGGGCACGCGATGGCGATGCTGCGCTCGCCCACCACGTACGCCAACCTGGCGCGCGGCGGTCCGATCCGCAAGCGGGCGGACGAGATCGGCGCGCTGGTCCGCGACCAGCGCCGGACCGGGGTGGTGCTCTGCGCGCTGCCCGAGGAGACCCCGGTCAACGAGACGCTGGAGACGGTCGCGCAGCTCGACGAGCTGGGTGTCGCGATCGGCCTGACCGTGATCAACCAGGTCCGCGAGACCGCGCTCGACGACGCGACCGCGGACCGGTTGGCCGACCTGGTCGAGGGCGTGGTGCCGGACGAGGGCGCCGCGGAGTCGCGGGTCGCGACACCGGTGGTGATCGCGCACCGCCGCGCCCGGCGCGAGGCGGCGCAGGCCGCGCGGCTGGTCGACGGACTCGACGGCCGCGGCCCGGTGGTCGGGATCTCGCGGTTCAACAGCGACATCGGCCGCGACGAGCTCGACGCGGTGGCGGATCGGCTGGCGGTCGCATGAGCAGCCTGAGCTCGACCCTCGACCTGAACGAGACGCTCGGCGACGCGCGGGTCGTCGTGCTGGCCGGGGGCGGGGGCGTCGGCAAGACGACCACCGCCGCCGGGATAGGGCTCGGCCTGGCCCGCCGCGGCCGGCGGGTCTGCGTGCTGACGATCGACCCGGCGCGGCGGCTGGCCGACGCGCTCGGCCTGGAGCCCGGATCGGCCGACGAGCCGGTGCGGGTGCCGATCGAGGACGACGGCGACGGAGGCGAGCTGTGGGTGGTGATGCTCGACACCAAGGCGACCTGGGACGGGCTGATCCGGCGCTACGCGTCCGACGGCGCGTCGGCCGAGCGGATCCTCGAGAACCGCGTCTACCGCGAGTTCTCCGGGGCGGTCGCGGGGTCGCAGGAGTACATGGCGGTCGAGCGGCTGCACGAGCTGCTCGAGTCGGGGCGCTGGGACACGGTGCTGCTCGACACGCCGCCGACCCGCAACGCGCTCGACTTCCTCGACGCGCCGCAGCGGCTGCACACGTTCATCGACTCGCGCGCGCTGCAGCTGCTGATGAAGCCCGCCGCGGGCGGCCTCGGTCTGCTCGGCCGCGGGGCGAGCGTCTTCACCGGGCTGCTCAAGCGGGTCGCGGGCGTCGATCTGCTGAGCGACCTGATCGAGTTCTTCACCGCGATCGGCGGGCTGAGTGCCGGGTTCGGGCAGCGGGCGAAGGCGGTCCAGGCGCTGATGGCGGAGCCGCGCACGGTCTTCCTGCTGGTCGCGGCGCCGCACCCCGAGTCGCTGGCCGAGGCGAGCGAGTTCCGCCGGGCGCTGACCGGACGGGCGATCCACTACGGCGGACTGATCGTCAACCGGATGACCCGGGTCGACCTGACCGACCACGAGGACACGGTGCGTCGGATCTTCCGCTCCGCGGTCGACGATCCCGAAGCGGCGGAGCGCGCGGTCGCGATGCACGGCAGCGTCCGTGCCCAGGCGGTCCACGACGACCGGCTGGTCGACCGCCACCTGCGCGCCGGTCGCCGCGACGAACCGGTGCTGCTGGTCCCGCAGCTGCCCGAGGACATCCACGACGTCGAGGG
>JBQGEK010000198.1:0-5181 GCA_052039575.1 Patulibacter sp. | reverse complement strand
GTCGCCTCGACTGGGGCGGGGCGGCGCACCTGGTGCCCGACGCGTGGCCGGCGTTCGCCCCCCGCGCCGCGATGTGTTTCGGGGGGAAGGGGGGCGCGGGGCGGGCGCTGGCCGCGCGCACCGGTGCCCGAAGCGCCGGTCCTACAGTTCGACCTCGCGCAGCTTGCCCGTCTCGACCTCGAAGATGAACCCGCGGACCAGCTGCTTGTTTGGCAGGAACGGGCTCGCGAGCACGCGGCGCATCGACTGCCGGAGGTCCGCTTCGAGGTCGCTGAACGACTCGGGCGACCACGGCGGCTTGTAGCCGGTCTCGGCGAGCAGCTCGTCGCGCAGCTCGTCGTCCGAGTAGGTCAGCTGACCGCAGCCGGTGTGGTGGACGAGCAGGACCTCGTTGGTCCCGAGCTTGCGCTGCGAGATCGCCAGCGAGCGGATCACGTCGTCGGTGACCACACCACCGGCGTTGCGGATCAGGTGCGCATCGCCGATGTCCAGGCCGAACAGTCCGAAGAGGTCGAGCCGAGCGTCCATGCAGGTCACGACGGTGACCTTGCGGCGCGGCTTCGGCGTGTCGTACGGCTGGTATCGCTCGGCGAACTGCTCGGCGTGACGGACGAGGTCGGGGGTCTGCGGCGCGCTGAAGTCTTCGGACATGGATGGCGGGGTGGGGTCGATCTCGAGCCAGGACGGGTCGGCGGATCCTATGCGTTCGCCGACGGTGCCCGTGCTCCGCGCGGACGAGGACCCCCGCGTCGGGTGGAGCCCCTCAGGGCGTGTCAGGTCCGCCGCAGCTCCCGCACACCGCCGCCGACGGTCCAGATCCGGACGGCGATCCCGTCGTTCGTCTCGTTCATCCCGACCGTCGACGCTTCGGACAGGTCGAGGCGGAAGAGGTGCAGCGGGCCGGGAGGCGCGTCGGGGCCGACGATCGCGCTGATCCGCTCGGGATCCGTGACCTCCTCGGCCACGCCGGCGAGCTTCGCGTCGCCCGGCCACGCGGGAGGGTCCTCCGATCCGCTGTGGAGCGCGAACCGCGGGTCGCGCTGGAGGTCGCGGGCCTTGAACGCCTGCCACATCGAGCCGATCCACAGCTCGCCCTCCGCGAGGATCGTCTCGGTCCCCGAGATCCGCGGCGATCCGTCGCGCCGGATCGTGGCCAACGTCTTGTGGACGTGGGCGTCGAGTCGCTGCCGGACCTCGGCGGCGAGCTCGGGGGCAGCGGATTCGAACGTCGACCAACTCGGCATGCGATCACCGTGACGCGCCGTTGGACCGGCGTCCAGCGAGATGTCGAACACGATCAAGCCTGAGAGGATCCGGGGCGTGGAAGACCGCCTGCGAGAGCTGCTCGACCTGGTGATAGCGTCGCTCGACGCGCCGGGAACCGACGGGCGAGCGCTCGCGGATCGCGCCAGCTTCTCGCGCGACCACCTGGACCGGCTGCTGGCCACCGCGACCGGAGAGTCCCCGGTGGCGATGCGCCGGCGACTGCTGCTCGAACGGGCGGCGTGGCAGCTGCGTACCGGGCTGGCGACCGCTTCCGAGGCGGCGACCGCAGCGGACTTCGGATCGCCCGAGGCGTTCTCGCGCGCCTTCTCGCGAGCGTTCGGCGTCCCTCCCGGTCGGTTCCGAGACGAGGATCGCGCGGCCCGTCTGGATGCCCCCAACGGCATCCACTTCCACCCGCCGGCCGGTCTGATCGTTCCCGGCGCACGACCCGTGCGGGAGGGCGGCCGCGGCTCCGGTTCGACGTGGGCCTCATCCTCCGGGCACGACCTCACCGACTGGCTGGTGACGCACCACATCGACCGCACCGGCAGCCTGCTCGACGCGGCGGCCACGCTGACGACCGACGAGCTCGACCGTCCGCTGCGCCCCGGGTTCGTCGCGGTGTGGTTCGAGGGCGAGGAAGCGAGCGCGGCATCGATGGCGGCGCGGCTGGTGAGCACGCTCGAGGTCTGGACCGCTGCGATCCTCGGCGAGGCACCGCCGGACGTCGGGGCCGGTGATGCCGGCATCGCCGAGCTGCGACGGCGGTTCGCGCGCGTCGCTCCGCGGTTCGCCCGCGTGGCGCGGTCGATCCGCGATCGCGGGGCGTGGGACGACGGCTTCGTCGATGCCCTCTGCGAGCCGCCGCAGTCGTTCACCTTCGGCGGCGTTCTCGCGCACGTCGTGACGTACGGCGCGATCCGTCGCGAGATGCTGGCGTCGGTGCTGGCCGAGCTCGGGGCGATCCCGCCACGTGGACCGGAGGCGCCGGACGACGCCGATCCGATCCACTGGGAGCAGACGCGACGGTGGTCGCGCCCCTAGGCCATCGGCAGCGACGCGCCCTTGGGCGCATGCTGCATCACGGGCAGCTCCTGGAGCTCCTCGAGCACCGGCGGCAGCTGCGGCTCGACGGCGATCAGGCCGCGGGCGATCTGGCGCACCGACTGCGACGCCGGGTCGTCGGGATCCTCCGCGACGATCGGGACGCCGGCGTCGGCCTGGGCGCGCAGCGGCATCGTCAGCGGGACCTTGCCGAACAGCGGAACGTCGAGCTCGTCGGCGAGCTCCTGGCCTCCGCCCTCGCCGAAGATCGGGAAGCGCTCGCCGCCCGGGGTGGTGAAGCCGGACATGTTCTCGATCACGCCGAGTACGTCGAGCGAGACCTTGGTCGCCATCTCGGCCGCGCGCTTGGCGACCTTCTGGGCCGCCGGCTGCGGTGTCGTCACGAGCAGGAACTGCGCCTGCGGCAGCAGCTGCGCGAGCGTCATCGAGACGTCGCCGGTGCCGGGCGGCAGGTCGATCAGCAGGTAGTCCAGATCGCCCCAGTCGACGTCCTCGAGGAACTGGTTGAGCGCCTTGTGGAGCATCGGCCCGCGCCAGACGACCGCACTGTCCTCGGGGACGAAGAAGCCGATCGACATGATCTTCACGCCCTGCGCCTCGAGCGGCAGGATCTTGCGAGCGGGGGAGACCGGCGGGCGGTCCGAGCCGAGGCCGAACATCCGCGGGATCGAGTAGCCCCAGACGTCGGCGTCGAGCACGCCGACCGTCTTGCCTTCCGCAGCGAGCGCCGCAGCCAGGTTGACGGTCAGGCTGGACTTGCCGACGCCCCCCTTGCCGGAGCCGACGCAGATCACGTTGCGGATCGCGCTGATGCCGGCCTTCTCGCCGGTCGGCAGCCCGCTGGTCATGCCCAGCTTCTTCTGCAGGGCGGCCTTCTCCTCCGGCGACAGCACGTCGAACTCGACGCCGCACTCGTCGACGCCGAGCTCACGCAGCGCCTTGCGGACGCCGACCACGAAGTGGTTGCGCAGCGGGCAGCCGTTGGTCGTGAGGGAGATCGTGACGTCGACGCGGTCCTCGCCGATCGCGATCTCGCGCACCATTCCGAGCTCGACCACGTCCTTGCGGATCTCGGGGTCGATCACCGACTTCAGAGCTTCGAGGATCTCCTCGCGCGTAGGCATCCATCGATTGTGACAGGCCGGAGGTTGCGGACCGGTGCCCATGGACACGGTCGATCCGGCGGTTTCGAGGGGTACGGTCGACGACCGCACCCCTCGACGGTCCTGCGGTCAGACCAGCGAGAGCACGCGCTCGCGGGCATCGCCCGCGACCGACGCGACGCGCGCCTGGGCCTGGCCGACCCGCGTCGACAGCTCGTCGCGCAACACGGTCGTGTCGGACAGCCGGCGCAGCTGCGCCTCCGCCTCGCTGCGGCGCTCGCGCAGCTCGTCCTCGACCAGCGCGCGACGGCCCCGCAGCTCGCTCTCGAACCGGTCCCGCCGCTCCTGCAGCTCCGTCTCGAGCTGGGCCCGCCGCTCCTGGAGCTCGTCCTCGAGCTGCGTCCGGGCACGCTTGGCGTCCCGCTCGAGCCCGTTGCGGGCCTGGGCGCCGCGGCGCTCGAAGGCCTCGATCTGGGCCGCTGCCCGCTCCCGACGCTGCTGCAGCTGCGTGGTGAGCCGCTCGCGCCGGCTTCGGGCGGCGTCGCGCTGGGCGGCCAGTTGGGACGTGGCGGCGTCGCGGGCCTCGAGCACGGCGCCGACCTGGATCAGCAGCGCTCGCTCGGCGATCGACTGCGCCCGCTCCCGGGTCTGCGTGGCCTGCTTCTGGGCGGCCTTGCCGGCGTGCGCGGCACCGTGCTGCGCGGCCGAGCGCACGTGCGCGACCTGCTGCTGGGCGTCTGCGACGTTGCGCGGGGTCAGCTCGCGCGCCTGGGCTGCGACGTCCCGCGCGATCCGCGAGGCGGCGGTCACGCGGTCGGCGGCGACGGACGACAGCGACGAGCTCGCCGCCGACTTCCCCGTCGCGCCGATCGTCGTCTTCCCGGTGGTCGTCTTCGCCGTCTTGGGCTTGCGCGCGGCCGGCGGCTTCTTCGCGGTCGTCTTGCGCGTCGTGGCCTTGGCGCCGCCGCTCTTCGGTGCGGCCTTCTTCGCCGTCGACGTCCGCTTCGCGGCCGTGCCGGTCGTCTTGCGCGTTCCGGCGGTGCTCGTCTTGGCGGCGGTCGTCTTGCGCGTGCTCGTGCCGGATGCCTTGGCGGCCGAGGTCTTGCGCGGCTTGCTGGCGCTGGTCTTCGCGGTGGCGGTCTTGCGCGTGCCGGCGGCGCTCGGCTTCGCGGCGGCGGTCTTGCGCGTACCCGTGCCGGAGGTCTTGGCCGCGGCGGTCCGCTTGGCCGGTCCGGGCTTCGTGGCGGACGTGGTCTTGGCGGTCGGGCGCGGGCTCGGCGCGGCCGGGGACGGGTCGGTCGCGCCGGTCGGCTTCTTCGGAGCCGAGGCCCGGGCGGAGGGCGAGGCGGCCGGGGTGCGCGACTCCGGGGGCGTGGCCTCGGACAGCGCGTCGGCCGGTGCCTTGCGGGCGGGGGCCGGGGGCGTCGAGGACTCGGGCTTGGGCGTTTCGGGCATGGAGGCAACCAGGTCGTGGGGTACGCGGTGCCCGGCCAGATCGGCTCGTGACTCGATCGAGCCGCGAGCCCCGCGGGTGTACGCGAAGCGCGGCAACCGGCGGGCACTTAGTTCTAAGTTCGCCCTGAATGTAGCGGCGAACACCTGTTCCTACAAGCGGAAGGTCGACGCGTTACACCTGCGGGTGATCCGGTGGTGCCTCGTGTGTCGAACGTCACGGTTGATGCGGCGTGCGCGGCGGGACGCGGCATGGTCCGAGCGTTCGGGCGGCCGTGCAGCGTGAACTCCGCTG
>JBQGEK010000197.1:0-9742 GCA_052039575.1 Patulibacter sp. | reverse complement strand
TTGCGGACGGTCAGCGCGGCGTGGACGCAGCAGTAGTCGAACTCGATGCCCTGGCCGATCCGGTTGGGCCCGGATCCGAGGATCACGACCGACCCGCGGTCGTCGTCGGCGAACCGGACCTCGTGGGCGGGGCGCAGCGTGCCGTCTGCGTCGACCGTCGGCCGCTCCCAGCCGGAGTAGAAGTACGGGGTCTCGGCCGCGAACTCCGCCGCGCAGGTGTCGACGGACTTGAAGGTGCGGACGAGCGTGGCAGGTGATGCCTCCCCGCCCACGCCGCCCTTGCCGTCGCTCGGCGTCGGGTCCTCGCCGAGCGCGATCTCGCGCAGCTCGGCGAGGTACCACGGGTCGATCCCGGTCGACTCGTGGATCTGCGCGTCCGTGGCGCCGCGGCGGACCGCTTCCAGCAGGATGTCGAAGCGCTCGGTCTTCGGCTCGCGGATCCGCTCGACCAGCTGCTCGGCGGTCGCGTCGTCGGCGATCTTCGGCGTCTCGTCGAGCTCACGCGAGCGCATCGCCTTGGCGAACGCCTGACGGAACGTGCGGCCCATCGCCATCGCCTCGCCGACGCTCTTCATGTGCGTGGAGAGCCGTTCGTCGACGCCCGGGAACTTCTCGAACGCGAATCGCGGCCACTTGACCACGACGTAGTCGATCGTCGGCTCGAACGCGGCCGGGGTGGCCCGCGTGATGTCGTTGGTGATCTCGTCGAGCCGGTAGCCGACGGCGAGCCGCGCGGCGATCTTCGCGATCGGGAACCCGGTCGCCTTCGAGGCCAGCGCGCTCGAACGCGAGACGCGCGGGTTCATCTCGATGATCAGGATCTCTTCGGTGTGGGGGTTGACCGCGAACTGGACGTTCGATCCCCCGGTCTCGACCCCGACGGCGCGCATCACGCGGATCGCCTGGTCACGCAGCTGCTGGTACAGGCGGTCGGTCAGCGTCTGCTGCGGCGCGACCGTTACCGAGTCGCCCGTGTGGACGCCCATCGGATCGATGTTCTCGATCGAGCAGACGATCACGACGTTGTCGGCCTTGTCGCGCATCACCTCGAGCTCGAACTCGCCCCAGCCGATCACCGACTGATCGACGAGCACCTGACCGATCGGCGAGGCGTCGATCCCGCCGCGCACGATCTGCTGGAACTCCTCCTCGGTGCGGGCGATGCCGCCGCCGCGCCCGCCGAGCGTGAACGCCGGACGGATGATCGCCGGCAGGCCGGTCGCCTCGCGGGCGGCCGCGATCTGGGCATCGATCTCGGCACCGGGCAGCCGATCGCCGTCGGCCGAGTCCCCCACGCGACTGCGGACGATCGCCGAGGCGGGCATCTTCAGTCCGGCGCGGTCCATCGCCTGGGCGAACAGGTCCCGGTCCTCGGCGCAGTTGATCGCGTCGTAGTTGGCGCCGATCAGCTCCACGCCGAACTTCGCCAGGGTGCCGTCCTCGTGCAGCGCCTTGGCGAGGTTGAGCGCGGTCTGGCCGCCGAGCGTGGGCAGCAGCGCGTCAGGGCGCTCCTTCTCGATGATCTGCGCGACCGGACCGGGCAGCAGCGGCTCGACGTACGTCCGCTCCGCGTACTCGGGGTCGGTCATGATCGTCGCCGGATTCGAGTTGACCAGCACGACCTCGAAGCCCTCCTCGCGGAGGACCTTGCAGGCCTGGGCGCCGGAGTAGTCGAACTCGGCGGCCTGCCCGATGACGATCGGGCCGGAGCCCAGGATCATGATCCGGCGGATGTCGGTACGGCGCGGCATCAGGCGGAGGCTCCGTCGGTCGAGGGGGAGGAATCGAGTCCGGCCGCGGCGGCCGCCGCGTCACCGGTCTGCTGGGTCACGTCGGTAATCGACCCCGACGTGCGAACGCGGTCGAGGAACCGGTCGAACAGGTAACTGGCGTCGTTCGGGCCGGGAGCGGCCTCGGGGTGGTACTGGACCGTGGCCGCGTTGGCCTCGGGCAGGATCAGGCCCTCGACCGTGCGGTCGTAGAGGTTCAGGTGCGACAGCTCGGCCGGACCGAAGTCGGTGTCCCAGCGGACCGGATCGTCGCCCTCGATCTTGCCCGTGCCGTCGGGCGTCTGGACCGCGAAACCGTGGTTCTGGCTGGTGATCTCGACGCGGCCGGTCGAGAGGTCCTTGACCGGATGGTTGCCGCCACGGTGACCGAACGGCAGCTTGAAGGTCGTCAGCCCGACCGCCCGGCAGAGCAGCTGGTGACCCATGCAGATGCCGAAGACCGGCTTCTGCCCGAGCACGCCGCGGATCGTGTCGACCACGTGCTCGACGGCGCCGGGGTCCCCCGGGCCGTTGGCCAGGAAGACCGCGTCGACGTCACCGTCGAGAACCGCGTCGGGGCCGTCGGAGAGCGGGTGCAGCCGGACGCGCGCGCCGCGGGCGACCAGCTCGTCGACGATCGAGCGCTTGATCCCGGTGTCGATCGCCGCGATCAGCGGCCCCTCGGGGTTGCGGTCGTCGCCTACCACGTGCGCCTGCTTCGGGGTCACGGTCGACGCCAGGTCGAGGCCGTCCATCGACGGGACGGCTGCGACCTGCGCGGCCGCCTCGGTCTGATCGACCGTGCCGGCGAACAGCCCGCCGCGCATCGCGCCCTTGTCGCGGATGTGGCGGACCAGCGCGCGGGTGTCGACGCCAGTGATCGCGGGGATCCCGTTCTCGCTCAACCAGTCGATCCAGCCGCTCTCGGCGGTCGGCGCGTCGGAGTAGTTGACCGCCTCGCGCATGATCACGGCCCGCGCGTGGATCGCGTCGGACTCCATCGCGGCGGGACGGACGCCGTAGTTGCCGATCAGCGGGTAGGTGAAGACGATCAGCTGTCCGGCGAACGACGGATCGGTGACCGACTCCTGGTAGCCGGACATGCCGGTCGTGAAGACGACCTCGCCGCCGGCGGTGACGCCGTCGCGCAGCGCGCCGCTGGCCTCGCCCTCGAAGCGGGTGCCGTCCTCGAGCAGCAGGTACGCCGGCTGGCTGGACGCAGAACTCATCGGATCAGCTCCTGGATCGTCTTGAACTGGGGGGCTCGGGCATCGCCGAGCAGCTCGAGCAGCATGCTCTCGGTGGTGCCGAGCACGGCACCGGCCGTGCCCACGCGCCCGAGGCCGGCCGCGCGGTCCTCGGCCGTGCGGGACCCGACGGCGTCGGTGGCCACGTGAACCAGCAGTCCCTGCCGCAGCAGGTCGAGAGCCGTGGCCTGGACGCAGACGTGGGCCTCGATCCCGACCAGCAGGACCTGGTCGCGGGCGGACAGGTGAAAGCCGACCGCGCGGGTCGACGAGAACGCCGTCTTCGGCAGGCGCGGCGCGTCGGCCGGCAGGGCCTCGGCGATCTCGGGCACCGTGGTGCCGAGCCCGTCCGGGTACTGCTCGGTGACGACGACCGGGATCTCCAGCGCCCGGGCGCCGCGGACCATCCGGGCGCAGCGCGCGGTGAGCCGGTCGAAGTCCTCGATCACCGGCCGGAAGGCGGTCTGCATGTCGATCACGACGAGCACGGCGCGGTCCGGGCGGAGGGCGGTCAGGGCGGACGAGTCGGACATGGAGCGGGACGCGACGATCGGGGTCACGCGGCGTGCACCGCAAAGGTCCGCTCGCGGAAGGCGACCGTGCCATCCGCCACGGTCATCAGCACGCGGCCGTGGAACGTGCGCCCGTGGAAGCAGCAGTTCGACGAGCGGCTCTCGTAGCCGTGCTCGCCGACGGTCCACTCGCGCTCGAGGTCGACCAGGCAGAGGTTGGCGCGCTCGCCGACCTTGACGGACGGCGTCGGCAGGTCCATCAGCGCCGCGCCGCCGATCAGGCGGTCGACCACCAGGTCGAGCGGCAAGATCCCCGGCCGGACCAGCTCGCTGTAGACCGCGGCGAACGCGCTCTCCAGGCCGGTGCTGCCCATCGGGGCCTGCTCGAACGGCACGTCTTTCTCGTCGGGAGCGTGCGGCGCGTGATCGGTCGCGATCGTCTCGAGGGTGCCGTCGCGCAGGCCCTCGATCAGCGCCTGGCGGTCCTCCTCGAAGCCGAGCGGCGGGTTCATCTTCTTCGCCGTGTCGAGCTCGCGGACCGCTTCGTCGGTCAGGCAGAGGTGGTGCGGCGAGGCTTCGCCGCTGACCTGGAACCCCTGGGCCTTGGCGGCCCGCACCGCATCGACCGAGGCGACGCACGAGAGGTGCTGGAAGTGCAACCGGCCACCCTCGTAGCCGCCGATCGCCGCGTCTCGGGCGACCATCGTCGACTCGGACAGCCACGGGATCCCGGCGATCCCGAGCCGTGCCGAGACGCTGCCCTCGCGCATCGCACCGCCGGCCGACAGCGACGGGTCCTCCTCGTGCAGGGCGATCACGCCACCGCAGAGCCGCTGGTACTGGATCGCCTTGCGGAGCACGCCCGCGTCGGTCACCGGCAGACCGTCGTCGGTGAACGCGACCGCACCGGCCTTCCGCAGATCGGCCATCTCGGTCAGCTCCTTGCCCCCGAAGCCGACGGTGATCGCCGCGGTGAAGCCGACCGGGATCCGGGCCATCCGCGACGCCAGGTCGCGCAGCGACCCGAGCAGCGAGCTCGAGTCGACCACCGGACTGGTGTTCGGCATCGCGACGACGGCGCAGTAGCCGCCGGCCGCGGCGGACCGCGTGCCGGACTCGAGGTCCTCCTTGTGCTCTTGACCCGGCGTCCGCAGGTGGACGTGCGGGTCGACGAACCCCGGGAAGAGGTGCAGTCCGGCCCCGTCGATCGTCTCGACGCCGTCGTCCGCGCTGAGCGATCCCGGGGCCGCGATCTCGGCGATCACCCCGGCGCGGACGCGCACGTCGTGGGGGGCGTCGATCCCGGTGCGGGGATCGAGCACGTGCACGTGGTGCACGAGCAGTTCGGCGTCGGGCGCGGGTGCGCGGACGAGCAGATCGAGGGTCATGCGGAGTGCAGCTCCGAGGTCGTGGCGAGCGGGCCCGGACCGCCGGAGGGCGCCGGGCCGGAAGAGGATTCGGGGGGCGCGGGCGGAACGGCCGGGCCCCCGCGCGAAGCGAGCACCTCGTAGAGCACCGCCATCCGGACCAGGACGCCCGCGCGAACCTGGTCGAGGATCAGGGACTGCGGGCCATCGACCACGTCGCCGGCGAGCTCGACGCCGCGGTTGACCGGCCCGGGGTGCATCAGCAGCTGGTGGCTTCCGAGCCGTCGCGCGTCGATCTGGTATTCGGCGGCGTACTCGCGCAGCGTCGGCACGTAGGCCTGTTGCATCCGCTCGTGCTGCATCCGCAGCGTGTAGACGACGTCCGCCTGGTCGAGGCCCTCGAGCGTGTAGCGGACCTGGCAGCCGAGCACGGCAAGCTCCTGCGGGACGAGCGTCGGCGGCCCCGCGAGCGTCACGGTCGCGCCCATCGTCTGCAGCGCGAGCACCAGCGAGCGGGCAACCCGGCTGTGGCGGACGTCGCCGACGATCCACACGTTCAGGCCGTCGAGGCTGCCCAGCCGCGCCCGCAGCGTGTAGACGTCGAGCAGCGCCTGGGTCGGATGCTCGTTCTGCCCGTCCCCCGCGTTGACGATCGCGGCGTCGGTCCAGCGGGTGATCAGCTTCGACGCTCCCGCCCACGGGGTGCGGAGGACGATCGCGTGCGGCCGGTGCGCGGCCAGCGTCTGGACGGTGTCACGCAGCGACTCGCCCTTCTCGACCGACGAGCCGCTGGCCGCGAAGTTGACGACGTCGGCACTCAGTCGCTTGGCGGCCAGCTCGAAGCTCGACCGCGTGCGCGTCGACGACTCGTAGAACAGGTTCAGGACCGTGCGGCCGCGCAGCGCCGGGACCTTCTTGATCGGGCGGTCGGCGACCTCGGCGAAGCTCGCCGCGCGGTCGCAGAGCTGCTCGATCGCCGGGCGATCGAGGTCGTCGATCGACAGCAGGTGCTTCATGCGGCGGGCCTCGGTCGCGGGGTGTCGTCGGACGCCCCGGACGGTCGCGGAGTCGGACGGCGCTCGATCGCGACCTCGTCACGGTCGTCGGTCTCGGTGACCCGAACGTTGACGCGCTCGACGATCGAGGTCGGAAGGTTCTTGCCGACGTAGTCCGCCCGGAACGGCAGCTCTCGGTGCCCACGGTCGATCAGCACCGCGAGCTGGACCCGGGCCGGACGGCCGTAGTCGAAGATCGCTTCGATCGCGGCGCGGATCGTCCTGCCGCTGAACAGCACGTCGTCGACCAGCACGACCGAGCTGCCTTCCAGCGGAATCCCGTCGAGGTGCGTGCCGTGGATGATCGGGTCCGCCGCGGTCCCGCGGGTCTCGAGGTCGTCGCGGTAGAAGGCGATGTCGATGTCGCCGAGCGGCACCGGACGCTCGAGCAGGGAGGTCAGCCGCTCCTGGAGCCGGCGCGCGAGCACCGCGCCCCGGGTGTGGATCCCCACCAGGACCAACGTCGAGGGATCCGGATGGCCCTCGACGATCTCGTGGGCGATACGCGCCAGGGTGCGCGCCATGTCGGAACCGTCGAGGACGGTGGTCTCAAAGCTCATGCGGTGGAGATCGTGCCGGTCTCTCGGTACCGGCTTAACGACTGCCTAGACGTTATCACCGCGCTCGGCGGCGAAATCGGCCCCGCCCGCCGAGGCCGACTCGTCGGCCTCGGGGTCGTCGAGCGCCGCCCCGGTCGTGGGCGGGCCCGTGGCTCCGCGGCGGGCGCGCCCGGCACCCGGGAGCAGCTCCGGATCCCCACGCTCCGGAAACGGCACGTGGATCATGTCGAAGTCGCGTGGCATCACCGTGTCGGGGAAGACCGTTCGAGCCTCGGCGACGGCATCGGAGGGCCGGTGCCGTGCCGACAGATGCGTCAGCGCGAGCAGGCCGACGTCGGCCTGCTTGGCGAGCTCGGCCGCCTGCGCCGCGGTGCTGTGACCGGTCTGGTGCGCGCGGTCGACGTGGTCCGCGGTGAAGGTCGCTTCGTGGACCAGGACGTCTGCGCGCCACGATGCCTCGCGGATCGCGTCGCACGGCTGCGTGTCGCCGGAGAAGACGATCTTGCGCCCGAACCGCTTCGGCCCCAGGACCTGGTCGGGCGTGACCGCTCCGACCGTCTCCCCGCGCTGCAGTCGGCCGAAGTCGTGGACGTCGGTGACACCCAGCTCGCGGGCACGGTCGGGATCGAACCGTCCGGGCCGGTTGTGCTCCTCGATCACGTAGCCGAGCGCGGTGCCGCGGTGGCGGACCGGGATCGCGTCGACCGCCCAGCCGTCCCGCTCGATCTGATCGTAGGGCTCGAGCTCGCGCACCTCGACCGGGTAGCGGACCGGTCCGGCCAGCTTCCAGATCAGCGCGACCGTCTCCGCCAGGCCGATTGGTCCGGCGACGGTCAGCGGCGCCTCGCGCTCGCGCAGGTCGAGCGTCTTGAGCAGCCCGGGCAGGCCGAGCCAGTGATCGGTGTGCCGGTGGGTGATCAGCACCAGATCGAGCTCGACCAGGCCACTGGACCGCATCAGCTGGCGCTGGGTGCCCTCCCCGCAGTCGACCAGGACGTGCTCTCCCCCGCGGTGCAGCAGCACCGCCGGGAGTCCGCGGCGGGCGGTCGGTGCGGAGCCGCCGGTTCCGACGAAGAGCAGGTCCAGGTTCACGCGGTTGGTCCAAACGGGTGGGCGGGGCTCGAAACAGAAAGAGCCCCAGTCGGTGACTGGGGCTCCTGACAACCTGTCAACGCGCCCGGGAAGATTCGAACTTCCGACTTCCTGCTCCGGAGGCAGGCGCTCTATCCACTGAGCTACGGGCGCCGACGCCGATCATTCTGGCATGCCGGACGGCTGCGCGCCACGCCGCCCCCACGGCCACCCCTCCGGTGGCCGCGGAAACCACGCTCCGCCGGACCGCTACCGGCGCACCCGGATCTTGATCGACGGGCTGTAATGACCGGTCAGGTTCCCGGCGGACGGGGCGACCCAGACGCGGTAGGTCCCAGAGCGCGTGATCCGCGCGCGGGTCGCGTAGCGCGAGAAGTTGACCGAGTCCTGGCGGGTCTTCGATCCGCGGACGGTTCGCCAGCTCTTGCCGGTCGACGAGAGCCGCTGGACCGCGACACCGGTGCCGACCTGGGCGGGACGGACGATCCCGGAGAACCGCAGCCGGGCGTTGCGGTTGACCGTCCGAACGCGGGTCTTGGCCGTGACCGCCAGCCGGACGTCCGCGGTGATCACCGGGCTGACCACGGGCTTGTCGCCGGTCGTCGTGATCCGGAACTGCGAGTTGTCGCCGAGCGCGAGCAGCGGGAAGCTGAAGTTGCCGGCCGCGTCGGTCAGCTGCGAGTTGCCGACCGTCTCCCAGCCTGCGGTGTAGGGCCACGGCTTCTGCTGCAGCTGGACCGCCCGGTTGGTGCTGCCGGTCCCGCCGAGCGAGCCGACGACCATCGTCGGTGATCCGAAGACGAACGGGTTGGGGTTCAGCGCAACCGAGAACCCGAGCGGCTGGCGTGGGGTCTTGAACGTCCGGTTGGCGCCACGGACGGTGCCCTTGGCGTTCGTCGCCACGAGCCGGTAGTGGTACGTGGTGTTGGAGCGCAGGCCGGACACGCCGGCCGTCGCCGCTACGGCGGTCGCACCGGAGCCCGCGTTCTGGCGGGCCGTGCGGGAGCCGTACTTCTTGGTCGTGCCGTAGTCGAAGAAGTAGCGCGTGCGCAGGCCGTTGGCGTTCACCGTGCCGACGACCGACGCGCTCTGCGGCGTCAAGCTGCCGGCGAGGCCGGTCTTGACGGCGGGCGGCCCGTCGGCGTGAGCCAGGGCTGGGGCCAGCGCCAGCACGGCGGTGCTGGCGGCCACGATCGGAGCGATCTGTCGCATCTGTCCTCCTCTGTGGGGACACGCTCCGGATCGCGTCCGGAGCGCTATGGGGGGATCTTCACCGCCGGGAGTGGCGGCCGGGTCCTGCGGATCGTGCCGCCGAGTGCGGCGCGTCTCGCTGTACGGAGCCCGTACCCACAACCGCGGTCGTGGATACCCGGAACCTCCGATCACGGGGTGATGTGCGTGCGCCGGGCGCCGGTGCGCCGGAGCAACCCGACGACGTAGTCGTGGCGCTCGCCGATCCGCCGGACGAGCGCCTCGACGTCGCAGTCGATCGGAGGCCGCCCCTGACGCGCGTCCGTGCAGCCCATCAGCGCCACGGCGGCCAGATCATCGACCGCATCGCCGAGCCGGTCGAGCGCGCCGTCGACGCGGGCACGGTGTCGGCGCCGGACGGGGACGGCTCCCGCGGTCAGCGTCGCGCTGCGCCTCTGCAGATCGAGCGCTTGCGTGGTGAGGTGCCGTCGGGCGACGGGATCGCTCGCGGGGGCGACGACCGCCGCAGCGAGCGTACGAGACCGCTCGAGCAGGTCGGTGACGAGCCAGCTCGGATCCGGTGACGTCGTCACTCCCATGGGCCGACGCTAGGCGGTGCGTCGGACGGAACCCTCAGTTTGCAGCGACAACCCGCACGGACTCGCCCTCGGCTTCGACGACGTCGCCGTCGTGCAGCTGGCGTCCGCGGCGGGTCTCCTCTTCACCGTTGACCGTCACCAGACCGGCGGCGAGCATCGCCTTGGCGTCCCCGCCGGATCCCACGATGCTCGCCAGCTTCAACAGCTGGCCGAGCCGGATCATGTCTCCGCGGATGTGGATCTCCTGCACGGCTGCATCGTCGCCGCGCCGGCGCGCGCGCCCGCGCTGGGCCGCCACCCCCCCCGGGTATATACCCAAAAACGGGGTATGGCAACGGTTATCTCTCTGG
>JBQGEK010000196.1:0-16285 GCA_052039575.1 Patulibacter sp. | reverse complement strand
GACCTGGCGCGCATGCTCGTGCGCATGGGCGCGGCCATCGAGGGCATCTCCTCCAACGTCCTGACCGTCCACGGCGTCGCTAAGCTCGGCGGCTGCGAGCACAGCGTCTCGCCCGACCACATCGAGATCGGCTCCTTCATGGCGCTGGCCGGCGTGACCGGGGGCGAGGTCCGGATCACCGATGTCGATCCGGACGACCTGCGGATGATCCGGTTGGTCTTCGGGCGCCTCGGCCTACACTCGGAGCTCGACGGGTCGACCGTGGTGGTGCCCGGGGGACAGGCCCTGAGGACTGCACGCGACGTCGGCGAGCACAAGATGAAGGTCCAGGACGGGCCGTGGCCGGCGTTCCCCGCGGACTTGACCTCGATTGCCGTGGCGCTGGCCACGCAGGCCGAGGGGTCGGTGCTGATCCATGAGTGGATGTTCGAGAACCGCCTGGTCTTCACCGACAAGCTCGTCGGGATGGGCGCCGACATCACCCTCTGCGACCCCCACCGCGCGATCGTCAGCGGGCCGTGCCGGCTGCACGGCGAGCGGATGACGTCTCCCGACATCAGGGCCGGCATGGCGCTGCTGATCGCCGCGCTCTGCGCCGAAGGGCGCAGCGTCATCCACAACATCGATCAGATCGATCGCGGCTACGAGGCGATCGACACCCGTCTCCGCGGACTCGGCGCCCAGATCGAACGGGTCCCCGAGGAGACGCCCGTCGACGTCGGCTAGGGCCCCGTTCGGGGCCGGTGGGCCGGGCGCACGTCGCGACGCGCCCGGACCCGCGATGATCAACGGTGATGACGTTGCCCATCCCCAGCGGCACGCGGGACGTGCTGCCCGAAGAGATGCGCGAGCGCCACGCCGTGGTCGCTGCGCTACGCGAGCTGTTCGACGCCCACGGTTACGGCGAGGTGTCGACCCCGACGGTGGAGTACGCCAGCGTGCTCGACCACGCCGGGCTGGCCGCGGTCGGTGACGACGCGACCCGTCCACGCTTTCGGACCGTCGACGAGAAGGGCGAGACGCTCGCCCTGCGCACCGACATGACCGTGCCGATCGCACGGCTCGTCGGGTCGCGGTTCGCCGACGTTGTCCCGCCGATCCGGCTCAGCTACGTGGCGAACTGCTATCGCGGCGTCCGGCCCGGTCGCGGCGAGGCTCGCGAGCTGCTTCAGGCCGGAATCGAGCTTTGCGGCGCTCCCGGGCCGGAGGGCACCGCGGAGGCGCTCACCGTGCTCGTCGGTGCGTTGGACGCGGTCGGGCTGAAGGACGCGCGGGTCGCGGTCGGCGACGCCGCGCTGTTTCCGGCGCTGCTCGACGCCGTCGGCATCGCCGGTACGGCGCGCGCCGCGATCCTCCACGAGCTGGCGACCCGCGACATGGTCGGGCTCGAGCGCGAGGTCCGGGCGGCCAGCGATCACGACACCGCCGACATGCTGCTCGACGTCGCGGCCCGCCGCGGCGACCGATCGCTGCTCGCCGAGATCACCGATCCGCGCGCCCAGGCCGCGCTGTCCGGTCTCGCCGACCTGGTCGCCAAGCTCGACCAGGACGTGGCCTCCCGGCTGATCCTCGACCTCGGGTTGACCCGCAAGCTCGGGTACTACACCGGGGCCGTCTTCGAGGTCTACGCGCCCGGCCAGGGGCACGCCATCGGGGGCGGCGGCCGCTACGACGACCTGCTCGGCACCTTCGGGCGGGACCTGCCCGCGGTCGGCTTCGCGCTCGACGTCGATGCGCTGCACACCGCCATGGTCGGGACATCACGCGGCACCTGGCGGGTCGGCTGGTCCGGTGGCGGGTCCGCGGGCAACGACGGAAGGGACGGCGCGTGAACGCCTACGGACTGCGGATCGCCGTGCCGCGCGGCGTGATGATGAAGCCGACGCTCGACAGCCTCGACCGCGCCGGGATCGACACCAGCGAGGTCCGCGGCAACGACCGCAAGCTGCTGTTCGAGGACGCGGGCATCGTCACGATGCGCCCGTCCGACGTGGCGACCTACGTCGAGTCGGGGGCCGCGGACATCGGCATCACCGGCTAGGACGTGCTGATGGAGCAACACACCCGTGACGTGGTCGAGCTCGCCGACCTGGAGTTCGGGTTCTGCCGGATCGTCGTGGCGTCGATCGCCGGCGAGCCGGATCCCGCGGAGATCGCGCTACGACGGCTCGGCATCATGCGGGTGGCGACCAAGTACGTGAACATCGCCAACCGCTACTTCGAGCAGACCGGGCGCCAGGTCGAGATCGTCGAGGTCAAGGGATCGGTCGAGCTCGCACCGCTGACCGGGATGGTCGACGCGATCGTCGACCTGACCGCGACCGGGACCACCCTGCGTGAGAACGGCCTCGTGATCCGCGAGGAGATCGCCACGACGACCGGCCGGCTGATCGCCAACCCCGCGTCGCACCGCCTGAAGGCCGGCGCCGTCGACCGGATCCGTGAGGTGCTGCTTGCCGGTTGAGCGTCTGAACGTCGCTTCGGTGGACCAGGCGGCCGGTGCGGCCGCCACGATCCGCGCGCTGGTTCCCGGCGGCGAGCACGTCGCCGATGCCGTCGCCGAGATCGTCACCGGCGTGCGCACCACCGGTGACGAGGCACTACGCGGGTACGTCGGCCGGTTCGACCGTCCGGAGGGATTGGTTGCGCCTGGCGACGTGCGGCTCGTCGTGCCCGAAGACGAGCTCCAGGCTGCGGTCGAGGAGCTCGATCCGGAGCTGCGTGCCGCCCTCGAGCTGGCGATCGTCAACGTTCGAGCGGTCGCCGAGGCGACCGTCCACCCGGACCGCGACGTCGACCTGCCCCAGGGGCAGCGGGTGCGGGTCCGCGAGGTTCCGGTCCGCCGTGCTGCCGTCTACGTGCCCGGCGGTCGAGCGCCGTACCCGTCGACCGCGATCATGGGCGTCGTCTCGGCGCGGGCCGCAGGCGTCGACGAGGTCGTCGTCGCCAGCCCGTCGGACGATCCCGTGCTGCGGGCCGCCTGCCAGCTGGCAGGCGCCGATCTGGTCTACGAGATGGGCGGTGCCCACGGCGTCGCCGCGCTCGCCTGGGGCACCGAGTCGGTCGCCGGCGTCGACGTGATCGTCGGCCCCGGCAACCTCTGGGTCCAGGAAGCCAAGCGCCAGGCGTCGGGCGTCGTCGGGATCGACGGCTTCGCCGGCCCGAGCGACCTGCTCGTGCTCGCCGACGGCGGCGCGGATCCCGAGCTGGTCGCGCTCGACCTGGCCGCCCAGGCCGAGCACGGCGCCGGATCGCTGGTCGTGCTGGTCACCGACAGTCCGCAGCTGCAGGACGCCGTCTGGGGGCTGATGGAGCCGGGGATCGCCGGCAGCGAGCCGCTCGCGACGTCGCCCGCGGCCTACGCCTCGGTGCTGGTCGACGGCCCCGAGACCGGGCTCGCCGTCGCGGAGGCGTTCGCGCCCGAGCACCTCGAGCTGGTCGGGACGACGATCGAGCCGCTGGCCGATCGCGTACGCAGCGCCGGCTGCGTCTTCGTCGGCGACTCCGGGGCGACCGCGTTCGGCGACTACGTCGTCGGCAGCAACCACACGCTTCCGACCGACGGAGCGGCGCGCTTCGCGTCGACGTTGTCGGCGCGGACCTTCCGGCGGACCGTCTGCGAGGTCCACGTCGGACCCGCCGCCGACGCGCTCGCGGAGGCCGGCGGACGGATCGCCGACGCCGAGAGCTTCGTCGTCCACGCGGCATCGATGCGCGCGCGGCAGAATAGGACGAGCCGATGACCCGCACCGCGTCCATCCAACGTTCGACCGGCGAGACCCGGATCGAGCTCGAGCTCGACCTCGACGGGTCCGGAACCGGCACCCGCACGACCGGGGTCGGCTTCTTCGACCACCTGCTGGAGCTGTTCACGCGGCACTCCGGGTTCGACCTCAAGGTCGGCGCCGAGGGCGACCTGCAGACCGGCAGCCACCACACCGTCGAGGACACCGGGCTGGTGCTCGGCCAGGCGATCTTCCAGGCGCTCGGCGCTCGCGTCGGGATCCGGCGCTACGGCTCCGCCGTGGTGCCGATGGACGAGGCGCGCGCCGCCTGTCACATCGATCTGTCCGGTCGTCCGTTCGTGGTCTACGACGACCGCGGCCTGCTGCCGCACGGCGTCACCGGTGGCTTCGAGCACGAGCTGCTCGAGGAGTTCGTGCGCGCGATCGCCGCGACGTCACGGAGCACGATCCACCTGGAGATCGAGCGCGGGCGCGGGGCCCACCACATGATCGAAGCGGGGATCAAGGCGCTCGCGCGGGCGCTGCGCGTCGCGGTCTCGGTCGACCCGGACGAGCGCGGCGTCCCGTCGACCAAGGGGACGCTGACCGAGTGAGCGACGCGTCTTCCCTGGACGGCCTGCGTCTCGCGGTCGTCGACTACGGCATGGGCAACCGCCGCAGCGTCGAGAAGGCGCTCGAGCACGTGGGCGTCCAGGCCGAGGTGACCGCCGACCCCGCGCGGATCTCGTCCGCCGACGGGCTGGTGCTGTGCGGCGTCGGGGCGTTCCCGGCCGGGATGCAGCGCCTGCGCGAGAGCGGACTCGGCGACCTCGTCCGCGGACTGGCCGGCGACGGCACGCCGCTGCTCGGCGTCTGCCTCGGCATGCAGCTGCTGTTCGAGCGCTCCGACGAGCGGGGCGGCGACGACGGCCTCGGCCTGCTCGCCGGATCGGTCCGCGCCCTGCAGGCGCCGGCCGGTTTCAAGCTGCCGCACATCGGCTGGAACCTCGTCCGCTGGACCGAGAATCCGTCGCTGGTGCGCGGAGACCTGCCCGACGCGACGGCGTTCTACCACGTCCACTCGTTCGTGGCGCGGCCCGAGGACCCGTCCGACGTGCTCGCGACCGCCGAGTACGGCGGGCCGTTCGTCACCGCCGTCAGCCGTGGCAACGTCCACGGCGTGCAATTCCATCCTGAGAAGTCATCCGCGGACGGGCTGCACGTGCTGCGGGCCTTCGCCGAGACCTGCAAGCCCTCGAGGTGTCCCACGTGATTCTGTACCCGGCGATCGACATCCTGGACGGCCAGGCGGTCCGGCTCGTCCAAGGCGACTACGACCAGAGCACGGTGTACCGGGACAGTCCGCTCGAAGCCGCCCGCTCGTGGGTCGAGGCCGGCGCGCGGTTCCTCCACCTGGTCGACCTGGACGGTGCCCGCGAGGGTGAGCCGCGGCACCTCGACCAGCTCGCGGCGATCACCCGCGAGCTGGACGTGCCGGTGCAGTGGGGTGGGGGGCTGCGCTCGATCGAGGCCGTGCGTGACGCGCTCAAGGCCGGGGCCGAGCGCGTGATCCTCGGCACCGCCGCGATCAAGGACCCCGACTTCCTCGACTCCGTGCTCGGCACCCACCGCGACCGCGTGATGGTGTCGATCGACACCCGCGGCGGCAAGGTCGCCACCCAGGGTTGGCTCGAGACCACGTCGCTCGACGGCCCCGAGGCGATCACCCGACTGCAGCAGCGCGGTGTCCGGCGGTTCGTCTACACCAACGCCGACCGCGACGGCATGGAGAACGGCCCCGACATGGACGAGGTTCGGCGCGTGGCCGCGGCCGTCCGCGGGTCGTGGATCTTCTCGGGCGGGATCGGCACCGCCGAGCACCTGCGCCAGCTCGCCGACGCGCGTCTGGTCAACCTCGGCGGCGTGATCACCGGCAAGGCGCTCTACGAGCACCGGTTCACTATCGCCGAAGGCCACGCCGCCCTGCAGACGCGCTAGTTCGACGACATGCACCTGAAGCGCGTGATCCCCTGCCTGGACGTCGACGCCGGGCGGGTGGTCAAGGGCACCAACTTCGTCGGTCTCCGTGACGCCGGCGACCCGGTCGAGCTGGCGGCGCGCTACGACGCCGAGGGCGCCGACGAGCTGGTCTTCCTCGACATCACCGCGACCAGCGACCAGCGCGACACGATCGTCGACCTCGCGCGGCGGGCCGCCGACGAGCTGTTCATCCCGTTCACGATCGGTGGTGGGATCCGCTCCGTCGAGGACGCGCAGGCGGTGCTCGACGCCGGAGCCGACAAGGTCGGCGTCAACTCGGCGGCGGTCAAGCGGCCGGAGCTGATCAGCGAGTTGGCCGACCGCTTCGGCGCGCAGTGCGTGGTCCTGGCGATCGACGCCAAGAGCGTTCCCCAGCCGCCCGACCCCGCGGTGCCCGACGACCGCTGGGAGGTCTTCGTGGCCGGCGGCCGCACCCCGACCGGACGCGGCGCCGTCGCCTGGGCCCGCGAAGGGGTCGAGCGGGGTGCGGGGGAGATCCTGCTGACCTCGATGGACGGCGACGGCACGACGTCGGGCTACGACCTGCCGCTGACCCACGCCGTCTCGGCCGCGGTGCCGGTGCCGGTGATCGCATCGGGGGGCGCCGGAACGCTCGACCACCTGGTCGAGGCGCTGGAATCGGGCGCCGACGCGGCCCTCGCCGCGTCGATCTTCCACTTCGGCACCTACACGATCGCCGAGGCGAAGCAGCGGATCGCCGAAGCGGGAATTCCGGTTCGGCCGATCGCCAGCGAGAGCCGTTAGCGGACGTCCCGTGTCTCACGCCGCGCCTCGCGGTTGGCTCTCCGGGTCTCGCGGGCGTCGCGCAGCGAGCGGCGGTCCCTGGTCGCCTGGTCGCGCGGGGTCAGGTGGTAGACCGACGTGTACGAGTTGAGGTACAGCCGGCGGCCGTCGGAGATCCCCGGGTCGAACGCGCCGCTGCGGAAGCTGTAGATCAGGTTGCCCGTGCTGGCGCCGCGGATCCCCAGCGACTTGCGGCCCAGGTTGGCGTACATCACCAGATCGCCGACGACGGTGATCCCGCCCGAGATCCGCCCGCCGAGCTTGCGGGTCCAGCGGGTGTTGCCGCTGCGCGCGTCGAGCGCCATCAGCTCGCCGCCGTAGGTGCCGATGAAGACGGTCGGACCCTTGCCGCGGACGGGTGCGACCGCGGGCGCGGAGTAGACGAACCCTGAAGCGCGACGCCGCCAGGCGATCCGGCCGGTTTCGGCCCCGACCGCGACCACGGCGCGGTTGATGTTGCCGACGAACACTCGGCCGTAGGCGACGGCGGGAGTGCTGTAGAGGCTGCCGCCCAGATCGGCGACCCAGCGGCGCTTGCCGCTGCGCGCCCAGATCGCGTGCAGCTTGCCGCCGTAGTCCCCGACGTAGAGCGTGTTGCCCTCCATCGCGACGGCGGCCTTCACGGCGCCGCTCGCCCGGTAGCGCCAGATCACGCGGCCGTTCGCGCGGTTCAGCGCCAGCACCCCACCCTTCTCGGTGCCGAAGATCACGCGGTTGCCCGCGATCAGCGGCGACGACTCGGTGCGGCTGCCGAGCACGACGCGCCAGATCTGCTTGCCGTCGGAGGCGCGGTTCACGATCACCTGGCCGCCGGCGTTGTGCCTGTTGCGGCGCAGCACGGTGGAGTAGACCCGGCCGCCGGCACAGGCGGGGGACGACGCGGCGAGCCGGCCGATCCGCTTCTGCCAGACAGTGCGCCCGGTGCGCCGGTCGATCGCGCGCAGCAGCGCGTCGTTGCGCAGCACGTAGAGGCGCCGGCCGCAGAGCACCGGCGGGAACTCCAGCAGCACCTTGCCGGTGCTGCCCCAGCGCTCGGACATCGGCGGTCGGATGCTCGTGCCGCGGGTCGCGAACGGCTGGTACCTGGTGCGCTGGGGGTTGCCGCCGTAGACCGGCCAGTCCGCGCCGTCGTCGTACGTGTCCTGGGCGTTCTCCGGCGCAGCCGGGGCCTCTGGAGCCGGCGGATCCTCGGCGACGAACTCGACGGAGGGGTTGGAGACCTCGCTCGGGCCGCGGAGGTGGTTGAAGAGGGTCAACCCGCCTCCGATCACCAGGGCGAGCACGATCACGCCGACGCAACCGAAGCAGCCCCACGGGCGGCGGGCGTCGTTCAGCGGGGATCCGGCCATCCGAACAGGGTGACAGGGTACGGTCCGGCCAGTGCCTGTCCGTCGTTCCCCCGATCTCGACCCCGCCGACGCCTGGACGAGACTGCGTCGCAGCGCGGTCGCGCGTCCGCTGGTCGATGCCACGGGCCCGGGGGACGACGTCTGGGTCGTCGGCGGCGCGGTCCGCGACCTGCTGCTGGGAATCGAGCCCCACGAGCTCGACGTGGTGGTGACCGCTCCGGTCGACGAGCTGGCCCAGCGGCTGCATCCGGTGGTGGCCCGCCACGAGCGGTTCGGCACCGTCGAGGTCGAGCCGAGCCCGGGCGTGCGGTACGACATCGCCCGCGCCCGCCGCGAGAGCTACGCCGCGCCCGGCGCGCTGCCGGACGTCACCCCGGTCGACGGCATCGAGCAGGACCTCGAGCGTCGCGACGTGACGATCAACGCGATGGCGCTGCGGGTCCCCGACGGGGCGTTCGCCGGCTACCCGGGCGCGTTGGACGACCTGGCGACCGGCACGCTGCGGGCGCTGCACCCGCAGTCGTTCCGCGACGACCCGACCCGGGTCTGGCGGGTCGCTCGCTACACGGCGCGACTCGGGGGCACGGTGGACTCGCAGACCGCCGCGTGGGCGGCCGAAGCCGATCCGACCACGATCAGCGGGGCACGGCACGGCGCGGAGCTGCGGCTGGCGCTCGGCGAACCGGACCCCGCTGCGGCGCTGACCACCTTGCAAGCGCTCAACCCGCGGTTCCTGCCGGAGGGCTTCGATCCGATTCCGAGTCGTGTCGACGCCGCGCTCGCGCTGCTGCCGCGGGGCGGCCGACCGGACCTGGTCCGACTCGCTGCCTGCTGCGCCGGCGTCAGCCTTCCCGAGCTGCTGCCGTGGCTCGAGGCGCTGGAGCTGACGACCGCCGAGCGGACGATCGTCGGGGCAGGGTCGCGAACGAGCACGCTGGCGCCCCTGCGGGATGCCCGCACGCCCGCCGAGATCTACCGGGCCGCGGCGAACGCGCCCGACGAGGTGGTCGCGCTGGCCGGCGGTCCGAACGCCGAGCGCTGGTTCCAGACGATTCGGCACGTCCGGCTGGAGATCACCGGTCACGATCTGCGAGCGGCCGGCATCGAAGCCGGTCCGGAGCTGGGCTGGCGCCTCGACCGCGCGCGGGACGCCAAACTGAACGGCGAGCTCGATCCGTCGGTCCCGGTCCGCGACGCGGAGCTGGCCGTCGCGCTCGCCGACGACCGCACGCCGCACCGTTGACGCCCGATCCCGTGAATCCTCCGTTCACCCGCACCCCCGAAGGTCACCTGGTCTGCGACCTCGGCCACGCCACCGTGCGCTTCACCGGGCGCCGCGGCGGGGTCTCGAGCGGGCCGTACGCCTCGTTGAACGTCGGCAGCTGGGGCGACGACGACGTCGACGCGGTCCGCGCCAACCGGGCGATCCTCGCGGGGTACGCCGGCGTCGGGCCCGAGCGGATCGCCCAGGCCCGACAGGTGCACGCCACCGACGTGCTGGTGATCTGCGACGACGAACAGCTCCCCGGAGCCGAGCTCTCGACCGTGCGCGACGCGGACGGCGTGGCCACCGCACTGCCCGGAACGCCGTGCGTCGTGCTCTGCGCTGATTGCGTGCCGGTCGCGCTGGTCGCCGGACGCGGTGTGGCGATGGTCCACGCCGGGTGGCGCGGCCTGGCCGGCGGAGTCCTCGAGTCGGGGATCCGGGCCCTCTCCGAGGCCACGGGCGACCCTGGGCCGGTGACCGCGGTGATCGGTCCCAGCGCCGGCCCGTGCTGCTACGAGGTCGGCGACGAGGTGCACGCGGCGCTGGCGCTGGCGTCGGGGGCGGCGGGAAGCGCAGTCCGCGTGGGCGACAACGCCGACCTGTGGGCCGCCGCCGAAGCGCGGCTGCGCGCGGCGGGCGTCGAACGCGTGCTGGTCGCGGGGGAGTGCACGATCTGCGATCCCGACAACTTCTTCTCCCACCGGCGCGACGCCGGGAGAACCGGACGACAGGCAGGTATGGCGTGGTTGAGCTGATTCCCCGGATCGATCCCGCGTTCGTGGCGACGCGGCTGGCCGAGACGCGCGCGCAGATCGCCGCGGCGTGCGAGCGAGGCGGCCGCGACCCGGATGGCGTCGAGATCCTGGTCGCCACCAAGTACCTCGTCGCGGACCAAGTGCCGCTGCTCGCCGACGCGGGGGTCACGGTGGTGGGCGAGAACCGCTCGCAGTCGCTGCTCGAGAAGATCGCGGTGCCGGGCGCCGAACGTCTGCGCTGGGAGTTCATCGGTCAGCTGCAATCCCGCAAGGTCGCGGAGATCCTGCCGCACGTACGCCGGATCCACTCGGTCTGCAGCGACAGCGTGCTGAAGCGGCTCGAGCGCCACCGCGATCTGGCGCGCCCCGACCTGGACGTGCTGATCCAGGTCAACGTCAGCGGCGAGCAGGCCAAGGACGGGGTCTCCCCGGAAGATCTGGGCGACATGATCGCGCGCTGCCCGGTCCCCGTCGCGGGTCTGATGACGATGCCGCCGTTCGCGGAGGACCCCGAGCAGAGCCGTCGGTGGTTCGCCCGACTTCGGCAGCTCGCCGACGAGCACGGGGTGCGCGAGCTGTCGATGGGCACCACGCAGGACTTCGCCGTGGCGGTCGAGGAGGGCGCCACGGTCGTCCGCCTCGGGAGTGGGCTGCTGCGCGCGGACTGATCGCCCGACCGCAGCGGCGAGGGGGAAATTCGCCGTCGCAAGGAGGAACCGGCGCGTCGTGGCAGAATCAATCGCCGTCATGGCCTTCCGCGACGCTTGGCACAAGGTGCTCGTGTACTTCGCTCTCGCCGAGGAGCGAGACCCGTACGCAGACTCCTACGACGATGAACCGGAGTACGACGATCGCCGTGAGCGCGATCGCGGCGGCCGTGAGCGCGAGCGTGAGCCCGCGCCCGTCCGCCGGATCGCTCCGCGCCGTGGTCGCGGAGACTTCGACGACATCTTCAGCGACGGCGAGTCGGGCGGCCGCTCCGGCGCCGCGCACCTGCGTCCCGTCGGTGGCGGCGGGGGCGCGCGGTCCGAGCGCGCCGGCGGCCGCGTCCACCTGGTGCTGCCCAAGTCGTTCAACGACGCTCAGCAGATCGCCGACCGGTTCAAGGACGACATCCCGGTCGTGATCAACCTGCAGACGTCGGACAACGACCTGGCGAAGCGGCTGATCGACTTCGCCAGCGGGCTGACCTACGCCCTCAACGGTGGGATGCAGCGGATCGCCGACAAGGTCTTCATGCTGACGCCCGCCAACGTCTCGATCTCGGCCGAGGAACGGGCCCAGCTGATCGAGAAGGGCTTCTTCAACCAGAGCTGACCGGCCGTCGACCCGCGCGCTCCGCCGATCGGGCGGGATCGCGGGGGTCCGGTGCGTTGTCGGGGCCGGGCGACCGGTACCGTTCACGGTCTCTATGCGTCTGGGATTCCTGGGATCGGGCAACATGGCATCCGCGCTGGCGCGGGGGATCGGCGAGCCCGCACTGTGCTTCGATCCCGTGCGCGAGCGCGCTGACGCGCTCGCCGCCGAGCTGGGCGGGCGTGCCGTCGACTCGCCGCGGCAGCTGGCCGACGAAGCCGACGTCGTGGTGCTCGGGCACAAGCCGGGGCAGTTGCAGGACGCGGCAGCGACGATCCCGAGCGCCAAGGCGGTCGTGTCGATCCTGGCCGGGGTCGAGCTGGCGACGTTGCGCTCCGCCTACCCGGACCGTCCGGTGATCCGGATCATGCCGAACACCCCGGCCGGGATCGGCAAGGGCGTGACCGCGGTCGCGGCGGCGCCCGGCGACCAGGGCGATGACGAGCGTGCGATCCGCGAGCAGGTGCTGGAGCTGCTCGGTCGCTGCTCGGCGGTCGTCGAGCTCCCCGAGTCGCAGATGGCCGGCGCCACGGCGCTGTTCGGTGTGCTGCCCGCGTACGTCGCCGTGATCGCCGAGGCGATGGTCGACGCGGCGGTTCGGCACGGGATGGCGCCGCAGGACGCGGGTCGAATGGCCGCGGCCGGAATCGAGGGCTCCGCGGCGCTGCTGCGCACGCAGGACCACGACACGCTCGCGGTCCGCCGGGCGGTCACCTCGCCGGGCGGTTCGACCGCACGGGGGCTGCGTGCCCTCGACCAGCACGGGGTCCGGGAAGCGTTCCAGGATGCCTTCGACGCGGCGGCGGGCGTCTCGTGAGCGCACTGCTCGAGACCGTCGCCCTGGCGTCGGCCCGCACCCAGGTCGCGGACTTCCTGAGCGCGCTGATCATGGTCTACACGATCATGATCTTCGCCTACATCCTGCTGTCGCTGGTCCAGACGGCCGGCGTGCGGATCCCGTACAACCGCGGCGTCAGCCTGGTGATCGGCTTCCTCAACGACGCGGTCGAGCCGTATCTCGCGTTCTTCCGGCGGTTCATCCCGCCGCTCGGTCCGCTCGACCTGTCTCCGCTGGTGGGCATCATCCTGCTCCAGCTCGTCGGCGGAATGGTGGTGCGGATTGTCGCCGGGTGACCAGCGCGTCAGCCGCTTGGCGATCCAGCGGGCGGCGGCCCTCGCGATCGCGATCCTGATCGTCGACCAGCTGTCCAAGCGGCTGGTCGTCGCGTCGATCGAGCAGGGCGAGGTCCGGACGATCCTGCCGTTCCTGGATCTCGTCTACGTTCGCAACGAGGGCGTCGCGTTCTCGAGCTTCTCGGGCAAGCCGTGGATCGTCGGCACCCTGGTCGCGCTCGCGCTGGTCGCGCTGACGATCTGGTTCGCCCGCCACCGGACGGTCCCGTACGCGTGGATCGCGGCGGGCATGCTGGCCGGGGGGGCCGTCGGCAACATCCTCGACCGACTCACCGAGGGGGCCGTGATCGACTTCCTCAAGCCGCCGTCGTTCCCCGCGTTCAACGTGGCGGACACCTCGATCGTGGTCGGGATGGGCGTGCTCGTGCTGGTGATGGAGCTCGACCACCGTCGCAGCACCCGCCGCGAGGCGACCAACGCGGCCGCGGAATCCGAATGAGCGTCCACGAGCTCGTCGTCGATACGGAGCAGCAGGGCGAGCGGCTCGACGTGCTGCTGGCCGACCTCTGCGGGTCACGTGCCCGCGCGCAGCGGGCGATCGCGGCCGACGCGGTGACCGTCGACGGCGCCCGCCCGCAGAAGCGGCTCGCGGTCCAGGCCGGCCAGAAGGTGGTCGTGGACCTGGGCGCGTTGGCGCGCCCCGTGACCCCCGTGCGCGAGGACGCTCCGACGGTGCCGGTCGTCTACGAGGACGAGCACCTGCTGATCGTCGACAAGCCGGCGGGTCTGGTGGTCCACTCCGGAGCCGGCCATTCGGGTCCGACGCTGGTCGACGCGGTCGCGGGGATGATCTCGGCGAGCACGCCACCGGGCGGCGATCCGGAGCGGCCGGGAATCGTCCACCGGCTGGATCGCGACACGTCCGGGCTGTTGCTCGTCGCGCGCAGCGACGAGGCGCACCGGCTGCTCCAGCAGGCGATCCGTGATCGCGACGTGACGCGCGAGTACCTGGCCCTGGTCGACGGACGACCCGACGCACGCAGCGGCACGATCGACGCGCCGCTCGGACGCGACCGTCACCACCGGACCCGGCAGTCGGTCGACACCGACAGTCCGCGCCACGCGATCACCCACTTCGAGATCGAGCAGGCGCTGCCGCGGACGACCCTGCTTCGGGTGCGTCTGGAGACCGGACGGACCCACCAGATCCGAGCGCACTTCAAGGCGATCGGGCTTCCGGTGGCCGGCGACCCCGACTACGGCCGCCAGAGCCCGTCCGCAGACGGCGCGCATCCGCTCGGCTTGCGGCGACAGTTCCTGCATGCGGCCCGGTTGTCGCTGATCCATCCGATCACCGGGGAGCCGCTCGAGGTGACGTCCGAGCTGCCGCCGGACCTTGCCCGGGCGCTCCAGCGCGCACGCGGCGGATCGTGAACGGCGAGCGCCCCGACGCGGACCGCGTCGGCCGGCTCGCTCTGGTTGAATTAGGCGTGGTGCGTCCCGTCCTGGGGGCACCGCGTCGTTGCTCATTCCTACCCCGTTGGGGACCCCGGAACGTCCCTGCTCGACATCGCGTCGGGTTCGCGCTTCGGACCAGCGGGTCGCTGTTCACCGTTTTCCAAGGGAGTACCCATGGCCGAGATCGGCATCAAGGACCTGCTGCAGGCAGGCGTCCACTTCGGACACCAGACCCGTCGTTGGAACCCGCGCATGGCGCGGTTCATCCACGGTGAGCACTCCGGCGTCCACGTCATCGACCTGCTCCAGACCGTCGACCTGCTCGCGTCGGCGCAGGAGTTCGTGTCCGGGATCGCCCAGCGTGGCGGCACCGTGCTCTTCGTCGGCACCAAGCGCCAGGCGCAGGATTCGGTCCGTGAGGCCGCCGAGGCGTCGCGCATGCCGTACGTGAACCAGCGCTGGTCGCCGGGTCTGCTGACGAACTTCCAGACGTCGAGCAAGCGGATCAAGACGCTCAACGACCTCGAGCGCCTCGAGGCCGAGGGCCAGCTCGAGCTGCTGCCCTCGCAGGAGCGGATCGCGCGCCGCAAGGAGCTGACCAAGCTCCAGATCAACCTCGGTGGTGTGAAGGACCTGCGCCGCGCGCCGGACGCGGTCTTCGTGATCGACGTCAACAGCGAGAAGATCGCCGTCGAAGAGGCCCGCAAGCTGCGGATCCCCGTGATCGCGCTCGTCGACACCAACGTCGACCCGGACGGCGTCGACTACCCGGTGCCGGGCAACGACGACTCGATCCGCGCCTGCGGCACGATCGCCCACGCGATCGGCGACGCCGCCGCCGGCGGTGCGCACGCCTGGTGGGAGGCCGAGGAGGCCCGCCGCGCCAAGGAGCACGCCGACCGCGAGCACCGCGCCGCGATCGAGGCCGAGCAGCGCGAGGCCGAGGAGGCCCGCCGGCTCGAGGCCGAGGAGCAGAGCGCCGCCGCTGCCGCCGGCCAGGAGGCCGAGCAGCAGGCTGCCGCCGAGGCCGCTCCGGCCGAGGAAGCCGCGTCGACCGAGGCGCCCGCCGCGCCGCAGCAGGACTGAGGGACAGACCGCATGAGCACGATTACCGCTGCTGACGTCAAGGCGCTCCGGCAGAAGACCGGCGCCGGCATGATGGACTGCAAGAAGGCGTTGCAGGAGGCCGAGGGCGACCTCGACAAGGCCGTCGAGATCCTCCGGGTCAAGCTGGGCAACAAGGTCGGCAAGCTGGCCGACCGCGAGGTCTCCGAGGGCACCGTCCAGGCCGCCTCGGTCGCCGACGGGACCCGCGGTGCGCTGGTCGAGGTCGACTGCAACACCGACTTCGTTGCCCGCAACGACGACTTCATCGCATTCGCCAAGGATCTCGCCGCGTCGATCGCCGCCAGCGGCGAGGCCGGCACGGTCGACGTCGAGGCGCTGCTGCAGGACGAGTTCAAGCCCGGCCAGACGGTCGAGGCCGCGCGCGCCGACCTCTCGGGCACGATGGGCGAGAACGTCGTGATCCGCCGCGCCGAGCGGTTCGTGGTCGGCGGCGAGGGCGCGGTCGCGAGCTACATCCACGCGACCGGCCGGGTCGGCGTCGCGGTCCAGATCGACGGTGCCGCCGACGCCGGCGCTCGCGAGGCGCTCGCCAAGGAGATCGCGCTGCACGTCGCCGCGACCCCCGCGACGAAGTACGTCTCCGGCGACGACGTCCCGCAGGCCGAGAAGGACGCCGAGCTGAGCGTCTACGCCCAGCAGGCGGAGGCCGAGGGCAAGCCGGAGCAGATCCGCGAGAAGATCGCCGCCGGCAAGCTCGAGAAGTGGCTCAAGGACGTCGCCCTGCTGCCGCAGGAGCACATCAACCCGGACAAGCACGACGGCAAGACGATCGACCAGCTGCGCAAGGACGTCGGCGACGTGACCGTCGCCCGCTTCGAGCGCTTCCAGGTCGGCGAGTAGCCGGACCGGCCCCGGCCCGATGACCTCGGATCCGACCACGGCCGCGTTCAAGCGCGTCCTGATCAAGCTCTCCGGCGAGTCCCTGATGGGCGAGCAGGAGTACGGCACGGATCCGGAACGGGTCGCTGCGGTCGCCGCGGCGATCCGCAGCGTCCACGACCTCGGCGTCGAGGTCGCGGTCGTCTGCGGGGCCGGCAACATCTACCGTGGGATGGCGGGCGCGGCCGCCGGGATGGACCGCGCCACCGCCGACTACATGGGGATGCTGGCGACGGTGCTCAACGCGCTGCCGCTCCAGGACGCGCTCGAGAAGCTCGGCGTCGTCACCCGCGTCCCGAGCGCGCGGGACAAAACCCAGGTCGCCCAGCCGTACCACCGCCGGCGCGCCGACCGGCCCCGCGAGAAGGGCCGCGGGGTGTTCTTAGCCGC
>JBQGEK010000195.1:0-4547 GCA_052039575.1 Patulibacter sp. | reverse complement strand
CCCCCGAACCCGGAGCCGCGATGCTCGCCCCCGCTCGTACCGACCTCCTCCCAGACCCAGCCGTCGGCGGACGGCGGCGTCCGGCGCTGCTCGCCGCGGCGATCACGCTCGCGGTCGCGCTCGGGCTGGCCGGGGCGCCGGCAGCGTCCGCCAACCTGGTCGGGGCGACCGAGGATCCGGCGGGCGACGCCAGCGACCCGGCCCCCGGTCGCGACATCGTCGGGGCCGCGCTGGCCTACGACCACCGGCGCGGTGCGCTCGTCGGGCAGGTGCGGTTCCGCGGGGTGCCGACGATGAGCACGTCGGGCCTGCTGACGATCTTCGCCGGCATGCGCACGCCCGAGGGCTGCAACGGCTACCCCGCGCTCGGCTTCTCGCGGACGTCCGACGGCAGCTTCACCCGCTGGCACCTGTTCGAGAGCATCGGGTCGTCCGTTGCCTCCGGCTCCGCCCGCACCACCGGCGCCCGGACCGCCGAGCAGCGGTTCGAGATCGTCGATCGCCAGCTCGCCGGCAAGAAGCCCGACTGCGTGATCGCCACGCTGACCGCCACGGGCGACGCGAGCGTGGTCTACGACACGACCGGTCCGATCCCGGTGGCCCCGGTGCCGGTCACCCAGCTGCGGCTGCGCGACGTGCCGAGGCGGCTGCCGGCCGACCGCACCCGGCGGGTCCGGGTGACGGTCAGTAACGCCGGCGACGCGCCGACCCGCCCCGTCCGCCTGCGGGTCTCATCCGCCCGGGGTCTGCGGGCCACGCCGACGACCTCGCGGCTGAAGGCGATCGCGCCGGGCAAGAGCCGAACGGTGACCCTGCGGGTCTCGCTGACCTCCCGCGCGCGGGCCCAGACCGAGCTCAAGATGACCGCGACCGCCGGCCAGCAGAAGGTCCAGGCGAGCAGCCGGATCACGTTGCAGCGGCCGGCGCGGCCGAGCGGCTCGGGTGGCAGCGGGTCGGGATCGGCCCCGCGCCCGCCCATGACCTGCAACCGCTGGATGCCCGACCTCTCCGGCCAGACCGGCGGATCGCTCGCGCTGGTGCCCTGCTGATCGGCGTTTGGGAAGCGCTTAGCTTTCTGTAAACGTTGATTTGTGCGCTCCCTCACTCACGGGAGCGGGGGGCGGTCCTATTCTCACTAGTGCATCTCCTCTCTCTCCCTGATGCTTGAAGCGCCCCGGCCTCGGCCGGGGCGCTTTGCTTTTCGGGAGAGGTCGGCCCGGGGCTCGACGTCCGCGCGGATAGCGTTGCTCGTGACCCGGCGCGGACGGCGTGGACCGCGGCCGCGGCTACCGCGCCTGCAGCCGCAGCGACACGTTGACCCCGCCGAGCCGGCCGCGGGCGATGCCGTCGGTGACCGTCAGGGTGCCGCGCGCGGTCGAGCTCGCGCCGGTCACGCGAAGGGTCCCCGTCCAACGCGCGCCGAGCGCCAGCTGGCCGGTCACCCGCAGCCCCGGCACGTAGCCGTAGTTGCGCATGTCCAGCACGATCCGGCCACCGGACTCGCGGACCGCGGCGGTCCCGGCCCGCAGGCCCGGTGCCCGCGGCGCCTCCTCGAAGAGCGAGACCGCGAGCGCGGCGTCGCGGATGCTCAGCCGGACCGCGCGGAGCGAGCGCTGGGCCTTCGCCTGGGCGCTGCCCCCGCGGGGGCCGACGGCGGTCAGCGACCGCGGCGGGACCGGGACCAGCGAGGTCGCGGGCGGGGTGTTCCGGCCGCGGCAGGCGTTGGTGCTCACGGAGCGCCCGGCGAGGAAGCGCGAGAACGCGTCGCGGGCGCACTCCTGGGTGAACGTCGAGTGCCCCTGGTTGGGGATCCGCACCACGGTCGACCGCGGCAGAAGCCGGGCGACCGCCTCCGCATCCTCGACCGGGGTCCGGACGTCGTCGAGCCCGTTGAGCACTAGGGCCGGGACGTCGGGCAATGCCCCGGGGGGTGTCGTCGCGAACGCGGCGTTCGGCCACTCCAGGCATCCGGCGATCGCAGGTCCCGCGAGGACGGTCGTAACGGTCCACGGCGCCACGGATCCGGCGGGCAGGCCTCTGATCGCCTGGTCGAGCGACGCATGTCGTTGCGCGGGGGCGTCGACGCCGTTCCACGGCAGCACGCTCTCGGCGCAGGTCGTCGCGGCGTAGAGCCCGGCGCTGTAGTCCTTGAGGCTGGTGGTGCTGTCGTCGGCACCCGCGGCCGAGACGATCCTCGTCAGCAGCGCGGTGTCCCCCGCGAGCGCCGCCGACACCGCGGCCGGGAATGCCGCCCGGATCTGCGGACTGAGGTCGCCGGCGTAGAACGCGCCCATCACGAGCCCCGGTTGATTCGCGCCGCCGACGTTGGTCGTCTGCACGCGGCCGTTGGGCAGCACGACCCGAGCCCGGATCGGCTTGGCGTCGATCTGGGCGGCGAGCTTGGTCGTGTCGGCGAGCGGAGCGCGGGTGATGCCCCGGCAGGCCGAGCCGCGACACTGGTCGCGGACGATCCGGCGCGCGCCGGCGTACTCGCTGAGCGCGATCCCCGCGACGCCCGTCGGGCCGACGACGGAGTCGAGGAAGATCCTCCGGACCCGCGTCGGGTACGTCCGGGCGTAGACCTGGGTCACCCACGTGCCGTACGAGGTGCCGCCGAGCGTGACCTGCTCGGCGCCGAGCGCCGCCCGCAGGTCGTCGATGTCGGCCGCGCTGGCGTCCGAGGTGTAGAAGGCACGCGCGTCGCCGAGCTCGGTCGCGCAGGCGCTGAACTGGCGCGTGATCTCGGCGGCCGATCCGTCGGTCGACTCCGGAGCGGAGCTGTCGCCCTGGAGCTGCTTGCAGCGCAGCGCGGACCGGCCGGTCCCGCGCTGGTCGAACGAGACGAGGTCGTAGCCGGGCGCGAGCGACGCGAACAGCTCGTTGTAGTCCGCGTCGGCGATTCCGGCCTGGCCGGGGCCACCGCTGAGCATGATCAGCGGTCCGCGGCGCGGTCCGGAGCCCTTCGCGCGCAGAACGCGGACCGGCAGCGTGACGGTTCCGGGCGTCGTGCCGCTCCGGTCGAGCGGCACGGTCAGCGTCGAGCAGACCGAGCCCTTCGCAACTCCTCGCTCGCAGGTCGAGGACTTCAACGTTGGTTGGGCGTGCGCGGGCACGGCGGTGGCGAGAATCGCCACGGTGGTCACGGCCACGACGAGTGGTAGTGCTCTCATCGTCGGATGCTCCGTCTCGAGATCGGGGTTGGAGCCCGGGCCGTCGCGGGGCGCGGCACGACACGCCTCGCCGTCGCTCCCCCGATCCGAGCAGGGGCAGCCTATCGGGGCGGGCCGGGCGAGCGGTGGACGCCGTCGGCAGTCGCCGCATGGTTCCGTGGTCCACCGCTACGCTTCCCACCCGACGGTTCGGTCCGGGTCGTCACGATCGCTTGTCCTCGTCGGAGGTCTCACCCTTGCGAAGTTCCTGGTCCCCGTCCCGCTGCCGCGAACCGCTGCCCGGTCACGCGACGAGGCTCGTGGCGTGACGCCGTTCGGCCCACCGGTCGCGGCGAACGTCCTCGGACAGCCGCCGCTCGCCGCCTCGTTCACCGAGATCCTGACCGACTTCGGCTACCTCGGCGTGGCCGTCCTGATGTTCGTCGAGACGGTCTTCCCACCGATCCCGTCCGAAGCCGTGCTGCCGCTCGCCGGCTACTTCTCGGAGCGGGGTGAGTTCTCGTTCGCGCTGGTGGTGCTGGTCGCCACGGTCGGCTCGGTCACCGGGGCGATGTTCCTCTACGAGCTCGCTCGACGCGGGGGTCGGCCGTTCGCCGACGCCTTCCTGCGGCGCGGGCGGATCGACCCGGAACGACTGGTCAAGGCCGAGCAGTGGTTCACCCGGCGCGGCCCGATCGTGGTGCTCGTGGCGCGCTGCATCCCCGGCGTGCGCAGCGTGATCTCGCTGCCCGCCGGCGTGCTGCGGATGCCGCGCGGTCAGTACTTCTTCTTCACCACGATCGGTTCGCTGATCTGGAACGTCCTGCTGGTCTGGGCGGGCTACCTGCTCGGCTCCCGCTGGGAGGAGGTCGGCGAGGCACTCGGCCCGATCTCCAAGCCCGCGCTGGCGATCGCCGTCCTGGCCGTCGTCGCGATCATCGGCTGGCGCTGGTGGGTCGTGAAGCGGCGCCGCCAACCCGACGGCACTCTCTGATCCCGGTCATCCGACGCCCGCTCGAACGAGCGGGCGTCGGTCGTTTCGGGGCGGCCGTGACGTCCCGTCCGAGACCCGTTCGGTTGCGATTTTCGTACGATCGTCCTACTATCGAGACGTGAGTACGGAAAGCGAGTCGCCCGGACGAAAGCGGCGGTCGTTCATCGAGGAGGCGCGCCGCGCGCAGATCGTCGACGCGGCGACCACCGTGGTCGCCGAGGCCGGCTACGCCAACGCCTCGGTCGCGCGGATCGCGCAGCAGGCCGGGATCAGCAAGGGCGTGATCACCTACCACTTCAGCACCAAGGACGAGATCCTCCGCACGGTGGTGACGCGGTTCTTCGACCGTGGCTGGGAGCACATCGCCGCACGGATCGCGGCCGAGCCGACGGCGGCCGGTCAGG
>JBQGEK010000194.1:0-2625 GCA_052039575.1 Patulibacter sp. | reverse complement strand
GCCCGAGTGCCAGACCGGCTGCCAGGGGCCCGGCCTGTTGCCGGTCCCCGCGGTCCAGCCGCTGAGCCTGGCGTTCCCTGCCACCGGCAACGTCGAGGACCGCGACCCGGATCCGATCCGGCTCAGCGGCTCGCGCTCGGTGCGCGGCACGACCGCCAAGGTTCGGGTGCGGATCCCCGAGGGCGGGCGGATCACGGCGTCGGGCTCCGGGCTGCGCGCGGTGACGCGGACGATCAAGCGCGCAACGACGGCCACGTTGAACGTGCGCCTGTCCGCTCGCTCGCAGCGGATGTTGCGGACCCGGTCGTCGCTGCGACTGCGCGCCACCGTGCGCTACGCGCCGGAGTCCGGCCCGTCGCAGTCGACCCGCGTGTCGCTGACCTTCCGGCGAACGGCCGCGGCGAACCGGGCGGCGGCGCGGAAGGCCAAGGCGACGAAGGCAAGCAAGAAGACGGGAACGAAGACGAGAGCGTCGGCGTCGACCGGCAAGGGGGTGCGCTGATGCGCGGGATGACGACGTTCGTTCGTCGAGCGGCGACCAGCGCGACCTTGGCGGTCGCCGCGGTCGGCCTGACAGCGGGGTCGGCGCAGGCCGCCGACCCGGAGTTCGGCTTCGAGTCGTTCACGGCGGAGGCGGTGAAGATCGACGGCACGACGCGGACGCCGTTCACGCAGGCGTCGGGGCACCCCGACGAACTGCGGATCGCCTTCCGGCTGAACGCCAAGGACGTCGGCACGGACGCCCCGCAGGGGGTGCCGGTCGAGGAGATGCGTGACCTGGAGATCGAGCTCCCCGCAGGCTTGCAGGGCAACCCGATGGCGACGAGCCGCTGCTCGCTCGAGGTCCTGACGACCTCGGGCACCGCCCGCTGCCCGACCGACTCGGTGGTCGGATATCACACGCTGAGCTACGTGCAGGGGCTGAGCCCGCTGACGTTCAGCTCGCGGATCTACAACCTCGACCCGCCTGCCGGTGTGACGGCGCGCTTCGGCTTCTCGGTGGCGACCGTGATGGTGTTCATCGACATGCAGGTCAACGACGACGGTCGCTACACGATCACGTCGAAGATCCGCAACGCGTCGGCGGGCCTCGCGGTGCTCGGGTCGGAGACCGTCCTCTACGGAACCCCGGCGCTGCGCAACGGCGCGGGGACGGACCCCGGCGGAGCCGGCGGCGTCGGCACCGGCAAGCGGATCCCGCTGCTGACGATGGGCAGCGACTGCGCCGCGCCGCAGCGAGTCAGCGCTCGCGTGCGCTCGTGGCAGCAGCCGAGCGTGTGGAAGCCGGCCGCGGCCGAGCTGCCGACGCTGACCGGCTGTGACGCGGTGCCGTTCGCGGCGAGCCTGACGATGGCGCCCGAGACGACGATGGCCGCCGCGCCGAGCGGCTTCACGACCACGGTCGAGCTGCCGCAGGCGTCGGCGCCCAACGCCGTCTCGCCCGCGCCGCTGAAGAAGGTCGAAGTCGGCCTGCCCGTCGGCGTGGCGATCAACCCGTCGTCGGCCCAGGGCCTGGTCGGCTGCACCGACGCGCAGGCGCGCACCCGGCAGCTCGGTGACCCGCGCTGCCCCCCCGCGTCGAAGATCGGCCCCGGCAAGATCGAGACCCCCGTGCTGCCAGGCGCGCTGAACGGCTTCGTCTTCCTCGGCGAGCCGAAGTCGCAGATCGCGGCCAACGGCGACATGTTCCGCGTGTTCCTCGTCGCCAAGGGCTACGGGGTGACGATCAAGCAGGAGGGGCGGATCACGCCGGACCCTGCCACGGGCCAGCTGCACGCGGTCTTCGACGAGGTCCCGCAGCAGCCGTTCGAGCGGATGACGCTCGCCTTCAACGGCGGTCCGCGAGCGCCGTTGACGACCCCGACGGCGTGCGGTGAGCATACGACGGTGGCGCGGCTGACGTCGACCACGGGCCGTGTCATCACGTCGCAGAGTCGGTTCACGACGGCGTGCCGCGACGGGCTGCTCGGGTTCTCGCCGACCTTCGTCGCCGGCGTCGACAACGTCTTCGCCGGGGCCTCGTCGCCGTTCCGCCTGTCGGTCGGGCGGGCCGACGGTCAGCGAGCGCTGACCGGGGTGAGCCTGTCGATGCCGAAGGGTCTGCTCGCCAACCTGAAGGGCAACCTCGGCCAGCAGGTCGGGTCGGTTCGGGCCTACGCCGGCTTCGGGTCCGAGCCGTTCGGTCTGCCGGGCGCGGTCTTCCTCGAGGGGCCGTACGGTGACGCGCCGTTCAGTCTGCGCGTGGTCGTCCCGGCCGTGGCAGGGCCATACAACCTCGGCGATGTCGTCGTGCGGCAGAAGCTCTACGTCGACCCCGACACCGCACAGGTGACGACGGTCAGCGACCCCCTGCCGACGATCCTGCAGGGCGTGCCGGTGCAGCTGCAGCGGCTCGACGTGGCGATCGACAAGGCCGGGTTCATGATCAACCCGACCAGCTGCGAGGCGCAGCAGGTCGCGGCGACCCTGACGTCGGAAACGGGACAGGCGGTCCCGGGTGCGAACCGGTTCGCGGTCGGGGGCTGTCGTGAGCTGCAGTACGCGCCGAAGCTCGACCTGCGGCTGCGCGGCAACAGCCGCGAGCTGCGCAACGGCGGGCACCCGCGGCTCGACGCGACGCTGAGC
>JBQGEK010000193.1:0-10496 GCA_052039575.1 Patulibacter sp. | reverse complement strand
GACGATCAACCGCACCGTCCGGGTGCGGCTGGCACGCCGCTGACCGGGGCTCGGGGCGGCGGAGCGATCCGCCGCCCCGACCTCGGTGCTGATGCGGATTCAGGTTCCGTGAGAACCGAAATCCGCATCAGCCTGGATGGCCGCCTGGTCGCTACGGCCGCGGCGCCGCGGTCAGGTGGCCCAGGGCGATCACGTTCACGTCGTCTGGGCGGGTAAGGCTCGTGGTACCGGCCGTGATGACGTTCAGGCTGGTGAGGCCCGCGGTGCGGGCCGGACTGACCTTGGAGGCGAATTTGTGCAAGCTCGTTGCGGCGGTCTCGATAGCGGTCTGGCCGCCGAGCTTGACCTCGAAGGCGGCCCAACGTCCGTCGGGGAGGTCGACGATGGCGTCGACCTCGAGGCCTTCCTCGTCGCGGTAGTGCGTCACCGTGCCGCCAAGCGCTCCGGCGTAGACCCGCAGGTCTCGAACGACGAGCGACTCGAAGAGGAAGCCGAGCGTCCTCGGATCGTCCAGAAGCGTAGGCGGGGAGGCCTCCAAGGCGGCGGCCGCGAGCGAGGGGTCGACGAAGTGCCACTTCGGACTGACCCGTTGTCGGACGGCGGAGCGGAGGTGAGCCCGCCAGGCCGGTTGCTCCTCCACGACGTGCACGCGGGCCAGGGCGTCGAGGTACTTCCGGACGCTCTGTGCCGACACATCGGCTTCGCGAGCCAGACGCGTGGCGGGGGTCTCGGTGGCGGCGTTCCGGGCGAGAGCGCGTATGAGTGCCCGCATCCGTATCGGGTCGACGCGTTCACCGGCCGCTGCCAGGTCGCTCCGGGCGACGTCGTCGAGGTACGCCCCGAGGTACTCGAGTGAATCGCGGTCGGGCTGCTGAACGAGAGCCGGCCAGCCGCCTCGGGCGATCAGGTGCGCGTACTCCTCGACCGTCGGGCCTCCGAGACCCGCGACCGGCGAGCGCTCGAACAGTTCCGCGAACGCCACCGCGCCGGTCGACTCCCCGCTCTCGGCAAGGGTCATGGGCCGAAGGAGCATGCGCCGGAACCGTCCGGCACCGCTGTGCCTGGTCACGTCGTCCGCCGGGGTCGCCGTGCCGGTGAGGACGAACTGTCCGGCCGATCCTCGGCTGTCGACCGCGTGGCGCACGGCGTTCCAGATCGTCGGGGCCAACTGCCACTCGTCGACGAGTCGCGGGGTGTCGCCGGCCAGCACGATGTCGGGGGCGGTCTCGGCGAGCGTCAGGAGGTCGGGTGAGGAGTCGAGACGCACCGAGCTTGCGGTGTGCTGCAGCGCGGTCGTGGTCTTGCCGGCAGCCCGTGGCCCCTCCAGGATCAGCGCGCCGAAGGTCGTCAGAGCACTCTTGATCTGCCGGTCGATGATGCGTTGGCGATACTCGACCACGAGCGCGACGATATCACTTTTGCGGAGATTCCAATATCACTTTTGCGGAGACTCCGATATCACTTCTGCGGGACTCCGGTCGATCCCGTGAGCCTCACGGTGCTGATGCGGGTTGCGCCCCTGTGGGTGGCGTAACCCGCATCAGCTTGTCGTCCGGCTACCGGCGCGGCGCGGCGCGCACGGTCACCGGCGTGGTCGTGCGGGACGCCTTGCGGGCGTCGTCGCCGTGGGTCCGGACGACGATCCGGACCTGGCGCTTGCCGACGCGGCGCAGGTCGTGGCGCAGTGCCGACGACAGCGGGACCGTCAGGGTGCGCGAGCGACCCGGGGCGACCCGGATCGTGCGTCCGCCGACCCGGCGGTTGCGGGCCTCGCCGCGGGGGTTGGTCCGGAACCGGGCCTGGGCCGAGACGACCGACCAGCAGCCGCGCTTGGCGGCGTTCGCGGGGCAGCGGAGGGTGATCCGCAGCCGGCCCTTGCGGTCCAGTCGGACCGCGCGCTGGGCGCCCTTCCGGCCGGCGATCGTGACGCGCGGGGTGGGGGCAGCGGCATTGCCACCGCTTGCCGTCACCGCGCCACCGACGACGGAGCTGCTGCCACCCGCCGGGGCGCTCGGCTGTGCCGGGCTCGGCGGCGGGGGGGATTGAGCCCCGCCCGCCCCGCCCGGCGTTGCGGGATCGACCGGGTCGGGATCGACCGGGCCGGCCGCGCCGCACGGCGTGGTCGGCGCGGAGCTCGCCGTCGACGCCCGACCGACGTAGAGCGAGACGATCTGGCCGTGACAGACCGGCTGGTCGCCGGCGCGGCGGACGGCGCCGCCCTCGACGCGGGCCAACCAGGTCCGCTGCGCGCGGTCGCCGGTCACGCCGTTGAGCTGCTGCACCACGCCGTCCTGCACCGACAGCCCGGTCACGCAACCGGACGGCTGGGCCGACGTCTGGGCGGCCGCGAGCAACTCGGCCACCGTCGCGCCGACGGGGGCCATCACACGGCAGAACCGCAGGTCGCGCTCACCGGTCGCGTCGATTCCGGCGTCGATCGCCAGGGCCTGCGGGACGACGGTGCCGTCGTCGACGGGCGGGGACGCGATCGCGCGCGTCGGGTCGGCGACGTAGCCGGATCCCGTCAGAGCGCGCACCGCCTCCTGGCTGGCGTAGAGGTTGCCCAACCCGGGCGCGAACGAGGCTGGGAACCCGCCGACGTCCGGGCCGGACGTCAGCTGCTGCGACAGCAGGTAGTCGATCGGCGTGTTGCCCGCGCCCGTCGTCCAATCCGCGCCCTGCGGATCGATACCGCAGGTGTTGAGGGCGAGCGCCACGACGGCGGCGGAGTTCGTGTCGCCGTCCGGCGTCCACTCGCCCGCGAACGAGCCGTTGGCGATCTGAGCGCTCCGCAGGTACGCCAGTCCGCGGGCGACCGACGGGTCGCTGGGCCGGCTTCCGGCGTCGCAGAGCGCGGCGATCGCCTGGGCGGTCATGTCGACGTCCGGACCCGGCGGGTCGGCCGGCGCGGACAGCCGCTGCCACGACCACGAGCCGTCGACGAGCTGGTTGCTGCGTACCGTGTCGGCGATCGTGTCGAGCAGCGCCTGGGGGGCCGCGGAGCGGCTGAGCACGAACAGCGAGCTGACTGCGTTGCTCAGCGGCAGCGTGTCGCCGAAGGTGCCCTCGATCCGCCCGGCGCCGGGCGTCTCGTCGGCCTGGCGGCCGTGGTAGACCCCGGCGAGCTGCGCGACCAGGTTCTGGTCGGTGGAGAGGCGCGTCGGCTCCAGGCCGACCGAGTGAGCGATCAGGGCCGCACGGGCGTAGTCGCTGGCGTACCGATCGGGATCGAACGGATCCGGCCCCGACGGCGTCGTCCAGTCCTCCTCGCCGTCCGGGCCGCTGGTCCACAGCGTGCGGTAGGCGGCGAGCGCGCTCGGGCCTTCCGGGGTGGAGCGCACCGCGTCGACATCGCGACCGGCGGCGGCGAGCGAGCTCAGCGTCCAGTCGCCGCCGAAGTCGAGGAACATGCCGTTCGGCGACTGCTGCGCGGCCAGGTAGTCGGCGCCGCGCTCGACGGCGGCGTCGATCTCGGCCGGGGTGGCGGCGGTCGCGGCGGGTACAGCGATGCTGGCGATGCCGAGACTGGTCAGAGCGGTGACGGCCAACGTCAGACCGCGACGGCGAACGCGAGGTGATCGTGAGGGTGGGGAGTGCATGCGGGGTTCCTGTCTTCCAGCGACGGGAACGGGCGCGCACGCTCGTCTCCGGCCGTCTGGACGCGAGACGGATGGTCAGAGTCCCACGGTCGGATCTTCGGGCTCGGGATCAACCGGTCGGCTCGCCTTCCCGGAACAGGTCGTTCCAGTGGCGGAGTGAGCCGCCGTCCCCCACACCGCTGCGCGTCAGCCCCGGATTCGCACCGGAGTTCCCCGCTCGTGGACGCGACAACGGTAGCACCCGGGATCCCGCGTATCCGTCGGGTCGACCGGCGGATTCCTGCTACCTTCGGTCCCGAATATTCAGCGGATCGTGGACGAGGGAAGTCCGGTGAGAGACCGGCGCGGACCCGCCACTGTGAGCGAGCAGAACCGTCGCACGCACGCGTGCAGCCACTGGGAGACAGACCTGGGAAGGCGCGGCGGCTTGGACTCGTGAGCCAGGAAACCTGCCCGATCCGGCAACGTCGACGACCCTTCGGGATACGGGGGAGGACAGCATGCGACGCGTCACCGCGTACGTGGGCGGCACCACCGCCGCCGCCATCATCGCCCTCGGGCTCGCTCCCGCCGCCGCGTCGGCCGCCCCGAGCGACCAGCGGATTCGGATCGAGGGCCGCACCGCCACCCTCTTCGAGGGTCCGATCCGGACCGACGGCCACCCAGTCCGGGCGTCGAGCGATACCCGCGCGCGCACGTGCGACGGCACGGCGGGCCGCGGCGGCGCGTCGAGCCCGACCCCGACCGCCGCGGCCGACGACGCGATGCGGCTGACGGGCCAGAGCTTCGACGGCCGCTGGGGCTCGCACCAGGACTACTTCGTCACGCGGTTCGGGCCCGACGGCCAGGAACCGGGCAGCTCGGCCTACTGGGGGATCATCGTCAACGGGATCTTCAGCTCGGTCGGCGGCTGCCAGTACCGGCTGAACCCGAACGACCAGACGCTCTGGCTCTACGACGCGTTCAACGCCAAGCCGCTGCTGCGACTCGACGGCCCGGCGGGGATCGGCGAAGCGACCGCGAACGTCGAGGGCGGACCGTCGGTCGCTCCGGTCCAGCAGGTGTTCGAGGTCGGGCTGGGCCAGCCGTTCCGGGTGGCGGTGCAGCGCAGCGCCTCGCGCGGGGACGTCGGTGCGCCGGGCGCGCGCAGTCCCGCGATCGGCGTTGCGATCGGGTCGGTGGGGACCGACGGCAACGGCTGGCAGACGGTGCAGGGACCGGTCGAGGGAGCGCCGCCCACCGGAGCCGACGGCGCCACGACCCTGACCTGGGCCACGCCGGGCTGGAAGCGGATCAAGGCCGATGCTGCGGGCTTCGTGCGTTCCAACCGGCTGGACGTCTGCGTGCTCGACGCCGCGGGCAACGGCTGCGGCCCCGCCCCGGCCGACAGCCAGCTGCGCGGCGCCCCGGCGACCACGCTGCCGGACCCGACGCCGGAAGCGGGCAGCGGCAGTGGCTCGCTGGTCGACGGTCGGACGACGACCGCTCCGCGGATCGCGCTCGGTCCGTCGAGCGTCAGCGACCTGCGGATCACCACCGACGGGCACGCAGGTGGCCGCGTCAACGTGCGCTGGGCCGTCGACGGGAGCCCGCTGCGGGCGTGGCGGATCGAGACCCGCACCAAGGGACGCAAGGGCGCGCGATGGACGCGGGCGGACCGCGGCAGCGACACCACCACGGCGATGCTCGACCTGCCGGCTGGCCGCACGGCCCAGCTGCGGATCCGGCTGACCGGGGCGACGGGGCGGACCGTCACCCGCAACCTGCCGAGCGTCGTCGTGCCGACCGACGACCGGCTGCGTGCGGTGCGGTTCGGTGGCCCGTGGGCACGCGACCGCGACCAGCGGGCGTGGCGGCTGACGACGACCCGGATGCGCAAGGGCGCGACGCTGACCACCCGGCTGACGGCCGGGCGCCCGACGCTGATCGTGCGGTCGGACCGTCGGACGGCACGGATCGAGCTGCGCAGCGGATCGGGTCGCCCGCAGCGGCTCACCGTGCGGGCGCACCGTGACGGCCGGACGGCGCTCGTCAGCGGCCGCCGAACGACGAAGACCGAGACGGTGCGCGTGCGCGTGCTGTCGGGCACCGTCCACGTCGACGGGGTGGCGGCGCGGACGTGAGCCCGGCGGTCGCTGAGCGGAGGGCCGGAGGTCGCGTGCGCGCTGCGCGGTGGCTGGTCGTGCTCGCGGTGACCGCCGGACTGGTGGCCGGCCCCGGCGGAAGCGACGCGACCCCGCTCGGCCCGGCGCCGGCTGCGGCGGCGCCCAAGCCGAGCAAGGCCAACCAGAGCCGGCTCGACGACCTTGTCGGGTTCCTCCAGGACACCCAGAACGACGACGGCGGCTACGGCGGATCGCCGGGTGCGGACTCCGACCCGATGATGAGCGCCTGGGTCGGGATCGGCCTGGCCGCGGCCGGGATCAACCCGCAGGACCAGAAGCCCCCGGGAGCGCGGTCGACCAGCGTCGCCTCGTATCTGGCCAAGCAGGGGCCGGTGCGCAGCGGCGGTCAGCCGCCGGTCACCACGGAGTACGCGCGGATCGGCATGTTCGTCAACGCCGCGGGGATGGATCCCCGCAAGTTCGGCGGACGTGACTACGTGACCCCCCTGCTCGCGCGGCAGTCCACGGTCCCGACGACGGTCGGCGACGTCACGATCCCGCCCGGTTGGTTCCCGCACGCCGAGGGCGGCGAGGTGCCCGGCGTCAACGACACCATCTTCGCGGTCTTCTTCCTCTCGGGACTCAAGGCCCGATCGGCGGTCCGCGAGCCGATCCGTCAGGCGACGGCGGCGATCGAGGCGATGCAGCGACCCGACGGCACCTGGCCGGCGACCCGGCCCGGCGACGGCACCAACGTCGACATGACCGGCGCGGCGGTCCAGGCGCTCTGCGTGGCCGGGCGGTGCAAGACGGACGCGGTCAGCAAGGCGATCGCCTACCTGCGGCAGAGTCAGCAGAACGACGGCGGCTGGCAGGCCGGCGACATGAGCGACGAGCGGAACGGCGAGTCGAACTCCGGCACGACCCCGTGGGTGGTCCAGGCGCTCTGGGCGGTCGGCGAGGACCCCGCGAAGTGGAAGCCCCGCAACCGGGATCCGCTCGACTTCCTGGCGTCGCTGCAGCGGCGCGACGGCAGCATCATGTGGCGCGAGTCGCAGGACTTGAACCCCACCTGGATGACCGCCTACGCGGCGCCGGCGTTCGCCGGGCACGCCTGGCCGGTGCCGGCCCCGCCGCGCGCGTCCGAGGTCCGAGCGGCCGAGAAGCGCGCGGAGGAACGGCGGGAGGCCCGCAACCGCGAGGCCGCCCGCAAGCTGCGCGCCGAGCGCGAGCCGGGGAACGCCGGCGAGGCGACCGACGGCGACGGATCGGTCGCGAGCGGTGGCGGCGGCCGCGGGGCTGAGCTGTTCTCGCGCCCCCAGCCCCAGAGCCAGGGCGCGACGACCGGTGGCGTGCGCGACACCGAGCGCGTGCAGGAGCGGCAGGAGAGCACGCGCGGCGACGACGGAGCCACCGGCACCGCGGCCGCGTCGGGAGCCGGCGACGACGGCGGGGTGCAGAACGCGCCGCCGTCCCCGGATCCGCCAACGCAGGACGAGGGGGTTGGCCAGTTGATCAGCGGCCAGGTCGTCGAGGCGCCGCGCGGGACCGAGGGCCGGCAGTTGGACGACGCGGTCGCCGCCGGCCTCCGGACCGCGCAGGCTGGGGGCACCGCGAAGTCCTGGGCGGCCGCGGCACTCGGTGGGCTGATGGCGTTCTGCATGCTGATCGGCATGCGACTCGAGACGCGACCCGGGTCGCGGTGGGGACGGTGAAGGTGCGGGAACAGCGGACGGTGGGCACGCGCGAAACGGGGCCGGATCCGATCCGGTCCCGCCTCCGACGGATCGGGTGGTCGACGGCCGCCGTCGTCGCACTCGCGGCGCTCGGCGGCTGCGGCGTCGGCGCGGGTGACACCCCCGAGGACATCGGCCTGCGGGTGACCGACCGCTTCGGCACCGAGGTCGTCGCCGACCGCCCGGAGGCCGACGTCGAGGGCGAGGACACGGTGGTCCGCCTGCTCCAGCGCAACGCCACGGCCGACACCAGCAGCGGCGGCGCGTTCGTCTCCGCGATCGACGGGCGCGCGGGCGGCGAGGCGCAGGACGGGACGACGCCCTACTGGATCTTCTTCCGCAACGGCGTGTTCAGCGACGAGGGCGCGGCGAACGTGCGGGTCGAGGACGGCGACCGGATCTGGTGGGACCTCCACGACCAGCGCGTCGCGAACGTCCAGGCCGTGGTCGGGTCGTTCCCGATGCCGTTCGCGGCGCGGGACGGCGAGGAGCGGGTTCCGGTCCAGCTCGGCTGCGTCGACGTCGCGAGCCCCGCCTGCACCGTAGCGGCCGAGCGGCTGGCCGCGGCCGACGTCGCCGTGACCGCGGAGCAGCTGCGGCCCGAGGGTCGCCCGACCCAGCTGCGCGTGATCGTCGGCGCGTGGTCGGAGCTGCGTCGTGACCCGGTCGCGGCGCGGCTCGAGGGGACGCCGCGGAGCTCCGGCGTGCTCGCGCGCGTGCGCGGCTCGCGGCTCGTCCCGTACCGCGCCGACGGCTCGGCGGCTCCGGCCGTCCCGTCCGGCTGGGGGATCGTGGCGGCGACCCGGATCGGTCGCGGTCCGGTGACCTGGATCGTCGGTGGGCGGACCGAGGCCGACGCCGAGGCGGCGGCCGAGCAGCTGACCGCCGACGCGCTCGACGGGGCGTTCGCGCTGCACGTGCGCGACGGTGCGGCGGAGCGATTGCCGCTACCGGGGGCGGAGTGAGGCCGAGCCTCGCAGCGGGGGGCGGGTCGACTACCGAGGCCCCGCCGCCCGGTCGGCGGCACCGCCGCGCCGGACGCGACGTGCTGGTCGGCCTGGCGTCGATCGCCTACCGCCGCCGCGCGACCGCGTTGCACGCGGCCCGGCCCGCGATCGGAGCGGTCTACTGCGGGGCGCTGGTTGTCCTGACCCTGGCGATCTCCAACCCGCTGCTGCTCGCGGCGGTGCTGGTCAGCGTGTTGTCGGTGGGGGCGATCACCGGCGCGCTGCCGAGTCAGCGGCGGGCGTTGATCGTCGCGCTGCCGCTCGCGGTGCTCGTGCTGCTGGTCAACGTGCTGGTCAGCCACCACGGGCTGACGGTGCTGCTCCGGCTGGGTGAGTGGCCGGTGATCGGCCGGGTCGACGTCACCGCCGAATCGCTGGCCGCCGGTGGCGTGCTGGCGCTGCGGGTGATCGTGGTGATCCTGGTCGGGGTGCTGGCCGCGGTCACCGTCGACCCCGACCGGCTGCTGATGGCCGCGCGGCGCTGGTGGCCGGCCGCCGCGCTCAGCTCGGCGCTGGCGCTGCGGGTCGTGCCGGTCCTGGCGCGCGACGGCGCGCGGCTGGCCGACGCACGGCGCTGCCGGCCCGCCGGAGTCCCGGGTGCCCACGACGACCGGACCGCACGGCTGCTGGTGCTGCGGGCGGTCACGTCGTCGGTGCTCGACCGCGCGAGCGACCTGGCCGCGACGCTCGAGCTGCGCGGCCACGGGCTGCGTCACCGGTCGACGCGCGCGGTCGTGCCGTGGTCGCGTCACGATCGGACGATCCTGGCCGCGGCGTTGGGCCTGGTCGTGGTCGCGGCCGTCGCGCTGGTCAGCGGCGCCGGGCACCTGGCCACCGATCCGCGTCTGCGGATGCCGGACGGGATCCTGCCGCTGGTGCTGACCGCGTTGGTGCCGCTCGCGACGCTGCTGCCGCTGCTCGACCGTACGGGGACGTCGGCGTGACGACTCCGCGTACGTCCGCGACCGGGAGGATCGCGACGAGCGGCGAGCGACCGCCGGAGGGATCGGCACCCACGCCCGCGCGTCCGCCCGCGCTCTCGTTCGAGCGGGTCGGCTACCTGCATCCCGACGCGGCCGTGCCGTCGCTGGTCGACGTCTCGTTCACCGTCTGCCCGGGCGAGTTCGTGGTCCTGGTTGGCTCGTCGGGGTCGGGCAAGTCGACCTTGCTGCGCGCCGCCTGCGGGCTGGCGCCGCACCACCAGGGCGGCACCCTGTCCGGGCACGTCCGCGTCGCCGGGCAGGACACCCGCGACGCCGGACCGGCCGAGCTGGCGGAGCGGGTCGGCACCGTGCTCCAGGACCCCGAGACTCAGGTCGTGCTCAACACCGTGCGGGCCGAGCTGGCGCTGCCGCTCGAGCTGCGCGGCCGTCCGCCCGCGACGATCGCCCGCGCGGTCGAGGAGGTCGCGCTGGCGCTCGGGATCGAGGCGCTGCTCGACCGCGGCACCCACGAGTTGTCCGGCGGCGAGCTGCAGCGGGTCGCGCTCGGCGCGGCGCTCGCACCCGGCGGCGCGGGCGGGGCACTGCGGCTGTTCCTGCTCGACGAGCCGACGTCGCAGCTCGATCCGGTCGCCGGGGACGAGCTGGTCTGGCTGCTGCGGCGGCTGAACGAGGAGCACGGCTGCGCGGTGGTGCTCGCCGAGCACCGGCTCGACCGTTGCCTGCACCACGCCGACCGGGTGCTCGCGCTCGACGGCGGCCGGGTGGTCTGCGACGCCGCGCCGGATGGGTTCCTGGCGTGGGCGGCCGACGCCGCGCCGGAGCTGCTGCCGCCCGCCGCCCGGATCTTCCGCGACGCGGGCCGGGCGCCGTTGCCGGTGGGGGTCAAGCAGGCCCGCGACGGCCTGCTCGGCGGCACGGCCGCGGAGCAGCCGAGCGATCCGGCGGCCGCCGCCGTCACCGCGGATCGCGCGGCCGACACCGCTCGCCCCCGCTGGTGGCGCCGGTCGCGCGACCCCCAAGCGGACGACGCCGCGGTGTCGGTGCGTGGCCTGTGGCGTGAGCTCGCCAGCGGGCCGACGGTGCTGCGCGGGGTCGACCTGCGCGT
>JBQGEK010000192.1:0-28229 GCA_052039575.1 Patulibacter sp. | reverse complement strand
GGGGCCCCCGGACCCCCGGCGCCGGGGCGGGGGTGCGCCGCAACCGCGGTTGTGGATGGGGGGCCGCCAGCGGCGCCACCCCTTCTGTCGTTCCGGCGTGGGGCCGCGCGTGGCGGTGCCGATGCCGCTCGGGTGCGCCGGACCTGCTCAGTTTTCTAGCGACTGATCGGTGCTCTCCTATGGCGTTCGCAGGGACGCAAACCGACGCCCCGCAACGCAAGGAGAGAGAGTATGGCGACGCCGATCGATCCTTCCGAATTGTTCGCCCCCTACACGACCCGCGGTACCGAGCTGACGGACCGCTTCGTGATGCCGGGAATGCAGACCGGAGCGCCCCGGCGAGCCGACAGTCGAGACGGCGGAGTACTTCGGTCGCCGTGCGTCGGGCGGTGCGTCGCTGATCATCAGCGGCGGCGCTGCGGTCGATCATCCGTCGGCGACCTGGCAGAGGATGCCGCGCAGGTCACGAGCGCGACGTTTGACAGGTGGGCCAGGTACGCGGACGCCGTGCATGCGGCTGGGGGCGTCTTCCTGCCGCAGCTCTTCCGCGAAGGCGCGATCAGCAAGGGGGACTGACGCTGAGCCCGTCCGGTCTGTTCCGGGCGGGGAAGAGCAACGGCAAGGCCGCGTCGCTGGACGAGCTCGAAGCGCTCGAGCAGGCCTACGTGCGCAGCGGGCAGGTTGCGGTTCAGGCTGGTCCGGATGGCGTCGAACTGCACTGCACGCACGGGTACCTGCTCGACCAGTTCTTCTTGCTCGACCAGTTCTTCTGGGCCGGCACCAACGTCCGCGACGACGAGTACGGCGGCGCCGAGTTCGCCAACCGGGTCTGCCTCCCGGCCGAGCTGACCGCGGCCGTGCGACAGCGATCGGTCCCGAGCCGATCCTCTCCGTCCGCTTCTCGCAGTGGAAGGAGATCGAGTTCGAGGGCAAGAACTTCGAGAGTCCGGAGCAGCTCGAACAGTTCGTCCGCGCCTTCGAGGCGGCTGGTCTCGACGTCTTCCACGTCTCGACCCGGCGGTTCTTCGTACCCGAGTGGCCCGACAGCGACCTGGGCCTGGCCGGCTGGGTCAAGACGATGACCGACCGGCCGGTGATCGCCGTCGGCAGCGTCGGTCTCAACGTCGACGTGATGGAGAGCTTCTTCGGGGGCGAGGAGAGTCGGTCGATGATCGAGAACAACCCCGACCTGCTGGCTCGGCAGTTCGACGACGGCGAGTTCGACTTCGTGGCCGTCGGTCGCGCCACCATCGGGGACGCCGAGTGGGTCTCGAAGGTCCGCGACGGCCGCTACGACGAGATCCGGTCGTTCCGCACGGATCACCTCAAGCGGCTCTTCAAGGAGGACTGGGATCCGGGCTTCATCGGCGAGCAGCACCTCGCCTGAGGGTCGCGGCCGACCCTGCCCCCGGGGCGATTGCCCGGGGGTCAGGCGTTGTCCTTCCACGGTCCGTAGCCGATGATCTTCTCCGGCGTGATCCGCAAGATGAAGCCCTCCGGGTGGTTCTCGCCGCGCGGGAAGGGGATGCCGGGACCGATGAAGCGGGGGGCGACCCGGCGCAGGAACTCGGGTGCACCGCCCTCGGTGACCTCGCCCTGTCCGCGGATCACGAGGTAGTACGGCAGCCGCATCTTGTCGCGTTCGTCCGACAGCCACGAGATGCTGACCCGCGGGTCGCGCTCGACGTTGCGCAGCTTCTTGCGGGGGGTGAGGCTGGCCATCCGCAGCTCGCCCTCCTCGTAGACGACCCAGACGATCGACGTCTGGGGCCAGCCGTCGGCATCGATCGTCGTCAGATGGGCGTGGAGCCCGGAGTTGATCAGCTCGATGGCGGACGGCGGAAGTTCGATCATCCTGCCAGGATAACGATCAAACGCTTGGTCGTACGCCAAAGGTGGTTCTGCGGCGACGGTGTGCCCGCCGGCCCTAGCGGGCGCGGCCGCTCGCGGCGCCGATCGTCGTGCGCAGCGCCCCGACCCCCTCGACCTCGGCTTCGACCACGTCCCCGGCCTGCAGGTAGGGGCCGCCCGGACCGTGCTCGATCGCGGTGCCCTCCGGGGTCCCGGAGGTGATCATGTCGCCCGGCTCGAGCGTGACGTACTGTGAGACGTACGCGGCGATCTCGGCGAACGAGTGGATCATCTGCGTGGTCGCCCCGCGCTGGCGCACGGTGCCGTTGACCCGCAGGGCGAGCGACAGCGCGCTCAGGTCGCGGTTCGGGTCGACCGCGATCCACGGGCCGAGCACGTTGCCGCCGTCGAAGTTCTTCTGCAGCGCCCACGACAGCGTGCCTTGGTCGAGGCGGGAGAGCCCCAGGTGCGGGTCGCGGATCGACAGGTCGTTGAAGGCGGACCATCCCCAGAAGCGCAGCTGGTCCGGCGCGAGGTGGCGTCCGCCCGTCGCCAGCACGGCGGCGACTTCGACCTCGTAGTCCAGGCACTGTGCCGTGGCCGGTGGGTGCACGGTGACGTCGGGGCCGACGACCGACCCGGGGACCACGAAGAAGCCGGCCGGCTGGCCTGGGGCCGCCTGGCTCTCGGCGGGTGCCGCGACGGCGCGCGAGCCGGCATCGACGTGGGCGGCGAAGTTCATGCCCCCGGCGAAGATCCGCGTGCGCGGGGACGGGAGCGGTGGGGCGAGGGTGCGCAGGTCAAGCGGTGGTCCCACGCGGCAGCGTGGGTCGTTGCGGCCGGTGTCGGCGACCCGGGTCACCGACTCGGCAGCCGCCGGCCACTGGGCGATCAAGCGGCGCCAGTCGTCCGGTGCCGACGTGCCGAGGGCCTCCAGGACGACGCTCGCGTGCCCGCAGCCGCGCTGGCGTCGAGCGGCGTCACGGAGGTCGACTGCGGTCGTCGTCCCGTCCTCGTCGTGGACGGCCAGCGTCCGGCCGTCGCCGGTGCGGGCGAGCTTCATGGTCGTTCTCCCCTGGGTCGTGCGATGGGCGGTCCGTCGCCGCTGCCTGCCGCGATCGGGGCTGCCGACGCGGCCGCCCCGCCCGAGGGAGTGACGGCGTGGCGGTGCCGCTGACGATCAAACGATTGGTCCAGAGTAGGGGCTCGGGGCGCGTGCGTCAAGCCGACCGTCGATCGGTGCGGTCGTGCTTGACGGGTGTGCGGCCCGCCACTAGAGTGACAAACGTTTGGTAGTTGATCCGGGGGGAGTATCTTGGACACGCTCGTTGAAGCTGGTCGGGCCGAAGTCGTCTCGACCGCAGGGTCCTTCGCGGACGACGTCGTCCTCGCAGCGCGTCTGGCGTCGGCGGCGGGACGGATGTTGCTCGCGGTGCGGGAGCGCGCCGTGCTCGCTGGCGGCGAGCTCGGTGACGCGGGCGACGCGACGGCGCAAGTGCTGCTGCGCCGCGCGCTGGCCCACCACCGTCCCGACGACGCGGTGCTCTCGGAGGAGGCGGCGGACGACCGCTCGCGGCTCGACCGCGAGCGGGTCTGGATCGTGGACCCGCTCGACGGCACGCGCGAGTACGCCGAGGGGCGTGATGACTGGGCGGTCCACGTCGGGCTGGTGATCGCCGGCCGTCCGTCCGCCTCCGCCGTCGCGTTGCCCGCGCTCGGGGTGACGCTGACGTCGAGCGACGCTCCGTCGCGTCCGTCGCGCGGCGACCGGCCGCTGCGAATCGCGGTCAGCCGCAGCCGCGCCCCGGAGGTCGCCGACCGCGTTGCCCGCGCGATCGGAGCCGAGCTGGTGCCGCTCGGATCCGCCGGCTTCAAGGCGATGGCCGTCGTGAGAGGCGAGGTCGACGCGTACCTGCACGCCGGCGGGCAGTACGAATGGGATTCGGCTGCGCCGGCCGGGGTCGCGCTCGCCGCCGGGTTGCACGCGTCGCGGATCGACGGATCGGAGCTGGTCTACAACCGGCCCGACACGCGGCTCCCCGACCTGCTGATCGCCGATCCCGCGGTGGCGCCGCGGATCCTGGAACTGATCGCGGAGGAGGCGACATGAACCGGACGGAGAGCGAGCGGGTCGTGCCGACGGCCGAGCGCCTGAGCCACCTGCAGCGGCTCGAGGCCGAGAGCATGCACATCCTCCGTGAGGCGACCGCAGAGGCCGAGCGGCCGGTGCTGCTCTCGTCGCTCGGCAAGGACAGCGCGGTGATGTTGCATCTGGCGCGGAAGGCGTTCGCGCCGTCGGCCCTGCCGTTTCCCCTGTTGCACGTCGACACCACCTGGAAGTTCCGGGCGATGTACGAGATGCGGGAGCAGATCGCCCAGGAGCCGGGCACCGAGGTGCTTGTCCACGTCAACCAGGAGTGCGTCGAGCGGGAGATCAACCCGTTCGACCACGGATCGGCGCTGCACACCGACATGTGGAAGACGGAGGGGCTCAAGCAGGCGCTCGACGCCCACCGCTTCGACGTGGCGTTCGGCGGCGCTCGCCGTGACGAGGAGAAGTCGCGGGCCAAGGAGCGGGTCTTCTCGCTGCGCACCGACCAGCACCGCTGGGATCCAAAGCAGCAGCGCCCCGAGCTGTGGCGCGTCTACAACGCGCGCAAGCGGCCGGGCGAGAGCCTGCGCGTGTTTCCGTTGTCGAACTGGACCGAGCTGGACGTCTGGCTCTACATCCACCTGGAGCGGATCCCGGTCGTGCCTCTGTACGTCGCGGCGGAGCGTCCCGTCGTCGAGCGCGACGGCACGCTGATCCTGGTCGACGACGAGCGGATGCGGTTGCTCCCCGGGGAGCAACCAGCGTTGCGCGAAGTGCGCTTCCGGACGCTCGGGTGCTACCCGCTGACGGGGGCGACCGAGAGCACCGCGAGGACGTTGGCCGAGGTGATCCAGGAAATGCTGGTCGCCCGGACCTCCGAGCGCGAGGGACGGATGATCGACCGCGACCAGAGCGCCTCGATGGAGCGCAAGAAGCAGGAGGGGTACTTCTGATGTCCCACGACGCACCGTCCGCCGTCGAGGATCTCGACGCCTACCTGGCCCGCCACGAGCGCAAGAGCCTGCTGCGGTTCATCACCTGCGGGTCTGTCGATGACGGCAAGAGCACGCTGATTGGCCGGCTGTTGTACGAGTCGCAGCTCGTCTTCGAGGACCAGATGGCGTCGCTCGAGTCGGACTCGCGCCGGTTCGGCACGCAGGGCGGCGACCTCGACCTGGCGCTGCTCGTCGACGGCCTCGCCGCCGAGCGCGAGCAGGGGATCACGATCGACGTGGCCTATCGGTTCTTCGCGACCGACCGGCGGACGTTCATCGTCGCCGACACGCCGGGGCACGAGCAGTACACGCGCAACATGGTCACGGGCGCATCGACCGCGGACCTGGCCGTCGTCCTGGTCGACGCGCGCCAGGGCGTGCTGACGCAGACGCGACGCCACGCGTTCCTCGTGTCGCTGTTGGGGATCCGCCGGATCGTGCTGGCGGTCAACAAGCTCGATCTGGTCGACTACTCGCAGGAGGCCTTCGAGCGGATCGAATGCGACTTCCGAACCTTCGCCGGTCGATTGCATGATGCAGCCGATATCGTCGCGATTCCGATCTCCGCGTTGGAGGGCGAGAACATCGTCGCGCGCAGCGCGCGGACCCCGTGGTATCGCGGGCCGGCGTTGATGGAGCACCTCGAGTCGGTCGAGGTCGAGGCCGACCAGGCGCGCCGCCCGCTGCGGATACCGGTGCAGTGGGTCAACCGTCCCGACCTCGATTTTCGGGGCTTCAGCGGGGTCATCACCGACGGCACCGTGACGCCGGGCGCGGCAGTACGGGTGCTGCCGGGCGGTCAGCGCAGCACGGTCGAGCGGATCGTCCTGGGTGACGCCGACCTCGACCATGCGGTGGCCGGGCGTTCGGTGACGCTGACGCTGGCCGACGAGATCGGTATCTCGCGCGGCGATGTGATCGTCGCCGCTGACGATCCGCCGCAGGTCGCCGACCAGTTCGAGGCGCACGTGGTCTGGATGGCCGACGAGCCGCTGGTTCCCGGGCGTGCGTACCTGCTCAAGGTCGGGACCCGCACGGTGGGAGCCCGCGTCGCCCGGCCCAAGCACCGGATCGAGGTCAACACGCTGCAGGAGATCGCCGCGGCGACCCTTGAGCTCAACGAGGTCGGGCGGTGCGTCGTCACGACCGATGCGCCGATCCCCTTCGAGCCCTACCGCGACAGTCGTGACCTGGGCGGCTTCGTCCTGATCGACCGGCTGTCGAACCTGACGGTCGGTGCGGGCATGATCGACTTCTCGCTCCGTCGCGCGCAGAACGTGCACTGGGAGGCGCATGCCGTCGACCGGGACGCCCGTCGGGTGCTCAACGGGCACGGTGCGGGCGTGGTCTGGTTCACGGGGCTCTCCGGCGCGGGGAAGTCGGCGATCGCCGATCGCGTCGAGCGGCGCTTGCATGCCCGCGGCGTCCGGACCTATCTGCTCGACGGCGACAACGTCCGCCACGGGTTGAGCAAGGACCTGGGGTTCACCGCCGCCGACCGGATCGAGAACATGCGGCGGGTGGGTGAGGTCGCACGGTTGATGGTCGACGCCGGACTCGTGGTGCTCACGGCGTTCATCTCCCCGTTCGCGGAGGAGCGGCGGATGGTGCGCGAGATGGTCGGGGGCGACGAGTTCTGCGAGGTCTTCGTCGACACGCCGCTCGAGATTGCGGAGCGGCGTGACCCGAAGGGCCTCTACCGCAAGGCGCGTGCGGGCGAATTGCGAAACTTCACCGGTATCGACTCGCCCTACGAGGTGCCAGACGATCCGGAGCTGCGCATCGACACCGGGCAGGCGGACCCGGACGAGGCCGCCGACGCGGTCGTCCTCGAGCTGGAGCGGATCGGGATCATCGACCGTGCATGAGCGAGGGCGGGGTTCGCAGACGCCGCCCAGCGCCGAGGATCGACGATTTTCTACCTATCGTTTGTATGTTTTGGTAGCGTGGCTCCATGAGTGATCCAGGGCGTCTGAGCGGGGTTTGTGCGGTCGTCACCGGGGCGGCCTCGGGAATCGGCTTGGCGACGGCTCGCGCGTACTCGCGCGCCGGGGCGAGCGTCTTCGCGGTCGACGTCGACGGGGGCGCGCTCGCCGCCGCGCTGGACGAGATGCCCGGTGCCGTCGGTCACGTTGCGGACCTCGCGGACCGGGCGGCGACGGAAGCCGTCGTGCCGGCCGCCGCGACGGCGCTCGGTCGCGTCGAAGTGATCGCCAACGTGGCCGGTATCGTGGACCGCTTCCTGGCCTGCGACGAGGTCGTCGACGAGGTTTGGGACCGGGTCCTGGCGATCGACCTGACGGCGCCGATGATCCTCTGCCGCGCCGCGCTGCCGGCGATGGTCGCGCAGGGGCGCGGAAGGATCATCAACGTCTCCTCACTCGCCGGCCTCCACGGGGCCCGCGGCGGCGCGGCCTACACCGCCGCCAAGCACGGGCTGATCGGCCTGACCAAGAGCATCGCCGCCACCCACGCGTTCGATGGGATCCAGGCGATCGCAGTCTGCCCGGGGGCGATCGCCACCGGCATCCCGTGGGGTGGCGAGCCGGGCCCCCGCGGCGCCGCGGCGCTCGAGCGCACGCGGCCGGCCAACCCTGGCCCCACCACGCCCGACGACTTCGCGCGGTTGCTCGTCGCGTTCGCGTCGGACGATGCAGCCTTTCTCAACGGTGCGGTCGTCACTGCTGACGGCGGCTGGACCGCCCACTGACAGGAAACCGAGAGTAAGAAGACCTATGCTGATCGATCTCCACGCCCACACGTTCACCCCGAAGATCCTCGGGGGTGCCGGCGAGTATGGCCCGACGTTCACGTACGACACGGAGGGCAACCACCACCTCCAGATCGGTAACTGGGAGATGCACATGTCGACGCCGGCGCTGCGGAAGCGGGCGGAGGCGGGCGAGAAGCTGGATCCCGACGAGCTGTTTGCGGAGTCGTCCAACCCGGCCAACCGGATCAAGGCGATGGACGCCAACGGCTTCGACATCCTGGTCATGTCGCTGCCGTTCCACAGCACGATGTACTTCCTGGACAACGCCCCGGCGGTGCAGTTCGCCCGGACGGTCAACGACGAGCTGGCCGGCCAGGTCGCGCAGTACCCGGACCGCCTGCGGTTCTGGGCGCACCTGCCGCTGCAGGACATCCCGGCGTCGGTCGCCGAGGCCGAGCGCGCGGTCAACCAGCTCGGGGCGCTCGGGTTCAGCATGGGTGGGTCAAACCTCGCGGGGCGCGAGGCCGACGACCCGGAACTCTACCCGGTCTGGGAGAAGGCCGTGGAGCTGGGCGTGCCGATCTTCGTGCACGGCCACACCCACGTCGAGCGGTTCGGCGCGATCGGCACGGAGCCGATCCCGGACAACTATGAGCGTACGTCGGCCGTTGGGTTCTGCCACGACGAGACGATGTTCTTCTACAGCATGATCTGTGGCGGCGTGCTCGACCGGTACCCAGACCTGCGCGTGTACATCACCCACGGTGGCGGGTTCGTGCCGTTCCAGCTGGGCCGCCTGGATCAGATCGCCTACACGGTCAACGACCGCAAGAACAAGAAGCCGTTCCTGGACTACGTCGGCAACTTCTACTTCGACCTGGCGATCGAGAGCGAGCACATGCGGCGCGCGATCGTGGCCGAGGTCGGTGCCGACCGCTTGCTGTACGGGTCGAACTTCGGTGGCTCGGACGGGATCTGGCAGCTGGACCTGACCGCGGACATCGGCCTCGACGAAGCCGGCGTCGAGCAGGTTCGTAGCGGCAACGCCAAGTCGCTGCTGCGGATCTGACGTTGCCGGTCGGGGGCGTCGCTTCGGTGTTCCCGACCGCACCCCTGCGTGCCGACCGTGGTCTCGGGAGGACCAGGTGGCCGGGTTCAACACCACGCGGCGCAGCTGGCGCCGAGGAGAGACTAATGCTCGATCTGACGAAGATCTACCACGTGGGACTCGTCGTCCCGGACCTCGAGGCGGCGGTGGCCGAGCACCGGCGCCTGGGCGTGGCCTTCGCCGACCCGATCGAGGGCCGGCGGATGGCGGAGGGACCGGACGGCCCGATCGACATGGACGTCCATGCCTGCTACGCCCAGCCGCCGGTCGCGCTGGAGATCGTCCAGGAGATGCCGGGGACGCTCTGGCAGCCGGGTGAGCGCGGACGACTCCATCACCTGGCGTTGCGGACCGACGACTTCGAGGCGGAGTCGGCGGCGCTGGAGGCGTCCGGGTGGCCCCGCGTGGCGTGGAGCGACCTAGGATGGGTGTACCACCAGTCGCCGTTCGGCTACTACGTCGAATTGATCTCTCCGGAGCTGCTGGCGGTGCAAGCGGAGATGATGGGGTGAGCGCCGGGTACGACGAGCTGCTCCGCAGCGCCTGGGACACGTACTGCGACCGGCTGAAGGCGGCCGGGGATCTGGTCCTCGCCGGCGAGGGCGAGGCGAGCGAGCTGGACCGCGCGGTTGGCCTGCAGTACTTGACGCGTCAGGTTTCGCGGGGGCTGCTGCTCGAGATCGAGCACAAGGATGCACGCTTCCCGCAGCTCTTCACGTTGCAGACCCCGGTCAGCAAGAACTTCGGCGACAACCCGAACTGCACCTACGTCGCGGCGTACTTGGACGGGCGCTATGAGTATCGCCTGACCGGGCAGCGTGGGACCGTCGAGTGGGTGCGGGTGAGCACCCGGCTGCTCGACCCAGAGCAGGGACTGAACTACGTCGAGCACCTTCCGCCGGGGCCGACGCTCCCCCAGGAGGATCTGGAGCGGGGCGAGGACGGCCGCTTCTCCGTGCTGATCGGCACGGACCCCCAGCCGGCTCCGGGCGAGGCCGCGCTGCGGATCCCGCCGGGACCGCAGCAGCTCTTCGTCCGCCAGTTCTTCGGCCGCTGGGACGAGGAGCAGCCGATGTCGCTGCGGCTCGAGCGGGTCGGGGCCGGCGACGAGCGGCCGAAGTCGATGAGCGCGGCGCGGATGGTCGCCGGGCTCGACGAAGCCGCCCGCTTCACCGAGCAGGACACGGCTCGCTGGACCGCGTGGGCGGGTTTCTACCGCGCGACGCCCAACCGCTTCGTCTCGGGACGGCCGGATTGGGCCGGGGTCAGTCGTGAGCACGAGCGGCAGGGCGGCCGGTGGCTGAACTTCTGCTACTTCGACCTGGCCGAGGACGAGTCGCTGATCGTCGAGTTCGTGCCACCGCAGTGCTCGATGTGGGTGGTCGAGCTGAACAACCGCTGGATGATGTCGGTCGACTACCGGCATCACTTCTCGTCGATCAACGGGACCGAGGGGGTCGCCGAGGACGACGGATCGGTGCGGATCGTCGTCTCCAACGAGGACCCCGGGGTGCCCAATTGGCTCGACCCGGCGGGCCACCGCGAAGGGTTGCTGATCAACCGCTGGGTGGACCCCGTCGAGGGCGAGGATCCGCTGCCGCAGGCCCGGGTCGTGCGGACGGCGGACCTGCCGCGGGAGCTGGCCGACGGCCGGCGGATCGACGAGGCCGGCCGCAGCGAGCAACTGCGACGCATGCGGGCCGGCGTGGCACGGCGGTTTCCGCTGTGAGCGCGCGATTGGAAGGGCGCATCGCGCTCGTCACCGGTGCCGGCGGATCGTCGATCGGACGTGCGACCTGCCGTCGGTTCGCGGCCGAGGGCGCGACCCTGATCTGCGCCGACCGCGAGAAGGACCGGGAAGCGGGAGCACGGCTGATCGCCGAGTTGGAAGCCGACGGGGCCTCGGTCTCCGCGGCCGTCGTCGACCTCCAGCGCGAGCAGTCGGTGCGCGAGATGCTCGAGGCGGCGATCGCCCGCCACGGGCGCCTGGACGTGCTGTTCAACCTGATGGTCTGGGGGCGTCCACCGGGCCCCGACTGGCGCTGGATGCTGGAGGGTACCTTCGCGCCGACGTACTTCGGGACGTACTTCGGTGCCGAGTTGATGGCCCGCCACGGCGGGGGCAGCATCGTCAACGCGTCGTCGGTCGCCGGCGTCGTGCTGAGCCCGGCGGTGCAGCCGCTGCCGCCGATCGACAACGCGCAGCGCGACGCGCCATTCGAGCCGACGGCGGGCAGCTACTCGGCAGCCAAGGCGACGGTCGCCACCCTGACCCGCGAGTACGCGGTCAAGTACGGCCGTCGTGGTGTCCGGGTCAACGCCGTGGCCCCGGGCTTCATGGACACCCCGTTCACGATGTCGTCGTACGACGACCGGTTCTGGCAGCGCGTCGAGCAGGCGATCCCGATGGGCCGCTTCGGCCGCCCCGAGGACGTTGCCGCTACCGCAGCCTTCCTCGCCAGCGACGACGCCGCGTACATCACCGGCCAGCTGCTCGTCGTCGACGGCGGCTACTCCCACCGATCGGCCCTCTGAGATGCGATATGACCTGATCGAGGAACGACTCCATGCGGAGGCCGCGGCGCGCGTCGGCGCGGACGACTTCGGCGACGACCTCTACCGCCCCGGCGTGCGGCGCTACCTCGAGGCGCTGGCCGAGGACAACGGCCTGGACGCCGACGGGGTGCTCGAGGCGGCCCGCGCGCCCGTGGTCCGGGCGCTGGCCGGACGGCTGCACGCGGAGCGCGGCTGGCGAGAGACGCCGGCCCACGCGGACGTGCCGATCCGGCGGCCGATTTTCATCGTCGGGCTGCCCCGCTCGGGGACCACCGCGCTCCACCAGCTGCTGGCGTCGGACCCGCAGTTCCAGGGGATCGAGCACTGGCTGGTCGAGGCCCCGATGGTCCGCCCTCCGCGGGGAGAGTGGGCGGCGCAGGCGACGTTCCACGAGGCGTCGGAACGGGCCGAGGCGCTGGGCGAGCGGTTCCGCACGGTCCACTGGGTCGCTCCGGAGGAGTACGACGAGTGCATCCGCGTGCACCTCCAGGGCGGCGTCTCGAATCACTTCGGCTCGCAGCGGTCGGTGCCGGGCTACGACCGCTGGTTCCTGGCGCAGGACCAGCGACCGGCCGTGCAGCGGCTGGCACGGAACTACCGGCTGATCGGCTCGGCGACCGACCCGAGCAGGACTTGGCTGCTGAAGAACCCGAGCCACCTGTTCAACCTCGATGCGATCCTCGACGAGTTCCCCGACGCACGGATCGTGTTGACCCACCGCGACCCGCTGAGCACGGTGCCGTCGGTCTGCAGCCTGCTGCTGGCGATGCGGCGGGCCGAGGGCGACGAGACGGCTGATCCGCTGCGGATCGGTGCCCGCGAGCAGGAGATCTGGGGGGCCGCGGTCGAACGGCTGGCGGCGGCCCGTGCCCGGCGGCCCGACGCGTTCCACGACGTGTACCACGCCGATCTCACGCGTGACCCGCTGGGGGTCGCCCGGGGAATCTACGGACGGTTCGGGCTCGAGCTCGCTGCCGAGGCAGAGCAGCAGATGGAGCAGTGGGTCGCTGACGTCGCCCCGACCCGCCGCGGCGCGCACCGTTATCAGGCGGGCGACTTCGGCTTGGAACGCTCCGGGATCGCCGAGCGCTTCGCCGATTATCGCCGCGATCACGGCTTCGCGGCGCTTGACTGAGCCAGCCAATCCGTTGGTTGTCGCAATCCGTACGTCCCGGAGGCGGGTGCCCGCGGGCGCGTCGTCGTACACTGCGACCGCCTGGCCCCCGCCTTCGGGATTCGATGTCGGTACGGTCGGTGGGTCGCCGCCGTTCCCGTGGCCTGCGGGGCGCGTGGTGCGCCTTGACGCGGTGCTCCCGGAGGTTGTAGGTTCCTGACCAATCGTTTGATTGCGCGGGAGGGGCTGGGGTCGATGACCAACGCTGGTGGTGCTGCAACTGAGGTTGAGGCTGTGGAGCGGGTGACGCCCGAGCTGCTGATCGAGCGGGCGCGCGAGCTGGTGCCCGTCGTGCGTTCGCGCGCCCCGGAGGCTGAGGCGAATCGCCGACTTCCCGCCGAGACGATCGAGGACTTCAAGCGCTCCGGGATCGTCCGGGCGGTGCAGCCCGAGCGGTTCGGGGGCTTCGCGCTGGACCTGGAGGTGCTCGCCGACGTCGCGATGGAGATCGGGCGTGGGTGCGGCGCCAGTGGGTGGCTGTCGTCGTTCATGCCGCTGCACCAGTTCATGGTCGGCTGGTTCTCCGAGCGGGTGCAGGAGGAGTACTGGGCCGCGGGTCCCAACACCCTGTCGTCGACGGTCCCCGGGTACAAGGGGATCACGCGCGAGGACGTCAAGGGCGGCGTGCGCGTCAGCGGTCAGGCGAGCTTCTCGTCGGGCGTCGACTACTCCGACTGGGTGCTGCTGCACACGATCCAGGAGACCTGTCTGATCCCGCGGGAGGACTTCGAGGTCATCGACGACTGGCAGGTCTCCGGCCTGCGTGGCACCGGTTCCAAGGGCGTACGGGTCAAGGGCGCGTTCGTGCCGCAGCACCGGATCGTCACCAACCAGCAGCTGGTCGACCGCACCTATCCCGGCGTGGATCTCTACGACTCCCCGTGGTACCGGGCGACGAACCCGATGATCACGATCCTCAACCAGGGGATCGTCGCGCCGGTGATCGGCATGGCGCGCGGGGTGCTGGACCTCTTCGAGAAACGCGTGGTGGAGCGGGTCGATCCGCAGGCCTTCGAGCCGGCGCACACCCGCCCGGGTCCGCAACTGCGGTTCGCGGAAGCCTCGGTCGAGGTCGAGCTGGCGGAGACGCTGCTGCGCCGGAACCTGGCGATCGTGCGCGACGGTGGTGAGCGCGATGTCGCGCTGACGCTGAAGCGTCGCGCCGAGATCCGTCGTAACGTCGTCTACGCGGGGAAGCTCGTCACGCAGGCGACCAACCGTCTCGTCGACGGCATGGACTCCAGCGCGCTGTACGACAAGAACGTGCTGCACCGCCAAGCGCGCGACGTGCGCGCCGGTGCGCTGCAGACGGTGCTGCACTGGGAGGAGGCCGCGATGCAGTTCTCCCGCGTCCGTTGGGGCCTCGAGCCCCAGACCCGACTGATCTGACGACGCCGAAGGCGGACCTGGTCCGCTGAAGAGCCGCGATCGATCCCGTCGCGCGGGCTGGTGCGGTCCGGCCGGCAGCACGGTGCTACGCGGTCCAGGTAAGACCAATCGGTCGGTAGAATTTTGGCTTCGATTCGAGTATGGTGAAGGCGATGCTGGCCTATTCAGTTGCAGGACCCGTCGCGTGGGCGACGCTTGAGCGCCCTGATCGACTCAACGCTATGCCCCGGGAGTTCTGGGGGGAGCTGCGCACCGTGATGGCGCGCGTCGACGCGGATCCGGACGTGCGGGCTCTGGTGTTCCGCGGGACCGGACGCTGCTTCTCCGTCGGCGGGGACATCGAGGGCTTCGGCGAGATCGGCGACACCGCCGACCGGCGGACGTACCTGGACGACGCGATGCGCGCGTTCCGGGCCGTCGAGTCGGCCCAGACGCCGACGATCGCTGCGGTGCACGGTCACGCGCTCGGCGGCGGCTGCGAGCTGTCGATCGTCTGCGACATCGTCGTCGCCGACGAGACGGCACGCTTCGGGATGCCGGAGAGCGCCGTCGGACTGGTGCCGGGGTTGGGAGTGGTGCGCGGACGCGCCCACCTCAACCTGCACTGGATGAAGTACCTGGTTCTTACAGGGGAAACGGTCGACGCAGCGACGGCCCGCGAGATCGGGCTGGTCAACGAGGTCGTACCCGAGGGGCAGCACGAGGCGCGTGCCGGTGAGCTGGCGCAGCGGATCGCCGGGCGAGCACCGCTGGCGCTCGCCGTTGGCAAGCGGATCCTCGGGCGCGATGCCGACGAGGGCTTCGCGCATGCGATCGAAGCAGTCGCGCTGCTGCAGGGAACCAACGACCACGCCGAAGGCATCGCCGCGTTCCAAGCGCGGCGAGTTGCGCGATTCGAAGGACGGTAGGCAAGCAATGAGCGCAACCGATCAAGCCCCCGTGGCGGGCGAAGTCACGACCGCGCTGGAAGACCTGCGGGCGCGCCGCGCAGCGGCGCTGCTCGGCGGCGGACCGGAGCGAATCGAGCGAATCCACGCGTCGGGCCGGCTGACCGCCCGTGAGCGGATCGAGCGTCTGATCGACCCGGGAACCTGGAGCGAGCTGGGGATGCTCGCCGAGCCGGAGATCCGGCGCCCGGACCTGCCGACCACCGGTGACGCGATCGTCACCGGACTGGCGAAGGTCGACGGGCGGATGGTCGCGATCCTGGCGATCGACGCGACGGTGATGGCCGGAACCACCGCGCCCGTGAACATGCGGAAGCAGAACCGCGTGGCGGAGTGGGCTGGGCGTCGCGGCTTCCCGTTGATCTGCCTCAGCGACAACGACGGAGGCCGCGTCCCCGACCTGCTGGGCTGGCGGTTCTCCGGCGTGCCGTTCGACTTCACGTCGTTCCTGCAGTCGCCCGATGGCTGCCCGGCGATCCCGCGCGTGACCGCGGCGCTCGGGCCGAGCTACGGGGATGCGGCGCTGCACGCGGCGATGGGCGACTTCGTCGTGATGCACGAGGACGCGGCGATCGCCTTGTCCGGGCCGCCGGTGATCCGGGCAGCGATCGGCGAGGACATCGACGGCGCGGAGCTCGGCGGTCCCAAGGTCGCGGCCGAGACCAACGGCGCCGCGCACGCGGTGGTCGAGACCGAGGACGAGGCGTTCGCTCGGATCCGGCGGTTCCTCAGTTACCTCCCGTCGTCGGCCGCCGAGCCGGCGCCGGTCGTCGACCCGGTGGCGCCGTCGCGGTCGACCGACACGCTCGACCAGGTGATCCCGAAGTCGCGCCGTCGTGGCTACGACATGCACAAGCTGATCGAGATCGTCGTCGACGGTGGCTCGTACTTCCCGTGGGGCGAGCAGTACGGCAAGAGCCTGCTCTGCGGCCTGGCGCGGATCGAGGGCCACGCGGTCGGCGTCATCGCCAGCCAGCCGATGCATCTGGCGGGCGCGCTGGACGTCCCAGCCCTGCGCAAGGAAGCGCAGTTCGTCGAGCTGTGCGACCGCTTCAACCTGCCGCTGGTCTTCCTGCAGGACGTCCCGGGCCTGATGATCGGCACGCATGCCGAGCGTGCGGGCATCCTGCAGGCGTACGACAACGTCGTGTCGCGGCTGGCCCGCACCAAGGTCCCGAAGATCGCCGTGATTGTCCGCAAGGCGTTCGGCGGCGGGCACATCGCGCTCGGCGGTCGGCCGGTCAAGCCGGACCTGCTGGTCGCCTGGCCGTCGGCCGAGATGGGCTTTATGGAGCCGGCGACCGGGGTGCGGACCGTGCACCGCCGGCGGCTTGAAGCGCTGCTGGAGTCGGGGGGGCAGGAGGCGCACGACGAGCGGATCCTCGAGCTCGAGGCCGAGTGGGGGGCGGAGTCGCAGCCTTGGGAGGCAGCGGCCAACATCATCCTCGACGACATCATCGAGCCGACCGACACCCGGTTGCTGATTGCGACCACCATCGACTTCGCCTGGGGCACGCGCGAACGCGTCAGCCCGACCGGCGCCTGAGCCAGGAGCAACACGCATGTCCGAGATTTCCGCGCACATCACCGGGACGATGTTCGAGGTCAACGTCGCGGTCGGCGACGCGGTCGCGATCGGCGACGAGGTCGTGGTCCTCGAGTCGATGAAGATGGAGCTGCCGGTGGAGTCCGAGGTGGCCGGAACGGTCACAGAGGTCCTCTGCGCGCCGGGTGACCCGGTCGAGGCCGGGCAGGTACTGGTGCGGCTGGCCTAGCTGAATTGCCCACGGTCTTCGTGAACACGACCGAGCCGCCGGCGTCTCCGGACCGGGGCGCGCCTGTCGCCGCGGGGGGAGGCGCGGGGCTATCCGCGGCTCGGCGCGCCGGCGGCGCGGACCATCCAGGCGATCCGCGCTTGCTGCTCGACCACGCGCGCGGCAAGCAGCGCGTTGTCGACCGAACAGCCAGTGGTCAGCACGCCGTGGTCGGCGAGCAGCACGGCGTTGGAGTTGCCGAGAGCGCGCGAGACGTTGTAGGCCAGCTCGTCGGAGCCAGGCGGCGCCGGCGCGGCGGTGCGGATCGCCCCGATCCCGTAGTAGTCCAGGTCCTCCACCTCAGGCTCGAGCGGGAGGTCGAGGAAGCTCCACGCGGTCGCGTACGGGCTGTGGGTATGGACGACGGCGGCGACGTCGGGGCGGGCTCGGTAGACCGCCAGGTGCAGCGGGAGCTCACGGGACGGTGCGGCGGCAGCGGTCAGCGGCCGACCGGACGCGGCGTCGACGCGGACGAGGTCGCGGCGGCGCATCGTCTCGTAGGCGGTGCGGGTGGGGGTGATCCGCAGCTCGCCCCGGTGCCGCGCCGACACGTTGCCGACGGTGCCGACGACCAGGCCCTCGGTCACCAGGGCTCGGCCGGCAGCGAGGATCGCGCGCTCACGGGCGCGCCAGCTCTCGCGTCGCCACCGCACGCGGAGCGCGCCGCCGCGGCGGCTGGTAGTGGCGGGGGCAGTGGCGATCGGGGTGGCCATCGGTCGCCTCAGACCGGCGCCAGGCGGACGGCGCCGATCGGGTCGTCGACCGGGAATCGCCGGCGGATCGCGTAGGTCGTGCTGCGCTCCGCGGCGGGTCGGCCGGCCGCATGGGCCGCGCCGATCAGCTGCTCGGGGTGGAGGATCGTGCCGTGTGACGCGCCGGCGAGTCGGCTGATGTTCTCCTCCATCAGCGTGCCGCCGAGGTCGTTGACGCCCCAGCGCAGCGCCTCGGTCGCGCCTTCGAGGCCCATCTTGACCCAGCTCGCCTGCAGGTTCGTCACGGTCCGGCCCAGGGCCAGGCGGAAGACGGCGGTGTGGCGCAGGTTGTCCTCGATCGTGATCTCCTCGACCCCGTGGGTGCGACCCAACCGGGTTTGGAAGGGGATGAACGACAGGGGCACGAATTCGGTGATTCCGCCGGTCTCCTCCTGGACCCGCCGCACCAGGTTCATGTGCTCGGCGAGCTCCCACGGCTCCTCGATGTGGCCGAACATCACGGTGCTGGTGGACTTCAGGCCGGCGCGGTGGGAGGCTTGGATCACGTCGACCCAGCGTTGGACGGGCAGCTTGTTCGGTGAGATCCGTTGGCGCATCCCGTCGACGAGGACCTCGGCCGCGGTGCCGGGGGTGGATCCCAGGCCGGCGTCCTTGAGGCGGCCGAACAGTTCGTCGAGCGGTAGCCCGGAGATGTCGGCCATGTGGGCGATCTCCATCGGGCTGTAGGCGTGCAGATGCAGATCGGTGCCGTGCTTCCGGCCGAACCGCTTGGCCAGCTGCAGCCAGCGTTCGTAGTCGTCGAGGGTCCAGTCGGGGTGGATCCCGGACTGGATGCAGAGCTCGGTGGCGCCGTAGTCGACGGCGTCCTTGACGCGCTGCTCGAACTGCTCCTCGGACACGTTGTAGGCGTCGGGTGACCGCTTCGACTGCCCGAACCCGCAGAACGCGCAGCCGACGGTGCAGACGTTGGAGATGTTGATGTTGCGGTTGACGACGAACGTGACGGTGTCGCCGGCCAGCTCGCGGCGCAGCTCGTCGGCCGCGATCCGGATCTGTTCGACGGCGGTCGGGTCGGTCTCGACGAAGAGCGCGGTCAGCTCCTGCTCGCTCAGCCGCTGGCCGTCGCGGGCCTTCTCCAGCGCGGGGGTCACCAGGTCGCGGTCGATCACGAACGGGGCCTCGCTGCGGCCGCTCGTCCCGCGGGGGATGAAGGTCCAGTACTTGACCGTGATCGTGTCCAGGACCGCCGGGTCCTGCCACTCCTCGTTGATGTACTTGCCGTAGACGCAGAGCCGCTCGGACAGCGCGACGTCCTGCTGCTTGAGCCTCTCGCGGACCTGGGTCGGAGAGGGGAAGGGGTGCTCGGGTGAGATGTGGTCGCCGTTGGAGGAGAGGCCGCCGAGGTCGGTCGCTCCGGCGGCGACCAGCCTGGGCCACCAGTCGGCGAGGTTCGGCGGGATCTGGATCCCGACGTCGGGCATCAGCCGGCGGGTCTCTGCGACCAGCTCGATCATCTCGTCGATCGAGACGGGGCAGGCCCAGTCGGGCAGGTCGAGGTGCGGGGAGCCCTCCCAACCCAAGGGCTGGTCGGGGTCGGCGATCCCGGTGTGCCAGTAGGCGCGCGCGGCGTCGTCGGCGATCGCCCCGACATCGCGTCCGTAGTAGCGCTCGTGCGGGACGAAGTTCTGGAGGATCACCTCCTGAACGTGCCCGAACTCGGCCTGGATCTCCGCGATCGCGGCCAGGCTGTCCAACCGCTCCTGCTTCGTCTCGCCGATCCCGACGAGAATCCCGGTGGTGAACGGGATCTTCAGCTCGCCCGCGGCGCGCAGCGTGGCGATCCGGCGCTTCGGGTGCTTCGACGGCGACCCGGCATGGACCGTGTCCATGAGGCGCTCGCTGATCGACTCCAGCATTACGCCCTGCGATGCGGTGACCGTGCGTAGCCGGGCAAGTTGGTCCCTGGTGACGGCGCCGAGGTTGGTGTGGGGCAGCATTCCCCGTTGCAGGGCCTGCTCGCAGGCCCAGACGACGTAGGCGGTGAAGTCGGCGAAGCCCAGCTCGTTCAGTCGCTTCAGCACCGCCGGATTCTTGTCGGGCTGCTCGCCGGTCAGGACTAGCAGCTCCTTGGTCCGCCGCTTGACCGCCTCGTTGAGGATCGCCTCGACCTCTACGGGCTCGTGCAGGTGGAACCGTCGGGTCGCGAAGGCGCAGTACTTGCAGACCGAGCTGCAGGTCCGCGACAACGACAGGGTGTGGTTGCGGCTGAACGTGACGCGGCGCGGAGCCGGCGTTGCCTCGGTCTCCATCAGCACGGGAGAGGGGCCGTCGGGGCGGTGACGGGAGGCAACGGGGAGAGCCTCGTTGCGGCGACCAACCGGTTGGTGCCCATCTCGCGCGGCGGAATGAGCCGGGAATGCGAGTGGTACAGCGGTGTGACGCTGTACCCGCGACGACTCGACAAGTGGCGGTCCGGCCTGCCGCTGATCTTCATGGCAGAATCTTCGCATGCCCAAGACGTCCACTCCGAGGTCACAGGCCAAGCGCCCTTCCGGCGGCCGCTCGAAACGCCGTGACGCGGACGTCCTGGCCGCGGCGACGAAGGTCTTCCACCAGAAGAGCTACGCCGACTCCTCCGTGCAGGACGTCGCCGACGAACTCGGGATCCTCAAGGGCAGCCTCTACTACTACATCAAGACCAAGGAAGACCTCCTGATCTGGTTGCTCGACGACGTGCACGACGACGTCGAGAAGATCCTCGATGGCGTTCTGGCGCGCGACGACCTGACGTCGCTGCAGAAACTCGAGTTCTACGTCCGCGAGCAGGTGCTCTACAACGCCCGCAACCTGCCGCGGATCTCGGTCTACCACCACGACGCCGATCAGCTCAGCGAGGCACCGGGGGCGAGCCTTCGGGCGCGCCGTCGGCGCCAGGAGCAGGCGGTACTCGACATGATCCGCGACGCCCAGTCGCGGGGGGAGATCCCGGAGGCCGTCGACGCGCGCGTGCTGGCCAACTGCGTCTTCGCGACCGTGATCTGGGTCTACCGCTGGTACCGCCCGAACGGCCGGATTAAGCAGGAGGACATGGCCGATGTCTGCGCACGGTTCGCGATCGCCGGGCTGACCGGAAGCGGGAGCGTCGAGCCTCCGATCGTCTAGGTCGCTGCCCCCGACGCCGCCGGGCGCTCGGGCGGATCGCGGCATAGCGCGCCGCGGATCGCGAAGTCCGCGCAAGCTTGGGCGACGTCCTCGGGGCGGTGACGTCCGCGGGGCTGGTACCAGCGGTAGACCCAGATGATCGTCGCGAAGACGCAGTTGGCGAGGAGCCGCGCGTCGACGGTCTCGGCGATGTCGCCCTGCTCCTGGGCCTCGCGGATGAGGTCGAGGACGAAGCTCTCGTGGACCCGGCGCAGGGCGAAGATCGCGTCGCGCCGGGCGGGCGTCAGTCGTTCGACGTCGTGGTAGTAGACGGAGATGCGCGTCAGGTTGCGGGCGTTGAACTCGACCTGCCGGCGCACATAGAGATGTAGCCGGGCGAGCGGCCGCAGGCCCGTGGTGGCCTGCACCTCCAACAGGATCGCCTGGACGTCGTCGTGCACGCCTTCGAGCAGGCGGTGGAGCAGGTCTTCCTTGGTGTCGATGTAGTGGTAGAGGCTGCCCTTGAGGATCCCGACCTCGTCGGCTACGTCCTGGACCGAGGCGTTGCCGTATCCGCGCTCGTGGAACACCCGCGCGGCGGCGTCCAGGACCTCGGCGTCGCGCTTGCGGTGCGGCCGCGGCTCGTCCGTGGTCGAGCCGGCTCGCCGGCTCGACCGCCCGGCCTGCGGGGTCCGTGCGCGTGGGGTGCTCGCCATGCCGGGCAGTGTGCCACACGGAGCGGTCGTTGGGCGAACAATCGGTAGGTGGAATTTGGGCAGGATCAGCCGGTCGGCGAGGCGTTCGCTCCGCCGTCGACCACGATCCTCTGCCCGGTCACGTAGCCGGCCGCTTCGGAGACCAGGAACCGCACGACTGACGCGACGTCCTCGGGGCGGCACACTCGACCCAGCGGCATCTGCGCGTCGAGCGCAGTCGCGCCGTTGGCCCCGAGCTTGGCCTGGACGAGCTTGTCGCCCATGTCGGTGGCGACCAGGCCGGGCGCCACGATGTTGACGTGCACGCCGTGGGCGATCTCTTCCTTGGCGAGGGTCAGCGCCAGGGCCTCGAGGGCAGCCTTGCCCATGTTGTACGGGCCGCCGAGCGCACGCATCTCGCTGACCTCGCTGGACGAGATCATCACTACGTCGCCCCGCTGGGCTGCGCGCATCCCCGGCAGCAGCCGGCCGACCAGGCGGTGGGCCCCGAGGGCGTGGACGCCGACGACGCGCTGCAGCTCCTCCGGGGTGGTGTCGGCGACGGGCAGGCCACGGCTGGCGATGCCGGCGTTGTGGACCAGCAGGTCGACCGGGCCGAAGGCCGCGGGTGCCGCGTCGGCGAGCGCGTCGACCTCCGCGACGTCGCCGACGGAAGCGGCGATCGCGACGGCCCGGCCGTCGTGGTCCTCGATCTCGGCGACGACCTGCTCGGCGGCCTCGCGATCGCGTCGGTAGTTGACCACGACCGCGGCGCCGGCTTCGGCAAGTGCGAGTGCGATGCCGCGGCCGATGCCGCGGCCGGCGCCGGTGACCAGGGCGACGCGGCCGGCAAGCTCGTGGGTGGTGGGCGACATGGGCTCTCCCCTCGTGGGCGCCGCGGGGTGCGGCGCAGAACCAAGCGGTTGGTAGATTAGCGCGGCGGTGGGTCCATACCTGCGGGGCCCGCCGCCGCGCGCGAGGCAGGTCGAGGAGAGACAATGCAACGGACGATCTTCGAAGACGAGCACGAGGCGTTCCGGGAGACGGTCCGCGGCTTCCTCGAGCGCGAGGCGGTGCCGCACGGCGAGCGCTGGGAGGCCGACGGGGTGATCGACCGGGCGTTCTGGAAGGCCGCCGCGGCTCAGGGTCTGGTCGGCTTCGCCGCCTCCGAGGACCACGGCGGGGCCGACCTGCAGGACTTCCGCTTCAACGCCGTGCTCGACGAGGAGGTCGTCGCGACGGGGGCCCGGACCGACGCGTTCCAGCTGACCAACGACATCGTCGTCCCGTACTTCACCGAGCTGACCGACGAGCGGCAGCGCGACCGCTGGCTGCCGGGCGTCACGACCGGCGATGCGGTGATCGCGATCGCGATGTCCGAGCCGGGTACCGGATCGGACCTGCGGGCGATCGCGACCACGGCGACGTGGCGGGGCGACCACTACACGCTGACCGGGTCGAAGACCTTCATCACCAGCGGGATCCAGGCCGACCTGGTCGTCGTCGCCGCGAAGACGATCCGCGGCGGGGTCGATGGGATCGGACTGTTCGTCGTGTCGGCGACCGCCGATGGCTTCGAGCGCGGTCGCAAGCTGGAGAAGATCGGACGCAAGGCGCAGGACACCGCGGAGCTGTTCTTCTCCGACGTGGCGGTGCCGGAGTCCGACGTGCTCGGTGATCCGGCATGCGGCCTGCGGTACATGATGGGCAACCTGCCGCAGGAGCGGCTGTCGATGGCGGTGATCGCCGTCGCGCACGCGGAGAAGGCGCTGGCCTTGACGTTGGATTACGTGCGGGAGCGCAACGCCTTCGGCCGGCCGATCGGCAGCTTCCAGGCCAACCGCTTCGCCCTGGCCGAGCTGCGCACCGAGCTCGACATCGCGCGGATCTACGTCGATCGCTGCATCGACGCGCAGGTCCGCGGCGAGCTGACCGCCGTCGAAGCCGCCGGGGCCAAGTTCTGGACGACGGAGCTGGAGTTCAAGGTGATCGACCGCTGCCTGCAGCTCCACGGCGGCTACGGCTACATGGAGGAGTACGAGATCGCGCGGATGTGGCGGGACGCGCGCGTCCAGCGGATCTACGGCGGCACGAACGAGATCATGCGCGAGATCGTCGGCCGCGATCTGGGTCTCTAGGCCGGCTGCGCCGCCTTGCGGCCGGGTCTCGACCCGTCGGCCCGGGTGCGCTAGTCTACCGTTTGTTTGGTTGATGAGTGGGGCCCAGTCCCCGCGCCCCCGGAGGAACGACATGCCGAGCGGCCCCTTTGCCCACGTTTGCCTGCTGGTCGAGGATCTCGACCGGGCGATCGAGGACTGGTCCAAGATCCTCGGAATCTTGGACCCGGATCAGCTCGCCGAGCGCGTGGTCCGCTACGACGGATTCGAGGGGGCGGAAGCCGGCGAGGGCGGCGACGACCGGATGGGATGGGCGACCTTCGTCAACCCGCACGGCTCGGAGATCCAGCTGATGGCCCCGGGCAAGGACACCCACCTGGGGCGCCGGCTGGCCAAGCACGGCGAGCACGTCCACCACATCTGCTTCACCACCGACGATCCGGTCGCCACCTCCAAGCGGCTGGCCGAGGCCGGGATCGAGGTACTGGGCGGCGTCAACGAGGACCCCGAGATGTCCTGGCAGCAGTGGACCTGGGTCTCGGCGAAGAGCGCGCACGGCACGCTCGTCGAGGTCGCGCGGCCCTACCGCGCCGTCGACGGACAGTGGGTCGACGGCGCGCCGCGTAGCGCCGACGCGGCGAACGGAGGGCAGGCATGAGCATCGAGCAGATCAAGCAGGTCGTCGTCGTCGGCGGCGGGACCATGGGCAACGGGATCGCGCAGGTCGTGGCGACCGCCGGCTTCGGGGTGACCGTCGTCGACATCAGCGACGACGCACTGGTGCAGACCCGCAGCCGGATCGAGCGTAGCCTCGGCCGACTGGTGAAGAAGGAGCGGCTGACGTCGGGCGACGCGGACGCGATCCTCGCCCGGATCGCCACCACCACCGACCTGGAGGCGGCGGGCACCGCGGCCGACCACGTGATCGAGACGGTGATCGAGAACTTCGACGTCAAGGCCGGCGTGCTGCAGCGACTCGACGCCGTCTGCGCCGACCACGTGATCTTCGCGTCCAACACGTCGCAGTTCGCGATCACGTCGTTGGCGGCGGTGACCGAGCGTCCCGACCGGGTGATCGGATCGCACTGGTTCAACCCGCCGCCGCTGATGGACCTGATCGAGCTGATCCGCGCCCTCCAGACGTCGGACGAGACGCTCGCGACCACGATCGCGCTGGCCGAGCGCTACGGCAAGCAGACGGTCGTCTGCCAGAAGGACACCCCGGGCTTCATCACCTCGCGGCTGATCGCCCACCTGGCGCTCGAGGCCGCGCGGATCGTGGAGGAGGGGATCGCCAACGCCGACGACGTCAACCTGGCGTGTCGTCAGGCGTTCAACCACGCGATGGGTCCGCTCGAGACGATCGACTTCAGCGGACTGGACGTCATGCTGCACGTCTCCGACGCGCTGCACCAGCAGTACGGCGAGCGGTTCCTGGCGCCGCAGAATTTGCGCTCCCTAGTCAAGGCCGGGCAGCTGGGCCGCAAGACCGGCAGCGGGTTCTCCGCGTACGGCGAGGCGAGCTGAGGCACCGATGAGCACGGGGCAATCCGACGCGCAGGCGGTCGCGGGGCCGACGCGCGCTCCGTCCGTCGTCGCGGACGGATCCGATCCGCTGTTCCAGCCGTTGACCGTCGCCGGTCTGACGCTGCGGAACCGGATCGTGATGGCCCCGATGGGCACCGGCCTGGACGACGCCGGACGGATGAACGACGCGGCGATCGCGTACTACCGGCGGCGGGCCGAGGGCGGTACGGGCACGATCACCGTCGAGGCGCTGATGGTCGACCCGGAGACGCGCGGCCCGGAGCCGAAGATCTACGGTCCGGAGTTCGTCCCGGGGTTGCGGACGCTGGTCGAGCAGGTCCACGCCGCGGGTGCGGTCGTCGGGGCGCAGCTGTTGCACCCCGGCCGCCAGGTGCTCTCGGGGCGCCACGTGGGTCCGTCGGCGGTTGCGATTAACGCGGGTTTGCCGGTCCCACACGCGCTGACCGTGTCCGAGATCGACGCGATCGTCGAGCAGTACGCCGACGCGGCGGAGCGCGCCGTCGAGGCCGGCTTCGACTTCGTCGAGGTGCACGGGGCCCACGGCTACCTGCCGTCGGACTTCCTGTCGCAGCTCGCCAACCAGCGCGACGACGGCTACGGCGGCTCGCTGGCGGCGCGGGCCCGGTTCTCGCGTGAGATCGCTCAGGCGATCCGGCGTCGCTGTCCCGGAGTCCCGTTCTTCTGGCGGCTGAGCGCGGAGGACGCGCTGCCGGGCGGGACGACGATCGAGCACGGTGAGCAGATGGCGCGCTGGCTCGAGCAGGACGGGGTCGACTGCCTCAGCGTCTCGGCCGGCAACTGGCGATCGCTGGAGGTCACGATCGCGCCGATGTGGGCGCCCAGCGGGCACATGGCGCGGTTGGCGTCGCGGGTTCGGGCGTGCGTGTCGGTTCCGGTGATAGCGGTCGGCCGGCTCAATGATCCGGAGGGCGCGCGTCGCCTGGTTCGCGAGGGTCACGCCGACCTGATCGCGATCGGTCGGGGGCTGATTGCCGATCCGGACTGGGCAGGCAAGGTCGCGGCCGGCCACTCGGATGATGTTCGGCCCTGTATTGCGTGCAACGCGTGCGTCGACCTGGTCGGCCCGGGCGGGGAGATTCGCTGCGCCGTCAACCCGGCAGTCGGGCGAGACCACGAGTGGAGCCTCCGGCCGGCGGACCCGGCGCGGCGAGTCGCCGTGGTCGGTAGCGGACCGTCGGGCCTGGCCGCCGCACGGATCGCACGTGAGCGCGGGCATGCGGTGACGCTCTACGAGCGCGACGCGCGGGTCGGCGGCAAGATCGTTGCCGCCGGGAGCGCACCCAGCAAGCGCGAGGTGCTGCGGTTCCGCGACTACGAGGAACGGACGATGGCGCGCCTGGGTGTCGACGTCCGCCTGTCGACCGCGGTGACGGCCGCGGATCTGGCGGCCAGCGACGCGGACGCGATCGTGGTCGCGGTTGGAGCTGACGCGCTGACCCCGCCGATCCCGGGGCTCGACGCCCCGCACGTCCGCGACGCCCAGGAGTACCTGCGCGGTGAGCACCCCGTGCCCGCCGGGGCGCGCGTCGCGGTGATCGGAGGGAGCGCGACCGGCTGCGAGACCGCCGAGCTGCTGGTCAGCCAGGGGGCCGTGGTGACGGTGATCGAGATGGCTCCGCGGGTCGGCGCTGGGATCGAGGCGATCACCCGGCGGCACATCGTGCGCGAGCTCAAGCGCCACGGCGCGACCATGCTGACCGGGGCGAAGGTCGTCGAGGTTCGTGCGGACGCCGTGGTCTACGAGTCCGGCGGCGAACGGCACGAGGTTGCGGCGGAGTGGGTGGCGCTGGCGATCGGCTGGCGGCCGCGTGGCGCTGGTCTGGTCGAGGGCCTGCCGGGGCGTGAGGTGCACGTGGTGGGCGACGCCGCTCGCCCGGCCGACTTCGTCGCGGCGATCAATGCGGGCGCCGATGTCGGGTTGGCGATCTAGTTCGGGAACGTGGATCCTGGCCCGTTCACCAAACGATCGGTTGGTGGTATTGTTCGCCATGGCGCGGCCCATGCTGCGTCCCACGCACTTCGATTCCTGCTCGAGGAGACGTCATGAGCACCATTGCTGCCCCCGGGCTGTCGGCCCGCCATTCCGTTCTTGCTGATGTCCTGCCGGGGGATCGCGTCCGCGATGCGGCGCTGGTTGTCGGTGGGGCGGGCTTCACCGCCCTCATGGCGCAGCTGGTGATCCCGATGACGCCGGTGCCGATGACCGGCCAGACGCTGGCGATCGGCTTGGTCGGTGCGACCCTGGGGATGCGCCGTGGCGCGCTGTCGATCCTGCTGTACGTGATGCTCGGCTTCTTCCTGCCGGTGTACGCGGAGGGCGGCTCGGGGATCACGGCGCTGTGGGGCGCGAGCGGTGGCTACATCATCGGGTTCGTCTTCGCCGCGGCGGCGATCGGCTGGTTCGCGGAGCGTGGGATGGACCGTCGGGCGTCGGGGGCGTTCCTCGCGTTCGTGGTCGGGCAGCTATTGGTCTTCGTTCCGGGTCTGATCATGTTGCAGATCGTGAGTGGCATGCCGGTTGCCGACACGGTCCACCACGGCTTCACCGTCTTCATCCTCGGCGGCCTGGTCAAGGCGGCGATCGGGGCGGCGGTGCTGCCGTCGGCGTGGCGTCTGGTGCGCCGCTTCGAGGGTGATCGCTGAGATCGCGATGACCAGCGCTCCGCCGCTCGACGGCGTCACGATCCTCGATCTCTCGCGGATGCTGCCGGGTGGTGCGCTGACGCGGCTGCTGTCGGACCTCGGGGCGCGGATCGTCAAGGTCGAGCGGCCCGGGCTCGGGGACGAGATCCGGGCCGACGGCCCGCCACTCGACGGTACCACCGCGACGCACGCTTTCTTGGACCGCGGCAAGCAGTCGCTGGCGCTCGACCTGAAGTCCCCCGCAGGGCACGAGGCGGTGCTGCGGCTGGCCGCGACCGCCGACGCGGTCGTCGAGTCCTTCCGCCCTGGCGTGGCGGACCGACTCGGCCTGGGCTGGGACGAGCTGCGGGCAGTCAATCCGGCGATCGTCTACTGCTCCGTCAGCGGCTACGGCGCCGGCGGTCCCCTGGAGCGGGCCGCCGGGCACGACATCGGGTACACCGCGCGATCCGGCGTCCTGCACTCCAGCGGCGACGCGGCGAACGGCCCGGGTGCGTTCGGCGCTCAGCTGGCGGACATCCCCGGGGGTGCGCTCGGAGCGGTCGGACTGCTCGCGGCGCTGGTTCGTGCACGGGCGACCGGTCAGGGGGACCGGATCGAGGTGGCGCTGGCCGACGCGGCGTTGTGGGCCGCGGGGATCCACGCCGCCGGAGCGTTCGCCACGCGGAGCGGTGGTGGGCCCGAGAACTCGGCCCTCAACGGGGCCGCACCG
>JBQGEK010000191.1:0-3152 GCA_052039575.1 Patulibacter sp. | reverse complement strand
GGGCAGGCCCCGGTCGAGTCCGACCCGCTGCCGACGATCGTCGGCGGAGTGCCGCTGCACGTGCAGCGCTTGCAGGTGATGATGGACCGCCCCGGATTCATGTTCAACGCCACCAGCTGCCAACCGCAGCACATCGGCGGGGAGCTGGTCAGCGCCGCGGGGGCGATCGCGCGCCCGACGCTGATCTACCAGGCACAGGGCTGCGACCGGGTGCCGCTGCGCCCGAAGCTGTCGATGGAGATCACCGGCACGACGCAGCTGCGGGCGAAGGGCGCTCCTGGGATCGAGGCGGAGATGACGCAGGGCTTCGGCGAGTCGGGGCTCAAGCAGGTGCAGGTCACGCTGCCGCCGAGCCTGGCTCTGAACACGACCAACTCGAACAAGCCCGGCGCACTCTGCGAGCCGGCTCAGGCTGCGGCCCGCTCGTGTCCCGAGAGCACCCGGATCGGGTGGGCGGAGGCGGAGACGCCGGCGCTGCACGAGCCGCTGAAGGGGCCGGTCTACTTCGTGCGCGGGGAGCGGACGGTGAACGGCCGGACGATCCCGACCCTGCCGGGGCTGTACGTCAAGCTCGAGGGCCAGGGCGTGCCGCTGGACCTCCGTGCGACGTCGTCGGTGACCTCGTCGAGGCCGCAGCTGCTGGTCGCGACGTTCGACGACATCCCGGATGCGCCGGTCAAGCGGGTCCGGATCAGTCTCGAGGCGGGGCAGGGCTCGGTGCTGCAGACGGCCAACGGGGTCTGTCCGCAGCAGAAGGTCACGCGCGTGCGCTACCGCGGCCACACCGGGGGCGAGCACCGAGCACAGTTCCGGGCGACGGCGCCCGGTTGTCGGTTCCGGATCGACAGCACGACGCGCTCGCAGCGCCAGGTCGGGGCTCGGGTCACCGGCATCGGTCCGGGGACGTTGCGGCTGAGCGGCCGCGGCTTGACCTCGAGCCGCCGGACGATCCGGGCGGCCGACACCGCGCAGATCACCGCCCGCCTGAGCCGCGCGAGCCAGCGGACGTTGGCGAGCGGTCGGTCGGTCCGGGTCACGCTTCGCGTTCGGTTCGCGCCGAAGGACGGAACGGCGCGCACCGTGACCCGCACCGTCACGGTGCGGCCGGCTGAGCGGTAGCCCGTCACGGCTGCTGCGGGTTCGCGCTGCCGCCGGTGGCGCACCCCGCAGCAGCGCGGCGACTCGTCCGCCGGCCGTCAGCCGAACGTCGCGGGCCTCGGTGCGACGGCGACCGGGCTCTGGCTGACCCGTACGGCTTCCTCGGTCCCGAAGAAGGTACTGATGCAGACGAAGCTGATCGCCGGCAGCAGGTCCGGTGCGGTGTGCAGACGCCGCTCGACCGAGAGCCGCCGCACCGTCTCCCAGACGCCGCCCCCGAGGCAGACCGAGACGACCTCCGCATCTGGGATCGGGTGGCCCACGGCGGCGAATCCCGGGGCCAGGAACTCGCAGAAGAGGTCGAGCATCCGGGCTCGATGTTCCCGGGCGATCCGGCCGAGCCTCGGCAGCTCGACGACGGTGAGATGCACCATCTCAGGGGCGTTCGCCATGTCGCTCAGCAGCGTGGCGAGCGCGCGGTGCGCGGCGATCGGGCAATCGTCGGCCGTGTCGAGGAAGACCTCGGCCATCCGACTGAAGGCCTGGCCGGTAGCTGTGTCGACCGTCTCGATCAGGCAGGCGGTCTCGTCGGTCCAGTACTCATCTATCGCTTCGGCTGGAAGTCCGGCGCTGCGCGCCACCTCTTCGAGTGACGTGCGGCCGAATCCCTGGAGGTAGACCAGACCGGCGAAACGCGCCATCAGTCGCTCTCGCTCGCACGTCGGGACGAAGCTCGAGCTCGGACGCTCCGTTGGTTGCATCGATCGCCAGCCTACCCCGCCCCAGGGGTAATGGGCGCGCTCTTCTCGTTGCGACCTGAGTCCATGCTTCTACTGAATGAAGCGTGATGTGAAAAGGTACAATCAGGTATAGGCTATCCCGGTGTCGAGCGAGGACTCTGCTGGGGCGCCGCGCGGTGCGCGTGGGACCCTCCAGCTACCCGATGAAGCCCTGGCGTTTCGTGCCCGTGCCCACCTGACGGACGCCGCGGTACGCGAGATGGCAGACCACGGGTACCGGGCGGCGACCGTGACGTCGATCGCCGAGCGCGCCGGGATGTCGCGGAACGCGTTCTACGCGCAGTTCGCGGACAAGGACGCGGCGCTGGTCCACGCCTACGACGTGGCGGTGGCGTTCGCCGCTCCCAGGATCTTCGCCGCGATGCGCGCCGCGGAGGATTGGCAGCACGCCGCTGTCGCCGCGCTGACCACCTACCTGGCGATCCTCGACTGCGACCACTCGTGGGCGCTGGTCTGCTTGCGAGAGACGACGGAAGCGGGCGACCGGGTTCGTCTTGCGCGGGAAGCGCTCCGCGCCCCGATCGTCGACGCGCTCGAACGGCTCCCCGATCCCGGAGACGAGGCCGCGGTCGGGGTGGGCACCGTGCTCGCCGGTCTCGACGCGATCGCGATCGACGCGCTGCGGCATCGCCCGGGTCAGACGCTGGCGTCGCGGCGGCGCGAGCTCACGCGATTCGTGCTGGCGCCGTTCCCCGGAAGCACGCCTCCGGACGAGATCGAGGCGCCGCCGCCGGCGGCCCTCGGTCTGAGCGACCGTGTCGAGGCGTTGATCGGGCAGGGCCGGGACGGAGAACTGGCGCTCGAGCTGCTGGTCCGAGCTGCCGTGTCGCGTCGGGACGGTCCCACGCTCTGGCGGGTGATCGTCGGACTGCAGCGCCGGCGGTCGGCCGGACACCCCGTGCCGGAGCGCGTGGTGTCGACAGCGCTCGACGGCCTGCGGGACGCGTGGTTCTTCGGGCTTGCCGTCCAGGGCGACGAGGATCTCGGGTGCAGCGACCGGTGACCAGGGCGGCCCGGGAGGCCGTACGGTGAGCCCCGTCGCGGGGAGCCGCGTCGATAGGCGCCGGGGCGACGGAGGAGAGCGCGACCTGCTGTTGGACGTCACGGTCCGGCTGGCCGCCGACGTCGGCCCCCGGGCCATCTCGGTGCGGTCGGTATGCGCCAACGCGGGACTCGGCACTCGGGCCTTCTACCGCTACTTCGGCGACATCGACAGCGCCTTCCTGGCCGCATCGCACGCGATTCACGCTGAGC
>JBQGEK010000190.1:0-4805 GCA_052039575.1 Patulibacter sp. | reverse complement strand
GAACCCTCGAGCGAGAGCTCGACGTGGCGGGTCGCCGTGGGCGACCCGCGCCCCGTGATCACCCCCTTCTCGCGGATCTCGGCCGCGAACGGGGGCTTCTTGCCGCAGGCGGACGCGGGCGCCGCGCCCCCGGTGGGGCTGGCGGCGGTGGGGGCGGCCACGGCGGGCGCCTCGGACGGCGTGAGCTTGGCGATCACGTCGGCGAGCCAGGCGGCGGCGCCGTCCTCGTAGTCGACGTCGCAGTCGACGCGGTCGGCGATCCGCTCGGCACCGAGCTGCTCGAACCGCTCGTCGACCTGCTTGCCGGCCGAGCAGTAGTGCTCGTAGGTCGAGTCGCCGAGCGCGAGCACCGAGAACCGGACGTCCGGCAGCTTCGGCGCCTTGCGACCGGCGAGGAACTCGAAGAAGCCGACGGCGGCCGGGGGCGGGTCGCCCTCGCCGTGGGTGGCGATCACGACGAGCACGTCCTGCTCGTCCTTCAGCTGCCGCGTCTTGTAGTCGGCCATGTCCGCGACGCGGGCCTCGAGGCCGATGCCCTTGGCGGCCTCGGCGAGCTGGCCGGAGACCTCTCGGCTGTTGCCGGTGTCGGTGCCGTACAGCACCGTCAGCGTGCGCGTCGACGGCGCGGCGACCGCGGCGGAGAGCTCCGCCGGCACGGTGCCATCGGCGACGGCGGCCGGAGCGGCACCGGCGCTGGCGACGCCGGCGAAGTAGCCGCTGAGCCAGATCGCCTGGTCGCGTTCGAGGGAACCCGCGAGGAGATCGACCTGGGCGCGTTGATCGGGCGTGAGGGTGAGGCTGGATGTCGTCAAGGCGTCGTGGGCTCGCGGAATCTCGAGTCGGGACCCGTCGGAGGGAACGGGCCGGGCCCGGAGCACCGCCGGGCCCAAAGAAAGCCGATCGATTTTTGCAGGTTATGGGTCGGGTTGTCCCGGCCCTCGCGACCGGGTCCCCGGTGCGTACGGTGTGCGACCCGGTCGGGTGCCGCCTCGCCGGTCTACCGCTCCCCGCGAGACACCCGCTCGACCAGATCGTCGCCGAGCGTGCCGAAGCCGGTGGCGGCCCAGACCGTGTCGCCTTCGAAGTACGGCTGGTCGCCGTCGCGCAGTGCGTCAGGCACTGCCCCGCTGGTGACCGCCGTGGCGCACGCCTTGCAGGCGGGAACGTCGAGCTTGCGGCCGTCGTGCTCCCAGCCGACGTTGCGGGCGGCCCGCCCGTGCAGCGGGTCGAACATGCAGAGCGCGGGCCGCTTGGGCGGCTTCTGGCCGGCGTCGAGCGCGACGGCACCGGCCAGGTCGTTGCGGGCGTGGTCGACGAGCACCAGCGCGCCGACCAGGTCGACCGTCGGAGCCTGATCGCCGGTTCGGCGGCGGGCCGACGCGTAGGCGTCGAGCGCGCGCTGGTACGCGTCCTGGGCGGCCGGCTTCGTCGGCATCGGCTGGTCGTCGAGCAGCTTCGACAGCTTCAGCAGCTCGTCGTCGGCATCCGAGCGCAGGTTGGCGTGGTGGGCCGCCCGGGCGTGCTCGAAGAGGCGGTCCGGCAGCACCGGCAGGGCCTCCGCCGCGGGCCGTGCGCCCGAGCGGCGGCGCTGGCGGCGCCAGAGCGCGCCGCCGATCGAGGCGATCAGCGCGCCGACCAGGATCAGCACCACGGCGCTCGATCCCTCGGCGTCGTCGGACCGGTTCGGGCTGGTGCGGGCCCGCTGCTCGCGCTCGGCGTCGAAGGCGGCGACCCGCTGCTCCAGCTCGGCGGGTGGCAGCGCGAGGTAGTCGAGCAGCAGCTGGGCCCGTTCGAGCAACGTCCGGTCGGACCCCGCCGCGCGGTCTCCGCCGTAGTTGGCGAGCGTCGTAGCGTCGCTCACCGGCTTGCCGTAGCGGGACTGGCCGCCGCGGTACTCGAACGTCCGCAGGTAGCGGTTGTTGTCGACCGCGACGTAGATCGCATCGTCGCCCAGACGGTCGTGCAGCGCGGCGACGAACGCCCGTGCTTCGCCGTTGAACTGGTCTCCGTCGACCAGCGGCACGAACGCCATCAGCACCGGCTTGCCGCTGGTCTCGATCCGTCGCACGAGATCTCGGCGATCCGCCGCCGAGATGACGCGGTCGAACGGCGGCTGCACGAGCACGGGGGAGCGCTCGAGCGCGGCGGCGACCCGTCCCGTGCCGCTCTCGGTTGCGGTGTCCTGACCGTGCGCGGCGACCGGCAGCGTCAGCGACGCCACGAGCAGCAGGATGAGCATGACGAGGGGTCGGAGCGGCGACGAGCTACGCACGACGGCCTCCCTTTCGGCGGTTCTTCCGGGACGACGAGGCGGACCGCTCGCGGCGGGTCGCGCGGCGGAACGCCATGAAGCTCCCGGACGCGACGAGTCCCACGAACAGGCCGAAGATCCCGGCCGCGACGATGTCCTGGGCGCTGTTGGCGGGGCCGTGGTGGCCGGGCAGGGTCCGCAGCGGCCGGATTCGGTCGACGAGCCCGTTCGGCGTTCCGGCCCCGGCGACGCGGACGTGCTCGACGATCTCGCGCAGCCGGTCGGGAACCGTGGTGTACCCGGCCGGGCCCGGGTTGGCGTCCTGCTCCGCGTAGGGGCGCTCGTCGCGCGGCGGCGAGAGCAGCGAGAACGAGATCGAGAGGTCGAGCGGGACCCGGTAGCTGGCCAGGTCGAACCGTCCGTCGTCGTCGACGACCACGTAGACGGCGTCGCGGTCGACCCGCTCCTGCAGCCCACGCAGCACGCGTCGGGTGTCGCCACCCGATTCGTCCTGCGCCAGCGACGGCAGGAAGGCGACCAGCACGGGCACCCGGGCGTCGCGCAGGTCTCGCCGCAGCTCGCGGGTCTGCTCCGCGTCGAGCATCCAGCTCAGCTCGTCGTCGACGTAGAGCGGATCGCGGCGCAGGGCATCGGCCACGACGTCGAGCCGGCCCGGTTCGTCCGAGGACGGAGCGGGGGTCGCCGCGGTGGTGGTCTCCGGCGTGTCGGTCGTGCTCGAACCGATCTGGGCTGCCGCTCCGGGCGCGGCGCCGAGGGCGGCGACGGTGATCGAGACCGCGAGGATCAGCCGGCGGATGTGGCGGGGCGTCCGGGCGCTCATCGCTTCGGCCCTCCCGCGAGCACGGCGTCGGCGACCCGCTCGTCGATCGCGCCGAATCCGGTCCGGGCCCAGACGGTGTCCTGCTCCCAGTACGGACGTCCGCGGTCGCCGAGCGAGACCGGTGTCTTGTCACGCGAGAGCGCCCTCGCGCAGGTGGAGCAGACGGGGATCACCACGTCCTGCTTGCCGCGTCGCCAGCGCGAGGCCCGGTCTCCGTCGCGGTGCCGTGGGTCGAAGAAGCAGGGCGCGGGGATATCGCCGTCCAACGCCCGTTGTGCGCGGGTGGCCAGCACCATGGCCCCGACGTGGTCGACCGGTCGGGCGTCGTCCCAGCCCAGGGCGGTCGTCGCGGCTTCGAAGGTGCGCATCACGTCGTCGGACGGGTCCGGCGCTGCCTCGATCGCCTTGCCGAGCGTCAGCAGTGCATCGCGCGCCTCGCGTTGGGCGTCGGCCGCGTCCGGCGACGAGATCGTCGGGTCGGGCGCGGGGCCGGCTGCCTTGAGCGCCGCGCGCCTCGCGCGGTCCTCCGCCCGCCGACGGGGCGACCCCGGCAGCACCGCGACCACGCCCAGCGGAACGAACAGGCCGACCGCGGCGCCGCCGGCCATCACGAGGTACGGCAGCCGGTCGTTGGCGTCACCCACGGACCGCACCGAGCGGTCGGACGTGCGCCCGGTCGCCAGGTGGTCGAGCGCGAAGCTGACACGGGCGATCGGCCCGTCACGGGTCGGCACGGCGTCGAGGACGGTCGAACCGACGCGGCGGATCTCGCCCTGCGTCCGCACGCCGAAGGCCCGGGCCTCGATCGTGGAGCTGCCGTCGGAGAGCACGTAGAGGCCGTCCTCGCCGATCCGGTCGCGGAGCACGGTCGACAGGTCGCCGGCGAGCCGGCTGCCGGGTTCGTCGCGGTAGCGCGGGACGATCGCGACGAAGGTCCGGAACGGCATGTCCGCGACCTGACGGCGCAGGTCGGCGACCTGCTCGGACGTGGTCACGCGGCTCAGGGAGGGGCTGATGTAGACCGGGTCGCGCTGCAGTTCGCGGGTCAGCTGGGTGGCCCGCGAGTCGCCGGGGGCGGCGGTTGCGGGACTGGCGGGGAGGGCTATCAGCGCGGCTGGAACGAGCGCGAGGCTCGCGAGCGCGGCGGCGGGGGAAGGTCGACGCACCGCAGCGATGCTATCGGGAGCACCCCGCGGATCCCGCCGATCGTTGTAGCGAGCAACTGCGACCGGGTCACGAACGGCAGGGGCGATTCGACCGCGCCGCGCGAATCGCGTGCGCGGGTGCGGGTATCGGAGTCCCGGAGCACGGTGATCGCCGTAGCGGCGAGCGACCAGGGGGTGCTGGTGATCGCGATGGCGATGTTCGCGTTCCTCTACTGGGCCGCACCGAACGTCAAGCACCCGAGGGTCCCGTGGGTCAGCCCGGGCGGGGTCGTGGCGGTGCTGCTGTGGATCGTCGCCTCGGCGCTGTTCGCGCTCTACGTCGCCAACTTCGGCTCGTACGACAAGACCTACGGCGCGCTGGGTGGGGCGATCGCTTTCCTGGTCTGGCTGTGGGTGTCGAACATCGCGATCCTGTTCGGCGCCGAGCTGAACGCCGAGCTCGAGCGCAGCCGCCAGATCGAGGCCGGACTGCCGGAGGACGAGGAGTCGTTCCTCGCGCCACGCGACACACGCAGGCTCGAGGACGACGAGGAGCCGCCGGGGGCGG
>JBQGEK010000189.1:0-13768 GCA_052039575.1 Patulibacter sp. | reverse complement strand
GCGATCATCGGGGTCGGCAACTGCGCCAACTCCTTCGTCCAGGGCGTCGAGTTCTACAAGAACGCCGATCCCTCCCAGCCGGTTCCCGGCCTGATGCACGTCGACCTCGGCGGGTACCACGTCAAGGACATCGAGTTCACCGCCGCGTTCGACATCAACGAGACGAAGGTCGGCAAGGACCTCTCCGAGGCGATCTGGGCCTACCCGAACGACACGATCAAGTTCGCGGACGTCCCGAAGCTGAACGTCCCCGTCCACCGTGGGATGACCCACGACGGGATCGGCAAGTACCTGTCGCAGAAGATCACCAAGGCGCCGGGCGAGACCGCCGACATCGTCAAGATCCTCAAGGAGACGAAGACCGACGTCGTCGTCTCCTACCTGCCGGTCGGTTCCGAGCAGGCCACCAAGTGGTACGTCGAGCAGGTGCTGGAGGCCGGCTGTGGCTTCGTCAACTGCATCCCGGTCTTCATCGCCCGCGAGGAGTACTGGGACAAGCGCTTCAAGGAGAAGGGCCTGCCGATCATCGGCGACGACATCAAGTCGCAGGTCGGCGCGACGATCGTCCACCGCTCGCTCGCGCGGCTGTTCCACGAGCGCGGCGTGCGCCTCGAGCACACCTCGCAGCTGAACGTCGGCGGCAACATGGACTTCTTCAACATGCTCGAGCGCGAGCGCCTCGAGTCGAAGAAGATCTCCAAGACCAACGCCGTGACCTCGGTCGCCGGCGTCAAGCTGCCGGAGGAGAGCGTCCACGTCGGCCCCTCGGACTACGTGCCGTGGCTGACCGACCGCAAGTGGGCGCACATCCGCCTCGAGGGCAAGGCCTTCGGCGAGGTCCCGCTGAACGTCGAGCTCAAGCTCGAGGTCTGGGACTCGCCGAACTCCGCCGGCGTGATCATCGACGCCGCCCGCCTGGTCAAGCTCGGCCTGAACAACGGGGTCGCCGGCCAGCTCGACGGCCCCTCGTCCTACCTGATGAAGTCGCCGCAGAACCAGCGGCCGGACGACATCGCCCGCAAGGACACCGAGCAGTTCATCTCCGACAACAAGGGCAAGAAGGCCGGCCTCAAGGGCTGACCTCACGCGCACCGCGCTCGCCGCGCTGCACGTCTCTCCCGCGGACACCCGCGGGTCCCGTTCGAAGCGGCCCTCCCGGGCCGTTTCGTCGTTCTCGGGGGAACACCGCAGCCCCACCGATCGACTCCTCGTGGCGGTGCGCGGGACCGGTACCGCGAACGCGACCTCCAGGACCCCCGATCGCCTCGTCGTGCGCGCCCCGCGGTCGAGGAGGCGATCCGTGCGCCTCCCGGCGGCCTATCCTGATGAGCGTGAGCTCCGCCGCCCCCCTGGCGATCGCCCAGGTAACGCCCTACCCGCTCGAGTCGGGTCACCCGGTGACCGCCCACGTGCTGCGGCTCGCCGACGAGCTGGCCGACGCCGGGCACCGGGTGGTGGTGCTCGGAGCGTCACATGACCCGCAGCGGATCGCCGCGACCCGGCGGCTGCTGCGCGACACCCCGCAGACCGCGTTGCCGGACGCCGGCGAGGCGCCGCTGATCCTGGCCGTCGGCAGCGCGCCGATCAGCAGCGCCGCGATTCCCGGCGTCGGGCGGGTCCCGGCGCTCGCGGTCGACGCGACCCGCACGGTCGACGACGTGCTGAGCACGCTGCCGCTCGACCTGGTCCATGTCCACGAGCCGTTCGGCCCGTCGATCTCGACCGCCGCGCTGCGCCACAGCCGCTCGCTCAACGTCGGCACCTTCCACCTGCCCGCGGAGCGGTTCATCGCCGGCATGGGCAGCGGGCCGGCGATCGGCCGCAAGCGCTCGGAGCGACTGCTCGGCCGGCTCGACGACCGGCTGGCCACCAGCTCCACCACGGCATCGCTGGTCGCGCGCAGCTTCCCGATCAACCGCGGCTACGCGCCTCGGGTCCCCCCGCCCGCCGCGCTCGGTCGGAAGACCACGCCGCTCGACGGGGTCGTCCGGCCACTGCCGGGTCCGCCCACGTCGGAGGCGCCGACCGACGGCCCCCGCCCGCTGCACATCGTGCTGCCGCGGGACGAGGAGCGCACCGCGCGGCGGACCGTGCTGCGGGCGATCCGCCGGCTCGACCTCGACCTGCCGTGGCGGGTCACCGTGCTGGTCCCCGACGACGACACGTCGCCGTTCGCGCTGCCGACGATGTCCGCCGAGCGCCGCGCGCGGATCGCGCTGGCGTCGACCGACGCGGTTCCCGCCGACGCCGACATCGTCGTCCTCGCGTCCGCCGGCGCCCGTCCGGCTCCGCACGTGCTGGTCGACGTGCTCGCCCGCGGCGCGGTCCCCGTCGCCAGCGCGATCGACATCCACGACGAGCTGACCGACGGCGGCGTCCGCGGCCCGCTGTTCGGGCCGGCCGACGTCGACGTGCTGGTCGCCCAGCTCGAGCGGCTGATCGGCGACCCCGGCACGCTCGAGGCGCACCGCCGCGCCAACCGCGAGCGGCCGCTGACCGAGGATTCGTGGGGCCCGTACCTGGCCTGGGTGATCGATCGCTACCGCTCGCTGCTCGCCCGTCGTCACGACCCCGACCGGTTCGACCCGGAGGTCGTCGCCCGGCTGCGCGGTCGGCCGCTGATCGACGTCGACCTGCACATGCACACCGACCACAGCCACGACTGCGCCACACCGGTCGAGGTGCTGCTGGACGCCGCCCGCCGGCAGGGCCTCGGGGCGATCGCCGTGACCGACCACAACCTCGTCTCCGGTGCCCACGAGGCTGCCGCCAAGGCCGCCGAGTACGGGGTCAAGGTGATCGTCGGCGAGGAGGTCAAGACCGCCGACCAGGGCGAGGTGATCGGGCTCTTCATCGAGGAGCAGATCCCGAAGGGCGTAACCCTGCAGGAGGCGATCGCCGAGATCCGCCGCCAGGGCGGCCTGGTCTACGTGCCCCACCCGTTCGACCGCATGCACTCCGTGCCCGACTACGAGCACATGCTCGACATCGTCGACGAGATCGACGCGGTCGAGATCTTCAACCCGCGGATCGCGATCGGCTCGTACAACGAGGAGGCGGCGCGGTTCGCCCACAAGTACCGGATGGTCGCCGGGGCGGGATCGGACAGCCACGTCGCCCAGGGCCTCGGATCGGTCCGGCTGCGGATGCCGGACTTCGACGGTCCGGAGGAGTTCCTGGCGTCGTTGGCGCAGGCCGAGATCACCACCAAGCTCGGCACCCTCGCCTACGTCCAGGCGCTGAAGTTCTGGGAGACCAAGGCGACGCCGGCCCCCGCCCGCCGGATCGTGCGCGAGCGCCGCGTCCGTCGCGCCACCCGCGACTGACGCACGTGCGGCACTGGTTGCTCCGCCCGTGGACGCTGACGGCAGCCATCGGGATCGTCTACCTGCTGGTCGCCCCACCGACCACCGACCTGGCCGCCCAGGCCCACCGCACCGCGCTGGCCGAGCGCGGCGTCTGGATCTACGACCTCTCGTGGTTCGGCGGGCACCACCTGCCGAGCTACAGCGTGCTGTCGCCGCTGCTCGGCGACTGGCTGGGCATCCTGACCGTCGGCGTGGCCTCCGCGGTGCTCGGCGCGTGGGCGTTCGAGCGGCTGGTCCGGCGAGCCTGGACGGGGCGCGGCGCCGAGCTGGCCGCGTGGTGGTTCGCCGGCGGGATCGGCGCGCTGCTGTTCACCGGCCGGATCACCTTCCTGCTCGGATTCGCGCTCGGCCTGCTGACGCTGCTGGCGCTGACCGCTCGGCGGCCGGCGGCCGCCCTGCTCGGCGCCGTCGTCGGGGCGCTGCTGACCACGCTCGCCAGCCCGGTGGCCGCGCTGTTCCTGGCGCTGGTCGCGACAGCGGTCGCCGCGGGCCGGGTCGACCGGACCGTCCGTCGCACGGCGCTGGTGACGGCGGGGCTCGCGTTCGCGTTCGCCCTGGTGCTGGCGGTCGCCTTCCCCGGTGGCGGCTCGGAGCCGTTCGTCCCGTCCGCGTGGATCCCGGCGATCGCCGCACTGCTGGTGGTGCTGGTCGCGCTGCCGAGCGACGAGCGCGGGCTGCGGGTCGGCGTCGCGCTCTACCTGGCGGGGATCGTGCTCGCCGGCGTGCTCGCGACCCCGATGGGCGGCAACGCGACCCGGCTGGCCGCGCTGGCCGGCGGGCCGTTGCTGGTCGCCGCGCTGTGGGGTCGGCGGCCGCTGGTCGTCGCGGCGCTGGTGCTGCCGTTCCTCTACTGGCAGCTCTACCCGCCGACGCGCGACGCGATTCAGGCGTGGAACGACCCCAGCACCAGGGCCGAGTACTGGGAGCCGGCCGACGGAGCGCTGCGGGCGCTGCTCGCCACCGACCCCGGGCGGGTCGAGATCCCGCCGACGGCCCGCCGCGGGGAAGCCCGCTGGATCTCGACCGACGTCCCGCTGGTGCGCGGCTGGACCCGCCAGCTCGACCGGGACCGCAACGCGCTGTTCTACGGCGACGCCGATCACAGCGCCGCGCCGATCAGCGGCGACGACTACCGAGCGTGGCTCGACGAGAACGCGGTCCGCTGGGTCGCGCTGCCCGACGCCGCGACCGACTACGCGTCGCGTCGCGCCGTGGAGCTGCTCGAGGCCGGCCGGGTCCCGGGGCTGACCCGTGTCTGGGACGACGCACACTGGACCGTCTGGAACGTCCGTGACGCGCGCCCCCTGGTCGAGTCCGAGGCGTCCGGAGACGCGGCACCGGTCCACGTGATCGCCCACGCAGCCGACCGCCTGAGCTTCACCGGGGCGTCCGAAGGCACCCCCCTGCGGGTCCGCGTTCGGTGGAGCCCGTACCTGCGGATCACCTCCGGGAACGCCTGCCTGAGCGAGGGCGAGAACGGCTGGACACGCGTGATTCCGAGCGGTCCGGGTACAGTATCGGTGGGTTCCGGCCTCCCGGGGCCCTGGCACCGTTCGCCCCCTGTCGCCTGCGCTCCGTAGCCCGCGAGCGCCGGGCGAGCCGATCGTCCGCGCCTCCCGCGTATGCCCGAAGCTCTCACCCGACCCCGCCGATTCCTCCCCAACGGGATCATCGATGCGCTCGTCCAGCTGCTCGTCGTGGTGGTTGCGTACAAGCTGTACCAGAACACCCGGGGCATGGTCGACCACCAGATCGGCGCGAGCGTCGCGTTCGCCAACGCCGACTGGATCGTCTCCGTCGAGCGCGCGCTGCACCTGGACATGGAGCACGGGATCCAGCGGTTCGCCGACAGCGTGCCAGGGCTGCTCGACGGGGCAAGTCTGTTCTACCTGAACGCGCACTTCTTCCTGACGTTCGGCTCGATGATCTACATCTACATCGCGCACAACCGGGCGTTCGGGTTCGTGCGCAACATGTTCATCATCGCTTGGGGACTGGCCCTGGTCGGCTACATCCTGATGCCGACCGCCCCGCCCCGGTTGGTTCCCGGGCTGGACATCTTCGACTCGATCGCGCGGATGACGGGCGTCGATCCGACGAACCACAGCACCAGCAACCTCTACAACCCGTACGCGGCCGTGCCGTCGATGCACATCGGGTTCGCGCTGATGGTCGGGATCCCGCTGTCGAAGCTGGCCAAGCACCGGGCAGTGAAGATCTTCTGGGCGTTCTACCCGGTGGTCGTGCTGTTCGTGATCATGGCGACCGGCAACCACTTCTTCCTCGACGCCGTGTTCGGCGCGCTGGCCGTCGCGATCGCCGCGTTCGGGGCCTACCAACTGGGACGGTTGCGGCCCGGCGCCTGGACGTTCGAGCGCCGACCCGTGACTTCATAGGAGCACCGTGCTGCGTCGCGTCGTGTCGTCGGGTCGCAGTTCCGGTCCCCCGCGCGCGACGAGGGCGGGCGGGCGTGCGTCCGGCGCCCGAACGCCGATTCCTGCCTGGCCGCGCGTGCAGCAATCCGTGCTGCATCCGGCAACGCTCGCTGCAACCGCGAGGACGACGCTGCGGTGCGGTCAAATCACGTCGCGATGCCCGTGACCGACGACGAGATCCACGAGAAGTACCTCGAGCGTGCGATCCGCGAGATCAATGCGCTCAACCACGACGTGCAGGACCTCGCGGACGACGACGGGATAGCCGTCATCGGCTCGGGGCACCCGCAGGCCGACGTCCTGCTGCTCAAGCACCACGCCACGCGCGCCGAGCAGGAAGAGGGCGTCGCGTTCTACGGCCGCTCCGGCGCCGCGCTGATGAAGAGCTTCGCGCGGCTCGGGATCGACCCGACGACGGTCTACGGCACGCTCGCGGTCAAGCTGCCGCTCGAGGACCTCGACGCGACGACCGAGAACGCGTCGATCCGGCTGCTGGCCGAGGAGATCGCGATCGTGCAGCCGCGGCTGATCGTCGTGATGGGCGACGACGCGGTCGACGCGGTCAACCGCGCCGAGATCCCTCTCGCGGCCCGCCTGACCGCCGACCCCGGCGTGCACCAGCGATTGACCCCCGCCTGCACGGCGATCGTCACCCCGACGATCGACGAATCACTCGACGACCAGGCGGCCAAGCAGGCCTTCTGGCAGGCGTTCCGCGAGGTCGGCGCCTGGCACGACCAGCTGCCGCCGTACTAGCCGTCCTCAAGCACGCGCCGACCACTGGTGTGCCGTTGACCCGCCTGGCGCACACCAGTGCTGCGGCGGTCTACTCCGCGGGCATCTCCAGCACGATCTTGCCGAGCTTGCCGCCGGCTGCGAACCGCTCGTAGGCTGCCGGGGCCTCTTCCAGCGCGAACGCCTCGGCGATCGGCACGGTGATCAGGCCCCGCTCGACCAGCGGCAGCACCTCGCGCTCGATCGCTCGGGTCGCGGCGGCCTTCTCCTCCAGCGGCCGTGCCCGCAGGGTCGAGCCCATCAGCGCGCCGCGCTTGCCCATCAGCGCAAGCAGGTTGACCTCGGCCTTGAAGCCGCCGCCGACGCCGATCACCACGATCCGACCGCCGACCGCGAGCCGCTTGACGTTGGTCGGCATGTTCGGAGCCCCGACCAGCTCGAGGATCACGTCGAACGGCGCGAGCTCGGCGTCCCCGTCGAGCGCCTCGGGGTCGACCACCGCGTGCGCGCCAAGCGCGGCGACCGCCTCGCGCAGATCGGGGTTGCGGACGCTGGCGGTGACGTGGGCCCCGATCGCGCAACCGAGCTGGACCGCCGCGGTGCCGACGCCGCCCGCCGCGCCGTGAACGAGCAGCCGCTCGCCCGGGCGCAGTCCCGCCTGGCCGATGATCGCGTCGTGGGCGGTGATCGTGACTTCGCTGAAGCCACCGGCCTGTGCCCAGGTCAGCGCCTCCGCGACCGGCGAGACCTGCCGCTCGTGGACCGCGACCAGCTCCGCCTGTCCCCCGCCGCCGACGATCCCCGTGACCCGGTCGCCGACCGAGAACCGGGTCGCGTCGGCCCCGAGCTCGACCACCTCGCCCGCGAACTCCAGGCCCGGGATGTCCGCCGGGCTGCCGGCGGGAGCCGGGTACCCGCCCTTCGCCTGGAGCAGGTCGGCACCGTTCAGGCCGGCGGCGCGGACACGGACGAGGATCTCACCGACGCCCGGTTCTGGGTCGGGATGCGTGTCGAGAAGGAGATTGCCGTCGCGGAGCGTTACAGCGCGCATACCGACACCGTAGCTCGCGCTCCGTGAACGTACATGGCACACATGTATGCCCAAACGTTGTAAGTCGTATACGCTCGCCAATCGATGTCCGAGCATGTCAATGACCCGTACGACCAACTACAGCTCGAGCTGGCCGTCCTCGCCCGTCGTGCCGAACGTGCCCGCGTCGCCGCTCTGGACATCGCCCGCTCGCCGCTGGACCGGTCCGGGTACCTGCTGCTGGTCCTACTCGAGACCGAGGGCGAGCAGACGATGAGCCAGCTCGCCGCCGCCTTCGACCTGGATGCGTCGACGGTCACCCGGCAGATCGCCCCGCTCGAGCGTCGGGGCTTCGTCGTCCGAACGCGGAGCGACGAGGACCGGCGCGCGACCCTCGTCTCGATCACCCCGGAGGGCCGTGCGGAGCGCCAGTCGGTCCGCGAGGCCCGCGTCGCCTACATGCGGACGCAGCTGGCGGCGTGGGACCCGGCGAAGGTCGGGCAGCTGGCCGAGCTGCTCGAGGACCTCAACGGCACGCTGGTCGTCGGGCGGACGACCCACGGCGCGCTGCCCGACCCGCCGGTCTCAGCCGAAGCCTGACGGTCCGGCCCCCGCCGAGCGGCGAAGCGCGGCGAGCCAACGGCGCAGCGCGACCGCGCTACTCGGCGGTCTTGGCGAGCGGCCCCTTCTCAGGAGCAGGCGCGTCCGGGTTGCGGTCGAGCACCGCGACGCACTCCACGTGCGGCGTCTGCGGGAACAGGTCGACCGGGCGGACCTTGCGCAGGGTGTAGCCCGCCTCGACGATCCGGGCCGCGTCAGGGGCCAGCGTCGTCGGGTTGCACGAGACGTAGACGATCCGCTTCGGCGCGGCCTCGACGATCCGGCGGCAGACCCGCGGACCGAGACCTGCACGCGGCGGGTCGACGATCAGCACGTCGGGACGGCCGACCTCCTCGATCGCGTCCGGCAGCCCGGTGCGCGCGTCGGACGCCAGGAACCGTGCCGAGCGGATGTCGTTGTTCAGCGCGTTGGTCGCCGCGTCCTGGACCGACTCCTCGACGATCTCCACGCCGATCAGCTCACCGGCCCGCGACGCCATCGTCAGGCCGAGCGAGCCCGATCCGCAGTAGAGGTCGAACAGCCGCTCCCAACCCTGCAGGTCCGCGTACTCGGCCGCCAGCTCGTAGAGCCGTTCCGCCATCACCGTGTTGGTCTGGAAGAAGCCCTCGGGGCTGATCCGCAGGCGCAGGCCACAGATCTCCTCGTGGATGTAGGCGTCGCCTGCGATCAGCTCGGTGTCGCCACCGTAGGTCGTCTCGCCGACGGTCTGCATCTGCGTCCAGAGCAGGCCCGTGACGGGGTGATCCAGCGACTCCTCCAGGTGCGCCGCGAGGCTCGTCACGTCGAACTCGCCGGGGCTGGTCACGATCCGGATCTGCAGGTCGCCGGTGCGGACGCCCTCGCGGATCACCAGGTTGCGCAGGAAGCCCTGCTGGTACTTGCGGTCATAGGGCTCCAGGCCCTCCTCGAGGCACCACTGGTAGACGAGGTTGCGGGCGCGATTGCCAACCTCGGACGCCAGCTTGCAGTCCTCGATGTGCTCGATCCGCTGCCACGAGCCAGCGGCGTGGAACCCGCAGACCAGCTGCGGGTCGCCGTCCGCGTCGGGCTCGGTGCCGAACGAGTACTCGAGCTTGTTGCGGTAGCGCCACTGCGCGTCGGCCGGGATGATCGGCTCGATCTCGGTGTCCTTGTGGCCACCGATCCGGCGCAGCGCGTCCTCGACCTGCTCGGCCTTGATCTCGAGCTGCCGTGCGTAGGGCAGCACCTGCCACGGCGCACCCGGGTGGCCGGCCACCGCGGGGATCCGCTCCGGCGACGGGTCGAGCAGCTCGGCGATCACCGCTTCGCCGTAGTCCTTCTTGCGCTTGGTGATCGTCGCGAGGACGCGGTCACCGGGGATCCCGCCACGCACGAAGACGACCCAGCCGCCGTCGGTCCGGGCGACGCCGTTGCCGCCGTGGGCCAGCGAGTCGACCCGCAGCTCGACCTGCTCGCCGCGGTGCGGGCGCGGCGGACGCTGACGCTTGCCCGCCCCCTCGGCCGCGGCCTGCGCCTCGTCCTTGGTCGTCACCGGCGTGTCGGTGGTCGGGGCGTCTCCCTGCGGCGTCGCGGGGGCCGGCGGCACCACGGATTCGCCTGCGGAGGGGCCGCCGGACGTGGTCGACCCCAGGCCGGTCTCGGGGTCGGAGGGCGCAGCGGATTCAGCCATCGACCAAGTGTGTCGGATCGGACGGGTCCGAGGCCCTCACCGTGGCGACCGCTCGGGATCACCCCCGCTGAGCAGCCGTCGATCGGCCCCCGCGATCAATCCCGATCCCCGGGGTTGGCATTCTCCGACGAGTGCGCTATCGTCCCCGTCGGTCGCCGAGTAAGGGTGACCAAACTCCCAGCACCATGAGAAGCAAAGCACCTGCCACCCCCGCCGCCATGACCGCCGGCTCGCAAGGGTCGACGGACCGTCCGCCGGCGGGGGTGGTGCTTCGCCAGAGCTTCCCCATGAATACGACGTTCCCGGAAGTTGTGAGGGCTTCCGGGTAACGAGGGAACCGCCGACGCACTCGCGGATTGAGGGATCCGCGAGCGTGATGCCCGGGCCGTTCGCGGCCTGGGCATCGCGTGCGGCCGGCAACTACGACGGCCCGCGCACGGCACCACGGATGTCGCGCCGCGGGCCTGCCGTGCTTCTGGGGACCACCCAGACGCGCTACGACCAGCGGCGGGCGCTCAGCCGGCGAACGGTCCGGCGCGCAGGACCCACTCGAGCAGCGCCTTCTGGGCGTGCCGGCGGTTCTCGGCCTGGTCCCAGATCCGCTCGCGGTCTCCGTAGAGCACCGCGGCGGTGATCTCCTCGCCCGGGTGGGCCGGGAGGCAGTGCAGGGCGATCGCCCCGGGCGCCGCCGCGTCGAGCAGCTCGTCGGTCAATCCGTAGTCCTTCAGCGCCGCGCGCCGCTCGTCGCTGTCGGTGTCCCCCATCGAGACCCAGACGTCGGCGTAGAGCGCGTCCGCCCCTGCCACGCCCGCGACGGGATCCGAGGCGAGGATCGCCTCGGTCTCGTCCGCCGCCAGCTGGTAGCCGTCGGGCGCCACGACGGTGACCTTCAGCCCGCCAATCGCCCCGACCAGGGCGAGCGAGCGGGCGACGTTGTTGCCGTCGCCGACGTAGGCCAGGTGCAGGCCCTCGAACCCGCCGTCCTCGCCGAGCCGATCCGGGAACGCCTCCTGCAGCGTCAGCAGGTCGGCCACCGCCTGGCACGGGTGGTGGCCGTCGGTCAGCAGGTTGACGACCGGAATCGTGCCCTCCGCGGCAAGCTCCTGGAGCAGCGCGTCGGCGTTGGTCCGGATCCCGATCGCGTGGACGTGCCGCGACAGCACCAGCGCGGTGTCCTTGACCGACTCCCCGCGCGACAGCTGCATCTCGTCGGGCCGCAGCAGCAGCGGGTGGGCGCCGAGCTCGCTGACCCCGACCTCCATCGAGATCCGCGTACGGGTCGACGGCTTCTGGAAGATCAGCCCGACCGAGCGCCCGGCCAGACTGCGCGCGCCCGGATCGGTCGCGGCGTCGTAGCTGCCGTCGCGGCGCGCCGCGTCGGCGGCCTTCAGCTCGTGCGCGCGGCGCAGCACCGCGAGCAGGTCGCCCCGCGTCAGCTCGGTCCCGGTCAGCAGATGGCGCGTGGTCACGCCCGCCACGCTAGCCCACGGGTCCGCCGGGTGCCGCGTGGTGGGCGGGAGCTTGCGGCGTGGGAGGATCGGACGACGATGCGGGTGCTCGTCTGGAACCTGTTCCACGGTCGCGCCGAGCCGGCTGCCGGTCGGCCGCTGCTGCGCGAGTTCGCCGAGACGCTGGCGGGCTGGGAGTGGGACGTCGCCCTGCTCCAGGAGGTGCCGCCGTGGTGGTCACCGCTGCTCGGCGCCCGGTGCCGCGCCGACTGCCGCAGCGCGCCGACGTCCCGCAACCAGCTGCTCCGGCTGCGCCGGGCCGTCGCGTCGCGACGCCCGGACCTGCTCAAGAGCAACGGCGGAGGCGCCAACGCGATCCTCGTCCGACCGCCGTGGACGATCGCCGCCCACGGCCGTCGTCGCCTGCGGCTGCGCCCCGAGCGCCGGATCGTGCACGCGGTCCGGCTCGGCGACCCTCGGGGCGGGCCGTTCGACGGTGCGTGGATCGGCAACGTCCACGGCCAGCTCGGCGACTGGAGCGACGCCGCCCGACTGACGGCGCCGCTTGCCGACCTGCAGCGGTCGACCACGCAGCTCGAGGCGTGGGCCCGCACCGCGGCCCGGCGAGCTCCGATCGTCCTCGGCGGCGACCTCAACCTGCCGCGGCAGATCGTCTCGGAGCGGCTGCCGGGCGGCTGGTCACGGGTCGTCAGCAGCGGGCCGGACCACGTCGTCGGCGTCGGCGTCGCCGCGGCGAGGGCGCAGCGCCCCCGGCGCGGCACGCTGTCCGACCACGCTCCGCTGCTCGTCGACCTGACCGTGCGCTGAGCGGGCCGAGCGCCGGCGCCTACCGCCCGCGCAGGATCCCGAAACCCTGGATCGCGCGCAGGGCGCGGTCTCCGACGGTGCCGGACGCGGGCAGCACGCCCAGCTGGACGGCGGCGGCGTAGCGGTCGGCGAACAGGCGGCCGCGGAAGATCCGGCCACCCCCGGCGTCGAGCTCGCAGACGAGCATGCCGTGCTGGTTGAGGAACCGGTCGGTGGCGGGGAGCGATCCGAGCGGGGCGCTGTGGTTGCCGAAGAAGCGGAGCGGGATCGCCACGATCCGGTCGCCGTCGTGCAGGCAGGGCCCAGTCGCCTCGACCCGAGCGTCGGGGAACGCCGCCCAGAGCCGCGCCAGGTGATCGGTGACGGGCTCGACCCCGCGGTACGGCGTGTCCGAGAACGGGTCCTCGAAGTGCACGTCGTGCGTCACCAGGGCCGCCACGGCGCGCCGGTCGCGGCCCGCGATCGTGCGGACCACCCGGTCGACCAGTGCGTACCCGTCGATCTCCACCGCTAGAGCTCCGCGACGCCCTCGGTCGGCGTCGACGGCAGCGCGTGGGTCCGCCGCGGGATCCGGCCCGCGGTCCGCGCCAGCCGTCCGGCCTGCACCCCGAAGCGGATCGCCTGGGCCATCCGCAGCGGCTCCTCGGCCCGGCTGACCGCGGTCGCGCAGAGCACGGCGTCACAACCGAGCTCCATCGCCAGCGCCGCCTCCGACGCCGTCCCGATCCCCGCGTCGAGCACCACCGGCACCCCCGCCCGCTCGACGATCAACTCGATGTTGTGCGGGTTGCGGATCCCCAGCCCCGACCCGATCGGCGAGCCGAGCGGCATCACCGCGGCGCAGCCGATGTCCTCCAACCGGCGGGCGAGGATCGGGTCGTCGTTGGTGTACGGCAGCACCACGAAGTCGTCGGCGACCAGCCGCTCGGCGGCGTCGAGCAGCTCGACGGCGTCCGGCAGCAGCGTGCGGTCGTCGCCGATCACCTCGAGCTTGATCCAGTTGGTCTCGAACGCCTCGCGCGCCAGCTGCGCGGTCAGCACCGCGTCCCGCGCGGTGAAGCAGCCGGCGGTGTTCGGCAGCAGGTCGACGCCGGTCCGCTGCAGCGCATCGACCAGCGAGCCCTGGATGTCGGTGCCCCCCGACCCCGCTCGGCGCAGCGCCAGCGTGACCAGCTGGGTGCCGGACGCGGCGACCGCGTCCTCGAGCGTCTGCAGCCGCGTGAAGCCGCCGGTGCCCAGCAGCAGACGGGACGAGAACGTCTTGTCGCCGATCCGCAGCGGATCGGTTGTCGCCTCGGCGTCGGGGGTTGCGGTCGCGTCGCCCATCTCCAGAACTCTAGGGTCTGTCGACGCGCGAGCGCTGGTGGCGGCCGACGACGCCCGCCCCCGCGTCACCGCCGCTCAGGCGATGCCCAGCCGCTCGGGCAGCGTGGCGACCGGCGGAGCGAGGAACCGCAGGCCCGCGGCGGCCGCGCCTGCCCGGTCGCTCGGCTCGTCACCGAGGTGCGCGATCGCATCGCGCGGGACGTCCAGCAGCGCGACCGCCGCGTCGAAGATCCGCGGGTCCGGCTTGGCGACCCCGACCGCGCCGGACGCGACCACCCCACGCAGATAGCGCGCGATCCCCAGCCGCTCCAGGTGGTCGGGCAGCG
>JBQGEK010000188.1:0-18700 GCA_052039575.1 Patulibacter sp. | reverse complement strand
CGGTCAGGCACACGACGATCTGGTGGCGGTGCTCGAGCAGCCAGAGGTCGAGGCCGCGATTCAGTGCGGCCCGGTCTGGACGCCGAACCACAAGCTGGTGCCGGACATCCGCTGGATCATCGACGCGCCCGCGTCGAAGGTGATCCCGCGCTCGCTGCTCGGCGAGCGGCTGTTCGAGCGGGGCCCGGACGGCGAGTTCGTCGACCGCGACAGCCCGGACCGACGGACCGCGCGGGCCGAGGTGCCGGACGCTGCCGAGGGCGGTCAGCCGCGCCGCGGGATCATGGTGCTGCCGTCATCGCGCCTGGCGCTGCTGCGCCACGCCTACGTGACGGTCGGCGACGACCGGCCGTTCGACACGATTCCGCTGCCCGGGTGGGACCGGATCGCGACGAGCCGGCATTACGTCGTCTACTCGCGCTGCGAGTAGCCCGGCGGACCGGACGAACCGCACGGAGCAGGGGGCGGAGGGTCCCCGCGCACTATCCTCCGGAGTCCCGATGACGATCGATTCGCGAGATGAGGCGCTGCTCGCCCGTGCCGTGGAGCTCGCGGAGCGCGGCCGTCGCCACGTGAGCCCGAACCCGATGGTGGGCGCCGTGGTGGCCCGTGCCGGCAAGACGCTCGGCGAGGGCTGGCACGCGATCGTCGGCGGACCGCACGCCGAGGTCGCGGCGATTCGCGCCTGTGGCGACCGCGACCTGCGCGGCGCCACGATCTACGTGTCGCTCGAGCCGTGCTGTCACCAGGGCCGTACCCCGCCGTGCACCGACGCGATCCGCGCCGCCGGGCTGGCACGCGTGGTCGTCGCGGCGGACGATCCGTCGTCGAAGGCCGCCGGCCGCGGCCTCGGGATCCTCCGCGACGAGGGCATCGAAGTCGACGTGGTCGACGCGGACTCCGACCTGGGGCGGGCCGCTCGGTTGCAGAACCAGCCGTTCCGCAAGCACGCCCGTACAGGTCTTCCGTGGGTGATGCAGAAGACCGCGGTCAGCCTGGACGGCCGGCTCGCGACCCACTCCGGCGACTCGCGCTGGATCAGCAGCGGCCCCTCGCGCGACCTCGCCCACGGCTGGCGGGCCGAGGTCGATGCGGTCGTGGTCGGGATCGGCACCGCGCTCGCCGACGACCCGCAGCTGACGGCCCGGGTCCCCGGCGTTTCGCGGCAGCCCCGTCGGGTCGTCTTCGACTCCGAGGCGCGGCTTCCGCTCGACGGCAAGATGGTCGCGTCCGTCGAGGAGGCACCGGTGACCGTGATCGCCGGCCGCGCGGCGTCCCGCTCGGCGATCGACGCGCTCGAGGCGTCCGGCGTCGACGTGATCGTCGTCTCCGGCCAGAACGAGCACTCGCGGGTGCGCGCGGCGCTCACCGAGCTCGGCCAGCGCGGGGTCACCTCGCTGATGCTCGAGGGCGGTGCGCACCTGGCCGGTGCGTTCTTCGACGCGGGCGAGATCGACGAGCTGCGGATGTTCGTCGCTCCGCTGCTGATCGGTGGACGCACCTCGCCGAGCCTGATCGGCGGCGAGGGCGTCGAGCGGATCGCCGACGCGGTTCGCCCGGTCCACATCTCTCACCAGCGGGTCGGCGACGACCAGCTGACCATCGCGCGACTCAAGGAGTGGTGAAGCGCACCCCATGTTCACCGGCATCGTCCAGGACCTCGGGACCGTCACCGCGGTCGACACGCTGGAGGGCGGCGTGCGGCTGCGGGTCCGCACGCCACTGGCCGGCGAGCTCTCGCCGGGAGACTCGATCGCGGTCAACGGCTGCTGCCTGACCGCGGTCGGCGAGGGTGGCAAGGGCGACGACGGAACGACCGTGGTCGCGTTCGATGCCGACGTGATGAACGAGTCGCTGCGCCGCACCAGCCTGAAGGCGGCCGCCACCGAGGGGGCGCGCGTCAACCTCGAGCTCGCGATGGCGGCCGGTGAGCGGTTCGGCGGCCACATCGTGCAGGGCCACGTCGACGGCACCGGCACGGTCGAGTCGACCCGGGAGGACGGCTTCGCGCGGATCGTTCGGGTCGTGCCGGAGGTCGCCGCGATCCTGCGCTACGTCGTCGAGAAGGGCTCGATCACGATCGACGGGATCTCGCTGACCGTGTCGGCGATCGACGAGCGCGCGCTCGAGGTCTCGCTGATCCCCGAGACCCTGGAGCGGACCACGCTCGGGCTCGCGGAGTCGGGGACCGTGGTCAACTTGGAAGTCGACGTGCTGGCCAAGCACGTCGAGAAGCTGCTTGCAGCAACCGGAAAGGCATCGTCGTGACCGACCCCAGCCGTGAGGCCCGCTCGCTCTCGCGCCCGTTCGATCGCGTCGAGGACGCGATCGAGGACATCCGTCAGGGCAAGATGGTGATCGTCTGCGACGACGAGGATCGTGAGAACGAGGGCGACCTGGTGATCGCCGGCGAGTTCGCCGACGCCGACGCGATCAACTTCATGGCGAAGGAGGGGCGCGGGCTGATCTGCCTGACGCTGACGCCGACCCGCTGCGAGGAGCTCGGCCTCGACCTGATGGCGGCCAAGAACGAGTCGCCGTTCGAGACCGCCTTCACCGTCTCGATCGAGGCCCGCGAGGGCGTGACCACCGGGATCTCGGCCGCCGACCGCGCGCGGACGATCCAGGTAGCGATCGACCCGACGTCGGGTCCTCGCGACGTCGTGGTGCCGGGGCACGTGTTCCCGCTGAAGGCCACGCCGGGCGGCGTGCTCGAGCGGACCGGTCAGACCGAGGCCTCGGTCGACCTGTCGCGGCTGGCCGGACTCAACCCGTCGGGCGTGATCTGCGAGATCATGAACGAGGACGGGACGATGGCCCGCGTGCCGGACCTGATCCCGTACGCCGAGAAGCACGGCCTGAAGATGATCACGGTCGCCGACCTGATCGCCTACCGCCGCATGCACGACAAGCTGGTCGAGCGCGTGGTCGCGATCAACCTGCCGACCGGCTTCGGCGAGTTCACCGCGGTCGGCTTCCGCGAGCTGGAGAACGACAAGCACCACCTGGCGGTCGTCAAGGGCGACATCGCCGGCAAGAGCGACGTGCTGGTGCGGGTGCACTCGGAGTGCCTGACCGGTGACGTCTTCCACTCGATGCGCTGCGACTGCGGCGAGCAGCTGGAGTCGGCCCTGGCGATGATCGAGCAGGAGGGCGAGGGCGTCCTGCTCTACCTGTCGCAGGAGGGGCGCGGGATCGGGCTGCTGAACAAGCTCCGCGCGTACAAGCTCCAGGAGGAGGGCTACGACACCGTCGACGCCAACCTCAAGCTCGGCCTGCCCGCCGACCTGCGCGACTACGGGATCGGCGCCCAGATCCTGGTCGAGCTGGGGCTGTCCTCGATTCGGATCCTGACCAACAACCCGAAGAAGATCCGTGGCCTCGAGGGGTACGGGCTGACGGTCTCGGAGCAGGTGCCGATCGAGCACGTCTCCAACGAGCACAACACCGAGTACATGCGGACCAAGCGGGACCGGATGGGGCACCTGCTGCACCATCAGGGCCTCCCGCTCGACGAGCAGATGCTGGCCGAGGAGCACGTCCGCGACCAGGCCGCCCACACGGCGAAGCCGACCGACCCGTCGCACCTGCGCGGCACCGAGGAGCAGTCATGAGCAGCGAGCGCTTCGCGATCGTCGCGGCGACCTTCTACCGCGATCTGGCCGATCGGCTGATCGCCGGCGCCCAGGCGTCGTTCGCCGAGGGCCTGGGGCTCGAGGCGGGGTCGACCCCGGCGGACGTCTTCGAGGTCCCCGGCGCGTTCGAGCTGCCGCTCGCCGCCAAGTACCTGGCCGAGACCGGGCGCTACGCCGGGATCGCCTGCGTCGGAGCGGTGATCCGCGGCGAGACCGACCACTACGACTTCGTCTGCGGCGAGTCGGCGCGCGGCCTGCAGGACGTCCAGCTGACGACCGGCGTGCCGGCGACCTTCGGCGTGCTGACGGTCGATTCGATGGACCAGGCGGTCGCCCGCTCCGGCGGCGACAAGCGCGATTCGGGACGGCACGCCGCGGATGCGGTGCTGGCGCTGCTCGCGATCCGCCGGGGTCTGGCCACCGCGGGGGACGCGCGCTAGTCTGAGGTTATGGACACCCCGTCCATCGCGCTGCTCGTCCTCGTGATCCCGCACCTGATCGCGGGCGTCTTCCTGGGCTGGTGGATCCTGCCGGCGAGCGCGCGGCACGAGCTCCGCGGGTGGTTCCGCGACGACGATGGCGGCGTCCCGCCGTCCGGCCCGCCGGAGCCCCCGGTGGGCGGAGGAGACCGCGTGATCGTGCCGATGCCGGATGCCTCTCCGTCGGCGGTCCGGATGCGCGAGCCCGGACGGCTGCTCGACAACCTGCCGTCGACACCGCGTCGGCCGGCCCATCCGGTCGATCCGGAGCGCCGCCGCGAGCCGCAGCCGCACTGAGACGCGGTAGGGCGGGAGCGTCGAGGCGGACGACGGACGCACACCCAAAGTCGGTAGGCTGACCGGTCTATGGCCAAGGTGTGCATTTCGTGCAAGAAGGGTCCGGCTTTCGGACAGAGCCGCAGTCACTCGATGCGCGCCACGAAGCGTCGTTTCGACGCGAACCTGCAGAAGGTCCGCGTGGTGCAGAACGGCGCCGCGCAGCGCGCCTACGTGTGCACGCGCTGCCTCAAGGCCGGCAAGGTCCAGAAGGCCGTCTGAGGGCCTCTTTCAGCATGATCGGCCGGCCGTCGCGGCCGCTGACGCGTCGCAGGATCACGATCCGAACCCTCGGTCAGACCACCAGTCTGGCTCTCGGGCCTCGGACCGCGCCCTGCTCGGTCATCGACCACGACGGCCAACCACTGATGCTGAAACAGACCCTGGGAGCCTCCGCGGTGCCGGGCATCTAGGTTCCGGAAGGCCTGACGTTGTCCTCCGCTGACCCAAACATCGCGCAGTTCCGCCACCTCGTGGTGGGTGCGCTCGACCACCTCGAATCACGGCGCCAGGAGATCAACGATCTCAACGTGTTCCCCGTCGCCGACGGGGACACCGGCGACAACATGGCGCTCACGCTCCAGTCGGTCGTCGACGAGCTCGACGTCGTGCTCGCCGAGGGCATCAGCCTCGACGACCTGGGGCGTGACGAGCTCGTCCGCCGTCTGGCGCGCGCGGCCCTGCTCGGGGCCCGGGGCAACAGCGGCGTGATCCTCTCGCAGCTGATCCGCGGCGCGACCGAGGAGCTGGTCGCCCGTCCGGGTGAGCTGATCCGTCCGCCGCTGATCGCGGCGGCGCTCGCGGGCGCGGCACGCCGCGGCTACGACTCCGTCCGTCAGCCGGTCGAGGGCACGGTGCTGACCGTGATCCGCGAGATGGCTGGGGCCGCGGCCCACGCCGTCGCGCAGCTCGCGCCGACCGAGCTGGGCACGCCGTCCGACGAGGACGAGCAGTCGATCGCGTTGGCCGCCGTGCTGGGGGAGTCGATCGCGGCCGGTCAGCGGGCGCTCGACGAGGGACCGGAGCTGCTGGCGGCACTCAAGGAGGCCGGTGTCGTCGACGCCGGCGGGTTCGGCCTGCTGGTGATGTTCGCCGGCGTGATCCGGACGCTCCGCAAGGGGCAGCCGGGCGAGGACTTCGACATCCGGCACTACGACGCGGCCCGGCTGGAGCAGGTCAGCCACGCGTCGGAGACGTACCGCTACTGCACCAACTTCGCAGTCACCGGCGACGACCTCGACGCCCAGCGGGTGCGCCGTCAGCTGGCCGAGATCGGCGATTCGATCATCGTCGTGGTCGGCGACGAGCAGACGCTGAAGATCCACGTCCACACCGACGAGCCCGATCGGGCGATGGGCCTGTTCGACGGCCTCGGCGAGGTCTCGCGCAAGGACGTCGCGGACATGCACGCCCAGGTCGCCGCCCACGCGAGCCGCTCGGCCACGCACGGCGACTCCGAGGCCGACGGCGTCGTCGGCCCGCGCGTCCGCACCGCGCTGGTCGCGGTGGTCTCGGGCTCCGGGATCTCGGCGCTGCTGCGCTCCGTCGGCGCGACGGTGCTCGACGGTGGACCGACGATGAACCCGTCGACCGCGGACCTGTTGGCGGCGATCGAGTCGGCGCCGTCCGACGAGGTCGTGCTGCTGCCCAACAACGGCAACGTGCTGATGGCGGCGGAACGGGCCGCCGAGCTGGCTGAGAAGCCGGTCGTCGTCGTTCCGACCCGCTCGCAGCAGGCTGGCGTCGCGATCGCCGTCGGCCACGAGCCGGATACGAGCGCCGAGGACAACGGCGACGCGCTCGGCGAGCTGCACGACGACCTGGTGACGGCCGGCGTGGCTCCGGCCGCCCGCGACGACGCCCAGGGTCGGTTCTCGATCGGCGACGCCGTCGGCTACGTGGCCGACGAGCTGATCGCCTGGGGCGACCCGGCCGACGTGCTGACGGCCGTGCTGGCGAAGGCCGCCGACGGGCGCGAGCTGCTGACGGTGCTGACGGCAGACGACACGCCGCTCGACGACGACGCGCTCACGGCGCTGGTCCCGGACGGGGTCGAGATCGAGGTCGCCGCCGGCGGGCAACCGTCGTGGTGGTGGCTCGTCGCCGCCGAGTGACCGGCGTCGCGGACGGTCGGGGCCGTCGAGTCGCAACCATCCGGTCGATCCGCGACGATCTCGGTCGGTGACCGTCGACCCCGATACCCCGCCGCTGGCGTTCGGCTCGACCGAGCCGTTCGGCGTCGACCGGCTGATCGCCGCGCCGGTGCGCCGTCCGCGCCCGTCGCGCTGGGAGCGCTCGAGCGGGTTCGGCGGCAAGAAGGCGCTAGCCGCGGCCGCTCACCTGGCGATCGACACGGTCGGGGGGCTGCTCTGCCACCTGCCCGTGGAGAGCGGCGCGATCAGCACGATCAGCGGTCTACGCCCCGAGGAGCGCTCGACGGTGCTCGTCGAGGTCCGTCAGATCCGCAGCCGCCCCGTGCGGCGCCGCGGGATGCGTCCGCTCGTCGAGGCGCTCGTCACCGACGGCTCCGGGCATCTGCAGGTCGCGTTCTTCAACCAGCCGTGGCTGGCCGAGCGCTACCCGCCGGGCACGCGGCTGCTGCTCAGCGGCACCCTGAAGGGACCCAACCGGTTCTCGGTCGCCGCCCACGCTCCGAGCAGCGATCCGCTGGTCACCGCGCCGCCGACGCTCGAGGACGGCATGGTCGAGGACGCGGACGCCGAGGAGAGCGCAACGCGGCCCTCGAGCGGCCCCGAGATGGCCCGCTACCCGGCGTCGGACGGCCTGACGTCGATCGAGATCCTGGCACGGGTCCGGGAGCTCAAGGACGACCTCCACGACGCGCTCGATCCGTTGCCCGCGCGACTGCGGGCGCAGTTCGGTCTGCCCGACCGGGTGGCCGCGCTGCACGCCGGGCACTTCGGCGACCACGAGGCTGGGCGCCGCCGGATGGCGTTCGACGAACTGCTGCTCGGCCAGCTCGAGTACCTGCGCCGGCGCCACCTGCACGCCGAGGAGCGTCCCGCGGCTCCGCTCACGGCGTCCGCCGACCTGACCGACCGCTGGGTGGCCGAGGGCCTGCCGTTCCCGTTGACCGGCGATCAGCAGAAGGCAATCAACGCCAATCTCGAAGCGTTGGCGACCGACCGCCCGCTGCAGCGACTGCTGATGGGGGAGGTCGGGTCCGGCAAGACGGTGGTGGCGCTCCACGCGATGCTGCGGGCCGTCGAGTGCGGCCATCAGGCGGTGTTGATGGCGCCGACCGAGACGCTGGCCGACCAGCACTTCCGGACGATCCAGAAGCTGCTGCCCGACGCACTGGTCCCCGCGGGCCTGCTGACGGGCTCGACGCCGACGAGCCGACGCCGCCCCCTTCTGGCCCGGTTGGCCAGCGGCGAGCTGCCGCTGCTGGTCGGGACCCATGCGGTGATCGAGGATCCGGTCGTCTTCCGCTCGCTCGCGCTCGCGGTGGTCGACGAGCAGCACCGGTTCGGGGTCCGCCAGCGCAGCGCGCTCGACCGCAAGGCCGGGGGAGACGCCGACCATGCGGTGCACATGCTGCACATGACGGCCACGCCGATTCCGCGGACGATGGCGCTGCTGCACTACGGCGACCTCGACGTGACCACGTTGCGCGAGCTGCCGAGCGGCCGCCAACCGGTGGCGACGCACGTCTGCGCCAGCGACCGTGAGCGCGCCCGGGCCTACGAGAAGATCCGCGAGGAGGTCGCCGCGGGGCGCCAGGCGTTCGTCGTCTGCCCGCTGGTCGACGACAGCGAGTCGCTCGACGCCCGCTCGGCGGTCGCCGAGCACGAGCGGCTCTCGACCGGTGAGCTGCGCGAGCTGCGGGTCGAGCTGCTGCACGGCCAGATGCGCCCGAGTGAGAAGCAGGCCGTGATGGAGCGGTTCGCCGCCGGCGACGCGGACGTGCTGGTCGCGACGACGGTGATCGAGGTCGGGATCGACGTGCCGAACGCGACGGTGATGCTGATCGAGAACGCCGAGCGGTTCGGGATCTCGCAGCTGCACCAGCTGCGCGGCCGTGTCGGTCGCGGCAGTGAGGCCGCGACCTGCCTGCTGTTCGGGCCGAAGGGCACGGCCCGACTGCGGGCGTTGGCGTCGCACTCCGACGGGTTTGCGCTGTCCGAGGTCGACCTCGAGCTGCGCGGCGAGGGCGAGCTGCTCGGCACCCGCCAGTCGGGGATCGCGCGCTACCGGACCGCGCGGCTGCCGGACGACGCCGACCTGCTGGCGCAGGCGCGTACCGTCGCCGAGCAGCTGCACGACGACGATCCGCAGCTGGAGGACCCGCTCCACGCACCGTTGCGCGACGCGCTCGACGGCCACCTGGCGGCGACCGGTGCCGATGCGGCCGAGGCGATCCCCGCGTGAGGATCGTCGCGGGGGAGCACCGCGGGCGGCGGCTGACGGCGCCGTCCGGTGAGAGCACGCGGCCGACCAGCGACCGGGTTCGCGAAGCGCTGTTCTCCATTCTCGGTCCGATGCACGGGCTGCGGGTGCTCGACCTGTTCGCCGGCACCGGTGCGCTCGGTATCGAGGCCCTCTCGCGCGGCGCCGAGCACGCGACCTTCGTCGAGCGAGACCGCCGGGCGTTGGCCGCGTTGCGCCGCAACATCGAGGCGCTGAAGCTGGGCGCTGACACCGTGCACGTGCACCCGCGCGACGCGTCGGGGTTCCTCCGGGACGCAGCCGTGCGCGGCGACGCATACGATCTGGTCCTGCTCGACCCGCCGTACCGTGACGTCGACCGGCTCTCACCGGTCCTCGACGCGGGGCTGCGGCCGCTTTTGAGAGAGGGGACGCGGGTGGTGGCCGAGACAGATCGACGACAGCCCCTGCGCCTGGGCTTGCCCCTCGGGGACGAACGGCGCTACGGGGACACCCTGATTCGCATTCACGGAGCATGAAGACCGAGAAGCGCATTGCCGTAGTGCCGGGCAGCTACGACCCGGTCACGTTCGGCCACATCGACATCATCACTCGGGCGGCGGGCCTGTTCGACGAGGTCGTGGTGGCCATCGTCAACCAGTCGGTCCGGAAGAGCACCGCGATGTTCAGCGTCGAGGAACGAACGACCTTCATCGAGGACGCGCTGGCGGACGCCGGCGTGACCAACGCCCGGGTCGAGCCGTTCTACGAACTGATCGTCTCCTTCACCCGCCGGATCGGCGCCCACGTGATCGTCAAGGGCCTGCGCCAGGCCTCGGACTTCGAGTACGAGATGCAGATGGGCCACCTCAACCGGCAGCAGGCGCCGGACATCGAGTCGGTCTTCGTGATGTCCAGCCCGAAGTACGCCTTCCTCTCCTCGAGCTGGGTCAAGGAGCTGGCTCGCTTCGACGGCAAGATCGACGGCCTGGTTCCGGGTCCGGTGGCCGCGGCCCTCGAGGCACGGAACGCCGAGTTCCGCAACGAGGACTGAGCGTTCGGTTCCGGTCGCTCGCCCGTGCCCGCCGGTCCGCATCCGGAACGGCGAGCGGGCGGCGGTCCACCGCAGTGACGGGCGTCCCGGATCGGGACGTCGACGCCGTTCTGCAATAACCCGCCCGTGCGATTGGCGTTTGCGGCGCTATGCGGGACAATGGGTCGTTCCCGAGCCGTCTCTGCGCGGATCGGTCGATTCGAAGCTCCAAGAAGGAATCGGATCGGCAACCGCGAAACGGAAGTGTGCCATGGACGTACTGGTCCTCATCGACAAACTCGACGACCTCGTTCACAACGCGAAGCCGGTCCCGCTGACGGACCAGGTCCGCGTTGATCGCGAGGAGATCTTCGACATTCTCGACCAGATGCGAGCGACGATCCCGGAAGAGATCAAGCAAGCACGCTGGATCGTCAAGGAGCGGCAGGAGATGCTGGCCGAGGCGAAGCGCGAGGCCGAGCGGATCATCAAGGAAGGCAAGGAGCAGCAGGCCGAGCTGGTCTCCCAGCAGGAGGTCGTCAAGCTCTCCGAGCGCGAAGCCGACGACATCATCGACGACGCGCGGGCGCGTGAGCGCGAGATCCGCCTCGGCGCGGAGGACTACGCCGACGAGATCCTCAACACGCTCGAAGTCAACCTGATGAAGTTCATCGCGGCGGTCCGGCGGGGGCGCGAGCGTCTCCAGGGCAAGGACGACGCGGAGCTCGAGGGCGCCGAGCGCTAGTCGCCGCCCGCAGGTGGGAGCTCCCGGTCCGGTGCCGGGAGGTTCGGGGATAGGATCGTGTTCATGGAGCTCCCCGCGCCGCTCGCCCGGGCCGCTGACACGGTCGGCGGCAAGCTCTTCCTCCTGCGGCAGCTGGCCTCGGCCGGGATCGTCCGGCCGCTGCCGCCCGTCGCGTTGGCCCGGATCCTGGGCGCCCTGCGGGCATTCGGCCCCACCCCCGCCGCGGGCTACACCGTCAATGCGATCCGCCGTCCGGACCGGCTGGCGATCATCGACGACGCGGGGCAGCTGACCTACCGCGAGGTCCACGAGCGCAGCAACGCCCTGGCTCGCCAGTTGTCGGCCTTCGGCGTCCGCGAAGGCGACGCCGTGGCGATCATGTGCCGCAACCACCGCGGCTTCGTCGAGAGCCTGGTCGCGGCGAGCAAGCTCGGTGCCCACCAGCTGCTGCTGAACACGATGTTCAGCGGTCCGCAACTGCGGGCGGTGCTCGACCGCGAGCGGCCGGTGGCGGTGCTCTACGACGAGGAGTTCCACCTGCTGTTCGCGGGCACGGGTCCTCTGCGTCGGATCGCCTGGGCCGATCCGAGCGTCGGGTCGCGCACCGCCGACGTGCCGTTCGCCGAGGATCTGATCGACGGTGGCGTGACCGCCGACGTCACCCCGCCGGGCGTGGTCGGGCGGATGGTGGTCCTGACGTCCGGCACGACGGGCACGCCGAAGGGCGCGGTGCGTCAACCGCCCCGATCGCTCGACCCGATGGCGCAGATCCTCTCGCGGATGCCGCTCCGCAGCGAGCAGCGGACGCTGGTGGCAGCCCCGATGTTCCACGCCTGGGGCTACCTGCACTTCACTATGGGCTTCGGGCTCGGATCGACGCTCGTGCTGCACCGGCGGTTCGACCCGGAGCACGTGCTCGAGGCGATCGCCGCCCAGCGCTGCGACGTGCTGGCGGTGGTGCCGGTGATGCTCCAGCGGATCCTCGACCTGCCCGACGAGCGGTTGGGTGCCTACGACCTGTCGAGCCTGAAGATCGTGGCGCTCTCCGGCTCGGCGCTGCCCGGGGCGTTGGCGGTGCGGGCGATGGACCGGCTCGGCGACGTGCTCTACAACCTGTACGGCTCGACCGAGGTCGGCTGGGCGTCGATCGCCACGCCCAAGGACCTGCGGGCCGCCCCGGGAACCGCCGGCCGTCCGCCGCGCGGCACCACGGTGCGGATCTACGACAAGCAGGGCCGTCCGGTCACGAGGCCGGGCACGACCGGCCGGATCTTCGTCGGCAACGAGATGCGCTTCGACGGCTACACCGGGGGCGGCGGCAAGGACGCGATCGACGGTCTGCTCTCGTCGGGTGACATCGGTCATCTCGACGCCGATGGCCGGCTGTTCGTCGATGGTCGCGACGACGACATGATCGTCTCGGGCGGCGAGAACGTCTTCCCGCGCGAGGTCGAGGATCTGCTCGCCGACCACCCGGAGGTCCGCGAGGTGGCGGTCTTCGGCGTCCCCGACGCGGAGTGGGGCCAGGCCCTGCAGGCGGTGATCGTCCTCCACGACGGCGCGTCCCTGACCGCCGACCAGGTCGCCGCTCACGTCAAGGCCAACCTCGCGGCCTACAAGGTCCCGCGCCGGATCGCCTTCGTCGACGAGCTCCCCCGCAACGCAGCCGGCAAGGTGCTCAAGCGGGAGCTGCGGAGCGGCGGGTAGGAGCCCTGACGGACGGACGATCGGGCGCGAGGGGCGGCCGGGGTAGCCCGGCAGAACGTGCTCAGCCGAGCAGGTACACCACCCCGGCGACGAGCAGCACGACCGCCAGCGCCACCCGTGACGTTTGCCGAATGGTGTGGGACGGGCTCGGGGGCCGTTGCGATCGACGCGTTCAGTCAACGGGGTCTGATCCTGAAGTTTCCCTAAAGTCCCGGCGATGGATCGGCGAGGGCGCGGGGCGAAGGCGGTCGTGGTGGCGGTGAGCGTGATGGCGCTTGCGGTCGGACCGTCGAAGGCGTCCGCGGCCACCACCTACGACGCTCCCGCCAAGCAGGAGACGCTGACCGGGCGCCTCGGGATCGGGCCGACGGCGCTGCGTCAGGCGACCCTGGTCCAGCTGCGCGACGAACTCGTCGTGAAGGTCACGACCGCGAAGCGGTTCGATCCGCGCAAGTTGCGGGTCGGCACCGGTCCCGGCCACAGGATCTGCGTCAGCGTCGTCGCGCCCACCGAGACCCGGCTCTGCCTGGAGTGGCGCGGGGGACAGCTGATTGCCCGCAGCGCGCAGGTCGACCGCAGCGGCCGGGCCGAGCGCTGGCGGACGGCTCCGGCGACGATCGGGCGGCCGACCAAGCGAACGGTCCAGATCCGCGCCCCGTTCGCCTCGTTCGGGGCGAAGCCCGGCCGGATCTCGTGGGCGGTCGGGACGTCGTGGCGCGACCGCGACGCCTGCCGCCGCGCCGGGGCGTGCGAGGCGCGCTTGCCGCAGCTCGGGTTCGCGAGCTACCCGGTGCGTCACACGGTCGCGGCCGGCTGCGCCGCGAGCGGACCGACCGTCGTCAATCGCGGCCCCGCGTCGAAGCGGCGGATCGCGCTGACCTTCGACGACGGTCCGGGTCCGCAGACCCCGCAGTTCCTCGATGTCCTGAAGCGCCACGGCGTGCCGGCGACGTTCTTCGTGCTCGGCCAGAGCATCGCCGGGCGCCAGGCCACGCTGCAGCGGATGGTCCGCGACGGCCACGTCGTCGCCAACCACAGCTGGAGCCACCCCGACATGGCAGCCGGCGGACAGGGCCAGCTGACGTCGACGAACGACGCGATTCGGGCCGCGACCGGCAGCACGCCGTGCCTGTTCCGGCCGCCGTACGGGTCGCGGAGCACCGTGCTCGACGGCCAGGTCCGATCGCTGGGAATGCTCGAGGTGCTCTGGACCGTCGACACCAACGACTGGCAGAACCCGGGCTCGTCGGTGCTGGCCGACCGGGTGATCAACGGAGCTACGCCCGGCGCGATCGTGCTGATGCACGACGGTGGGGGCGGGCGCGGACAGGGCCTGGCCGCGCTGCCGCGGATCATCACCACGCTGAAGGCGCGCGGCTACGCGTTCGTCACGGTGCCGCAGCTGCTCGGGCTGCCCGAGCGGCTGCGCTACCGCTGACCGGGCCGGCACTGGTGTGCGGTTGACCCTCTATGAGCGGGCAAACTGCACACCGGTCGACGGGCGGCCGGCCGCGAACCGCGGCGAGTACCCTTGACCGCATGGAGCCCGCAGGAATCATCGACCTCGCCGGGCTGCGGATGAGCCCGGGTGAGGGCCGCCGCATGGACGTGGCGATCGCGCTCGACGCCGTGCAGCTGAGCGAGCAGGGCTACGTGCCCGAACCGGCCTTGCCGTCGGCCCAGCTCGACATCTCGCGGATGCTCGGCGGCGGCTTCGCGCTGCAGCTGCGGTTCGACGCGAAGATCGCCGGGCCGTGCATGCGCTGCCTGAAGCCGACTGACGCGGCGATCGAGGTCGACGTGCGGGAGCTCGAGCAGAAGCCCGGCCGCAACCCGGCGCCCGAGGACGCGCAGCTCGACAGCGCCTACGTCGACGGCGACGACCTGGACGTCCACCGCTGGGCGAACGACTCGTTCGTCTTCTCGCTGCCGACGCGGGTGCTCTGCAAGGAGGACTGCCTGGGGCTCTGCCCGGAGTGCGGGTTCGACCTCAACGAGGACCCCGCGCACAAGCACGAGCCGAAGGCCGATCCGCGGATGGCTGCGCTCGGCGGGATCCGCTTCGACGAGCACGGCAACCTGGTTCAGGACGGCTGAGGTCGCGATCGGCGACGGGTTCCCGGGCGCGTCGCGATTGCGTCGCGTCGGCTGCGAGTCGTCACGTAGCAGCCCGCAGATCTTGCCGGAATAGCGTAGGATCCCGCGTCTTATGGCCGTCCCGAAGCAGAAGCAGTCGCACGCCCGTACCGCCAAGCGTCGGGCCAACCACAAGGCTGCGCGTCCCACGGTCAACGAGTGCCCGCAGTGCCACAGCCCGCGGATCCCGCACCGTGTCTGCGGTACGTGCGGCTACTACGACGGCCGCGTGGTCGTCGCGCCGAAGAGCTCGCTCGACTTCTAGGACCCCGGACGGCGCTGACGCCGTCCTGACTTCTCGAGAACGCATGTCCGCCACGGTCGCCGTCGATACCACCGGTGCCGATCTCGGCCCGGCTGAAGTCGCGGCCGGCGCCGTGCTGGCGGCGCAGCAGGGCGTGCGCGTCCGGCTCTACGGTCCCGCCGACGTGCTGCAACCAGCGGTCGACGGTACCGCGGGGATCGACGTGATCGACGCCCCGCTCTCGATCGCCAAGGCGCCCGACCCGGCGCTCGCCGTGCGCAGCAACCCCGACGCCTCGGTCGTCCAGGCGGTCCGGGCCGTCGCCGCGGGTGACGCCGACGCGTTCGTCGTCGCCGGTGCCACCGGGGCCGCGCTCGCCGCCGGCCTGATGCACGTCCGCCGCGCCCGCGGGATCCACCGTCCGGCGCTCGCGCTGCCGCTGCCGGCACCGTCCGGGCCGGTGACCCTGGTCGACGTCGGCGCCAACGTGGAGGCGCGCCCCGACCACCTGGTCCAGTTCGCCTTCATGGGGGCGGCGATGGCGCGGACGTCGCTCGGGATCGAGCGCCCGCGGATCGCGCTGCTCTCCAACGGCGAGGAAGCGACCAAGGGCACCCCGGACGTCGTCGAGGTCCACGCGCTGCTCGCCGAGCGGCTGGCTGGCCACGCCCAGATCGAGTGGCTCGGCAACGTCGAGGGCACCGACGTGATCACGGGCGCGGCCGACGTGATCGTCACCGACGGGTTCACCGGCAACGTGACGCTCAAGGCGATCGAGGGCGTCTCGCAGGCCGTCGTCGGCGGGATCCGCGAAGCCGCGATGTCCAACCCGATGGCGATGCTCGGTGGCCTGCTGATGAAGCCGGCGCTCGGCCGGTTCCGCAAGCAGATCGACCCCGAGGGTCCGGGCGGGGCGTACCTGCTCGGCCTGAAGTCGCTCGGGGTGGTGCCCCACGGTCGCTTCACGCGGCACGGCTTCTCGCAGGCGATCCTGCGCGCGGCGCAAGGCGCCGACCAGCGGGTGACCGACCTGATCCACAGCGACCTCGAAGCGGCCGGCGCGCTGCGTCGCTCCCCGGCGGCGGCCGCCCCGGCCCCGCCTGCAGACCGAGCCACCGAGTAGCGTTCCCAGACGATGACGCGCGACGAGGTTCTCAACATCGTTCGGCAGCACCTGGCCGAGGAGCTCGAGGTCGATCCCGCGGCGATCAGCGAGCAGACGCGGCTCCGGGAGGACCTGGAAGCCGACTCGCTCGATCTCTTCACCCTGGTGCAGGAGCTGGACGACAGCTACGACGTGAAGCTGCCCGACGACGAGGCCGCCCAGATCGTCACCGTCGGCCAGGCGGTCGACTGCGTCTTGCGGCACCTGCCCGTCGGGGCCTGATGAACCAACCGGACGACGACGCTCCGACGCGCAAGCTGCGGGAGCTGCTCGACGCGCTGCCCGAGCCGGCACGTCGTCCGGTGCTCAGCCACGCCTCGTGGACCGTCCGGCGGTCCGAAAGCTACGAGCGGCTCGCCTTCCTCGGCGACAGCGTGCTCGAGCTCGCGATCTCGACGCACCTGTTCCGCACGCTCGATGCCGAGAAGTTCGGCGCCGGTCGGCTGACCGAGGTCCGTGCCGGCACCGTCTCGGCCGCGCCCTGCCGGCGGGTCGCGGAGCGGCTCGACGTTCCCGCGCGGATGCAGGCCGCGGCGCCGGAGAACATGCACAAGCGGGTCAAGGACCTGGTCCGGACCGAGCGCGTGCTGGCCTCGATCTGCGAAGCGATCATCGGCGCGTGCTACCTGGAGTTCGGCTACGAGCGCACCGCGGAGGCGGTCGTCGACGCGTTCGCGCCGGAGCTCGGCGAGGCCCTCGACCGGCCGACCGACCACAAGAGCCGGCTTCAGGAGCGGCTGATGGCCCAGGGCCGGACGGTCGCGTACCGGGTGACCGACGAGATCGGCGAGCCACACGCGCGGACCTTCGTCGTCGATGCGGTCGTCGAGGACGCGGTGATCGGGAGCGGTCGCGGCCGCTCGAAGAAGCTGGCGGAGCAAGAGGCGGCGCAGGAGGCGCTGGTTTCGCTCGACGCGTGAACGCCCGCGTGCCATGCACCTGAAGTCGGTGACCCTGAAGGGCTTCAAGTCCTTCCCCGACCGCACCCGGCTGGAGTTCGATCCCGGGGTGTCGGTGGTGGTCGGCCCGAACGGGTCCGGCAAGAGCAACGTCACCGACGCGATCCTCTGGGCACTCGGGGAGCAACGACCGCTGGCGATCCGTGGTCAGTCGATGCAGGACGTGATCTTCGGCGGAGGCCGCGGCGTCCAGGCCAAGCAGGCGGCCGAGGTCGAGCTGGTGCTCGACAACTCCGACGGCACCGTCGACCTGCCGGTCAGCGAGATCTCGGTGCTCCGCCGACTCGACCGCTCGGGCGACGGCGGCTACCGCCTGAACGGGGCGCGCTGCCGGCTGAGCGATGTCCAGGAGGTGCTCTCCGACACGGGCCTGGGCAAGGAAGCCCACTCGGTGATCTCGCAGGGCCGCGTCGAGGGGATCGTCACCTCGAAGCCGAAGGATCGCCGGCTGCTGATCGAGGAAGCGGCGGGCCTGGGGAAGCACCGCAAGCGCCGCCGGCGCGCCCAGGCCAAGCTGGACCGAACGCGCGCCAACCTCGAGCAGGCACTGCTGGTCGAGCAGGAGGCACGCAAGCAGCTGGGTCCGCTCAAGCGTCAGGCCGAGGCTGCGGACCTGCACGCCCGGCTGGAGCGACAGACCAACGAGGCGCGGTGGGAACTGGCCCGCGACGGCCTGCGTGAGCGCGGTGCCCAGCGCACCGCTGCGGAGGCGGAGACGGTCGCCGCCAAGGCCGAGCGGACCACGCTGCAGGAACAGCTCGACGGGATCGTGGCCGAACGGCGCGAGGCCGAGGAGGCGCTCGCCGAGCAAGCGCAGCGCCGCGACCGGCTGGCCTCGCGCGCCCGCCGGGTGGCGTCGTCGACCGAGCGGGTCGGCCTGCGGCTAGAACGCGTCAACGACCGCCGGCAGAGCCTGAACGACCGGATCGAGCGACGCCAGGAGCAGCTCGACGAGCTGCGCGCGGCGGCCGCCGCGGACCAGCCCGATGACGCCGGAAGCGACCGGATCGCTGCGCTCGAAGCGGAGCTGGAGGCGCTGGAGGCCGAGCGGCAGGACACGCTGGAGCGCGAGCTGGCGGCGCTCGAGGAGACGCGTGTCGCGGCGGAGCAGCAGGTCGAGCAGGCTCGGGACGCGGCGGTGGCCGTCCAGGCTTCGGCGGCCGCGTTCGAGGCTCGGGCCACGGCGGTTCGGACCCGGCGCCGGGAGCTGGAGCAGGCGGTCGAGCGGGCCCGCCGCGAGGCGGCAGCGGTCGGTGCGCAGCTCGCGGCGGCCAACCAGTTCCTGCGCAGTCACGGATCGAGCGCGAGCTCGGCCGGCGGCCGTCCGGGCGAGAAGGTCACGTCGCTGTCGGACGGTCTGCGGGTCGACGACGGCTGCGAGCTGGCCGTTTCCGCGGCGCTCGACGGGCGGCTGGGCGCGCTCGTCGCCTCGGACCCGAGCGTGGCCCGCGACCTGCTCGGGCACGGCGGGCGGGACGGGGCGCGTGTGCTGCTGCCCACCAGCGGCGAGAACGGCCCGCGGAGCGACGCCGACGATCCGGCGGTGGCGGGCGCGACGCCGCTCGTCGACAAGCTGCACGGCGACGATACGGCGCTGCGAATCGCCCGTCGGCTGCTGCGCACCGCGTGGCTGGTCGATGAGCTGCCGACCCAGGTGCCGCTGACCTTCGTCGGCACGCTGGTGACCCGCGACGGTCATGTCTGGCGGGTCGGAGCGGGGGAGCTGCAGCGCAGCCCGCAGGGTGGCGAGGACCGGGTGCTGGCCGAGCGCAACAAGCGCGACCGGCTGATCGGGGAGAGCGAGCAGGCGGCCCAGGCCGAGCAGACCGCGCTCGCGGCGGTCGAGACGATCCGCGACGAGCTGACCACCGT
>JBQGEK010000187.1:0-9301 GCA_052039575.1 Patulibacter sp. | reverse complement strand
CTGCCCGCGTCGGTCTACGGCGCGCTGATCGCCGGCGCCGAGAGCGGCGTCACCGTCGACGACAACATCCGCGCGTTCCGTGAGCTGGGGTTCTTCCCGCGGATCGGCACCGGTCAGGCCGGCAACCGCAACCTGAGCACCACGATCCAGGGCGTCGACGTGTCGATGCCGGTGATGATCTCGCCGACCGGCGTGCAGGCCGTGCACCCGGAGGGCGAGGTCGCCGTCGGTCGCGCCGCCGCGCACCGCGGGATCGCCCAGGGACTCAGCTCGTTCGCCTCCAAGTCGATGGAGGACGTGATCGCGGTCAACGACAAGCTGTTCTTCCAGATGTACTGGATGGGCGACCGTGACCGCCTGCTGCAGATCATGGACCGGGCGCGGAACGCGGGCGTCAATGGCATCATCCTGACCCTCGACTGGACCTTCGCGCACCGCCGCGACTGGGGCAGCCCCGAGATCCCGGCGAAGATCGACGCCAAGGTCGCCCTGAAGATGGCGCCCGAGGTGCTGCGCCGTCCACGGTGGCTCAAGCAGTACCTGCAGGCCGGCGGGCCGCCCGACCTGTCCGCCCCGAACATGACCCGCCCCGGCGGCGGTCCGGCGCCCGGGTTCTTCGACGCCTACGGCGAGTGGATGATGACCGCGCTGCCGTCGTGGGACGACATCGCCTGGCTGCGCTCGCAGTGGGAGGGCCCGTTCATCGTCAAGGGGATCACCCGCCCCGAGGACGCGATCTCGGCGGCCGACGCCGGGGCCAGCGGGATCTCGGTCTCCAACCACGGGGGCAACAACCTGGACGGCACCCCGGCTTCGATCCGCGCGCTGCCGGGCGTCGTCGATGCCGTCGGCGACCGGGTCGAGATCCTGCTCGACGGCGGGATCCGCCGCGGCAGCGACGTGGTCAAGGCCGTCGCGCTCGGCGCGCGGGCGGTGCTGATCGGCCGCGCGACGCTGTGGGGCCTGGCCGCGGGCGGCGAGGCGGGGGTCGGCAACGTGCTCGAGATCCTCAAGTCGGGGATCGAGGAGACGCTCGCCGGGATCGGCCGTGAGTCGATCCACGACGTGACCGCGGACGACGTGCTCGTCCCCGACGGCTTCGTGCGGCGCCCGCTGCGCGAGTCGGTCTAGGACGGAGACGTGGTTCCGTGACGTCGCTGTCATCCCTGCGCTGGACCGACGTCGTGGAGCTGCGGGACCGGCTGCTCGTCGTGCCGCTCGGCGCGCCCGAGCAGCACGGACCACATCTGCCGCTGAGCACCGACACGGTGATCGCGCGCGAGCTGGCCGACGCGCTCGGACGTGAGCGCGACGACGTGGTCGTCGCGCCCGCCGTGCCGTACGGGGCGAGCGGCGAGCACCAGGGCTTCGCCGGCACGCTGTCGATCGGGGCCGAGGCGACCGAGCTGCTGCTCGTCGAGCTCGCGCGCTCGGCGACGGAGACCTTCCGCCGGGTGATGTTCGTGTCGACGCACGGCGGGAACGCCGACGCCGTACGGTCGGCGGTCCAGCGGCTGCGGGCGGAGGGCCGGGACGTGCGCGCGTGGGGGCCGACCTGGGGCGGCGACGCCCACGCGGGCACCAGCGAGACCTCGGTCATGCTGGCGATCCGGCCCGACGAGGTCTCCGGCGACCGCCTCGAGCCGGGCGAGGTTCGCCCGATCCGCGAGCTGCTGCCGCGGCTGCAGAGCGAGGGCGTGCGCGGCGTCAGCCCGAACGGGATCCTCGGCGACGCGACGACCGCGTCCGAGGAGGCCGGCCGGACCGCCCTGCGCCGCGCCACGGCCGATCTGGTGGCGTTCGTCGCCGCATGGCCGACCGTGGCCGCGCCGACCCGGTAGCGTCGTGGGCGTGCCAGCGTCCGACCGCATGGGGATCGCGTTGGACCGCGCGACGCGGCGGTACGACGACGGACGTGTGCTGGTCGGCGGCTACCCGCGCCGGGTGATGCGGCTGAGCGGTCCGGGCGCGGCGGCGGTCGATGCGCTGCAGGCGGGGGAGACGGTCACCCCGGTGGTCCGGGCGCTCGGGCTCCAGCTGATCGACGCAGGGCTCGCGCACCCCGAGCCGGCGCCGCCGGCGGTCGCCCCGAGCGTGACCGTGGTGATCCCGGTCCGCGACCGAGCGGAGCAGCTCGACCGCTGCCTGTCCGCGCTCGACGGCGCAACGGCGCTGGTCGTCGACGACGGCTCCCGCGACCCCGCCGCGATCACGACGGTCTGCGCCCGCCACGGCGCGAGCGTGCTGCGACAGGCGACGTCCGGGGGGCCGGCCGCCGCCCGCAACGCGGCGCTGCCGTGGATCGACAGCGAGCTGATCGGCTTCCTCGACAGCGACTGCGTCGCACCCGCCGACTGGGTCGCGCGGCTGTCGGGGTACTTCGAGGATCCCCACGTCGCCGCGGTCGCCCCGCGCGTGCGGTCGATCGTCGGTCCGGGCTTCGTCGGCCGCTATGCTGCCGCCCGCTCGCCGCTCGACATGGGCGAGCGACCGTGCGCCGTCGCGCCCGGCAGCGTCGTCTCCTACGTCCCGACTGCCGCGATGGTCGTCCGCCGGGAGGCGCTCGGCGAGGGGTTCGATCCGGCCCTCCGGTACGGCGAGGACGTCGACCTGGTCTGGCGGCTCCACGACGGCGGCTGGCGGGTCCGCTACGCCCCCGAGGTCGAGGTCGACCACGAGGACCCGGCGGACTGGCGCACGCTGCTGCGGCGGCGCGTGGCCTACGGCGGTTCGGCCGGCCCGTTGGCCGAGCGCCACGGCAGCCGGCTGGCCCCGGTCGTGCTGCAGCCGGCCCCGACGGCGGTGGCGCTGTTGCTGCTCGCCCGTCGGCCCGGGGCGGCCGCGGCCCTGACCGCCGCCCGTGCGGGATGGATGGCCTACCGGCTGCGCTCGTCTGGGGTACCTCCCCGGTGGGCGTCGCTGTGGACGCTCCAGACCGTCGGCCGGACGCTCGACGGCCTGGCCCGGACGGGAACGATCTTCGTCGCCCCGGCGCTGCTGGCGGGGATGCTCTGGCCGTCGCGGGCACGGACGCCGCTGATCGCGCTGGCGGTCGGCAGCAGCGCGGCGTCGTGGTGGCGCGAGGGCCGCGGCTACGGCCTCGATCCGGCCCGCTGGATGGTTGCCGGGTGGCTCGACGACGCGGCCTACGGGGCCGGGGTCTGGCGCGGCAGCATCCGCTCGCGGACTCCGTGGGCGGTGCTGCCGACCATCGGCGGGACCGGCGAGCTGCGCCGCACGTGGGATTCGGTGACCGACCGGGTCGGCGGCCTGCGCCGCCGGATCGCTGCCGTGCGACGGGGCCCGCGGCGCGCGCCGTGACCTCCGCGTCGCCCCCGCCGAACGACGCGACGGCCGCCCAGCCGCCGGAGGAGCGTGAGGCCCGCGAGCGGATCGCGGAGCTGCCCTCGGAGCTCGGCGCGTCGCTGCGGCCGATCCTGCCCGACGTCGCCGACGAGATCCTGACGGCGATCCGCCAGGAGGTCGACGAGTACCGGCGACCGTTCGAGGGCCGGTTCGGCGACGCGGTCCGCCGTGGGGTCGAGCTGACGCTCGGCGAGTTCGTCGCGATGCTGGAGGATCCGACCCGCGAGGCGGCCGGGACCGAGATGATCGAGCAGCTCGGACGCGGCGAGGTCCGCTCGGGCCGAACGCTCGACGCGCTGCAGGCCGCGTACCGCTGCGGGGCCCGCGTGGCGTGGCGGCGGTTCGGCGACGCGGCTCGGGCGAACGGCGCCGACCAGCGCACGCTGATCCAGCTCGGCGACGCGATCTTCGCCTACATCCACCGACTGGCTGCGCTCTCGGTCGCCGGCTGGGCGGACGAGCAGACGCTGCGGGCGGGCGCCACGCAACGCTCGCGGGACGCGCTGATCCGGCTGATCGTGTCCTCGACGCGGGTCTCGGTCGAGGATCTCGACGCGGCCGCCTACGCGCTGCCGTGGGCGCCGCCGCGCGAGGTCGCGGTCGTGGTGCTGGCGGGGTCGGAGAACGCGGGCGACCTGCTGCGGATCGACCCCGGCGTGGTCGCGGCCGTCCACGAGGGCTCGGTGATCGGGCTGGTGCCGGTGCCGACGGCCCTGACCCGGGTCCGCGAGGCGCTGCGCGACGAGCCCGCGGTGCTCGGCCCGACGGTGCCGTGGCCGCGGGTCGGTCGTTCGTACCGTCGTGCGCGGTCGGTCGGCGTGCTGGTCGACGCCGGACGGATCGGGTCCGGTACAGGATTGGTCCTGGCCACCGACCATCTGGCGGACGAGGTGGTCCACGCCAATCCCGAGGCCGCGGAAGACCTCGCCGCATCGGTGCTCGGCCCGATCGAGCGACTGCCGGAGAGCCGGCGGGCCCGTCACCTGGAGACCCTCCGGGCGTGGCTGGACTGCCGTGGGCACGGTCCGCGGATGGCGGAGGCACTGCACCTGCACGCGCAGACCGTGCGCTACCGGGTCGCGCGGCTGCGCGAGACGCTCGACGTCGACCTGGATGACCCCGACGCGCGGTTCGCGGTCGAGCTCGCGTTGCGCTGGCGGGGCCTTCCGGAACGTGAGGGTTCAGGAACGTTCGATCACGATGAACACCACGCTGTGCGCCCGATCAGCGGCGTCTGAGACTCGGGGCGTGTCGCCGCAGGGGTGATCCATCCGCTCTGAGCAGGACTTTCTGGCCGATCCGTGTGATCTTACGCACGGTAGCCCCGTGAACGTGTACGTTTGCGTGAGTCACGGTCGTTTCCGCCCAGGATCGCGGACGGCCGTGCGCGCTTGTTTCGCGTCCCAACCACGAGGTGATAGTCCACGCCATGCGCAAAATCACGTTCTTGCTGCCAATGGCCGCCGCGGCGGCCCTCTCGGCGTCGGCCGTCGTCCCGGCGGTCGCCCAATCCCCGACGCCGGTGACCTCGGTCACGGCCGAGGCCAAGGTTTCCCCGAACAAGGCCGGCACGAAGTCCAAGCCGCGGTCGGTCAAGCTCTCGTTCAGCGGCAAGATCTCGACCGACGGTGAGGACGGCCTCAACAAGCCGATCGTCCAGCGGATCGAGGTTCTGCTGCCGAAGGACGGCTACTACGCCGGCGGCAAGCTGCCGAAGGGCGTCAAGGGCAAGGTCACGCCCAAGTGCGCCGAGTCGCGGATGATGAACGGCCTGCCGCAGGACCAGTGCCCGAAGCGCTCGATCGTCGGCAAGGGCTCCGGCAACGCCTGGGCCGACACCGTCAAGACGCGCGTCAAGCTGACGTTCGTCAACGGCGGAGCCAACGTGGTCTACGCCTTCACGGAGCTGACCAACCCGGCCGTCGTCCAGCTGCCCGTGGCCGGCAAGATCGTCAAGCAGTCCGGCAAGTGGGGATACAAGGTCACGTTCGACGTCCCCGAAGAGCTGCAGATCGTGGCCGGTGTGCCGATCTCACTGATCGACTTGAAGGCCAGCATCACGGCGAAGAACTACCTCTTCACCACGGGCTGCCCGAAGGACAAGAAGTGGCCGTACGAGGTCACCACGTTCCAGAAGGACAACGTGACGGCCCCGGCCAACTTCAAGGGCACGACGCCCTGCAAGTGACCGTCGGGTCCTAGGACGACGGTCGGGGAATAGCGCCCCGACCCGTCCGAGTTCCAGGGAGAGGGCGACCGGGGCGTCGTCACCGCATCACGGTGACGGGGCCCCGTTTCCCGTTCCGGGCCGTCGTCGCGGTCGCGGTGCGCGTGACCGCCGCGCGGCGCCCGCCAGTCCGCGTCAGCCGAGCTCGCGCAGCTCGTCGCTGCCGAGCGTGGCGTAGGCGCGGATCCCGAGCGCCTGGACCTCGTCGAGCACCCGCCGCATGTTCTTGGCGCGGGGGACCAGCGTGACCGCGAGGCCGCGGGCGATCAACGCCCGCTTCTCGGTCAGGATCGCCGTCGGATCGGCGTCGGTCGGGTAGACCAGGGCGACCCGCTGGGGGCCGTCCGACGCTGGTGCGGGCACCAGGTCGACCAGCCGTTCGAAGCCGAGCGAGAACCCGCAGGCCGGCACGTCGCGGCCGAGGAACCGCCCGACCATCCCGTCGTAGCGGCCACCGCCGCCGATCGAGCTGCCGCTCTCGGGGTGCTCGACCTCGAAGATCGTGCCCGTGTAGTAGCCCAGGCCGCGGACCAGCGTCGGACCGAAGCGGACCACGCCGGGGCCGACGATCGCCTCGACGCCAGCGACGACCGTGCGGTGGTCGTCGAGCGCGGTGGTCGCCTCGTCGCTCGGGTCGAGCAGCGTCGCGAACTCGTCGGCGTCGATCGGCCCGGCGGCGAACCGCTCCAGGTGACGGCCGAGCGTGGCGGCGACGTCGTCGCCGAGGTCGAGCTCGTCGAGCTGCTGCTGAACCCGCTCGAGCCCGATCTTGTCGCGCTTGTCGATCACGACCAGCACCGCGGCGCGCTGATCGTCGGCGACCCCGGCACTCTCGAGCAGCGCCTTGAGCAGCCGCCGGTCGTTGATCCGCACGGTGGCGCCGCGGACGCCGAGCGCGTCGAGCGCCGTGAGGGTCGTGGTCACCAGCTCGGTCTCGGCCAGCGGCCCGGCCTCGCCGATGATGTCGATGTCGCACTGGGTGAACTGGCGGAAGCGCCCCTTCTGGGGCCGTTCGGCGCGCCACACCGGGGCGATCTGGATCAGCCGGGCAACGCGGGGCAGGCGGGCGTGCTCGCTGGCGTAGAACCGCGACAGCGGGACCGTCAGGTCGTAGCGCAGCCCCAGGTCGCAGAGCTCGTGGACGGCGGCGACGCCGTGAGCGTCCTCGACCGACAGGCCGCGACGCTGGATCGCGAAGATCATCCCGACGTTGTCGCCGCCGTCGCTGCTGCGCAGCCGGTCGAGTGGCTCGACGACGGGGGTCTCGATCTCGGCGAAGCCGTGCTCCGCGTAGACCCCGCGGATGATGCTCAGCAGCTGGTCGCGGCGGGCCTTGTCGGCGGGCGCGTAGTCCCGGAACCCGCGCGCGGGCGATACGTCCTTGCTCACCCGCGCATCATCGCATTCAGGACCTGTTTCAGAACGATCGGCCGCCTGTCGCGGCCGCCGATCATTCTGCGACAGGTCCTCAGGCCGCGTCGACCGCCGGTTCGGCCTGGGGGGCCGGGGGCGTCGCGCCGGGCATCTTCCTGGCCTGCTGCTCGCGGCTGATGTAGACCGGCTTCGACATCAGGCCGACCTTGACGAAGCCCTTGATCAGCAGCGCGGAGAGGTCGACCTCGTACCAGCGCATGCCGTGGCTGGCGGAGCGGGGGAAGGCGTGGTGGTTGTGGTGCCACGACTCGCCGAGGGTCAGGATCGCCAGCAGCGGGTTGTTCCGCGAGTGGTCGTCGACGTCGAACCGGCGGTAGCCCGAGAAGTGGCAGATCGAGTTGACGCTCCACGTCACGTGGTGGATGAAGAAGATCCGCACGAGGCCGGCCCAGACGAAGGTCTGGAGGCCGCCCATCAGCGTGCCGTAGAAGGCCCAGCCGGCGAGGAACGGGATGATCAGCCCGACGAGCGCGATCCACGGGAACCACTTCGAGATCCGCACCAGGCCCTTGTCGCGCAACAGGTCCGGCGTGTGCTTGCGCGGCCAGCCGCGCTCGATCTCGGTCGACCAGAGCCAGCCGACGTGGGCGTGCCAGAGGCCCTTGAGCCCCTCGCCGCCGCCGATGTGCGGCGAGTGCGGGTCGCCTTCGACGTCGGTGTGGGCGTGGTGCTTGCGGTGGTCGGCGGCCCAGATCAGGGCGGGACCCTCGACGGCGGTCGAGCCGGCGACGACGAACGCGTAGCGGACCCACTTGGGCGCCTGGACGGCGCCGTGGGTGAGCATCCGGTGGTACCCGACCGTCACCCCGAAGGCGCTGATCAGGTACATCCCGACCAGCATCGTGATGTCGAACCACGTCACCGCGGAGTTCCACAGCATCGCGATCGCGGCCAGGACGCCGATGAACGGGACGGCGACGGCCACGATGTTCACGTAGCGCGTCGCCTTCGACATCGTCTTGTGGGGGCGAACCTCGGACATAGTGCTCATGGTATGCGCAGGCATCCCCCCGAATTACCGGCGAGCCCGCAAAGTTCACCGCCGTTACTCATCAGAAGATGAGTAAATTTGGCCGATCCGTCGACGAGCTCCCGTACACCCGGCGGGTCAGCCGTCGTGGGCGGCCCTGCGCAGCTGGAACGCGAAGCCGATCTCGGCGCCGCCGCGCAGCAGGAAGCCCAGGCCGGCAAGCAGCGCGACGGTCTGCACGCCGATCACCGGATCGACGACCAGCACGACGCCCGCGACGATCGCGATCACGCCGAGCAGTCCGCGCCAGACGCGGTGCCGCTTCTCCTGGGACGCGGCGACGAGGTCGCCGACTCCGACCAGCATGAACCAGAACGCGACTGAGAGGATCACCGCGAGGATCCCGGCGCCGGGACGCACGAAGCAGAAGATGCCGGCGAGCACCGCGGCGAAGCCGAGCAGCACCGACAGGGTCTGGCGGCCGGAGGAACCCTCGCCGGTCAGCCCGATCGCGATTGAGCTGACGCCGGTGATCATCAGCGAGACGCCGAACAGCAGGCCGAGGAACAGGACGGTGGCACCCGGCACCGCGAGCGCGAGCACGCCGACCAGCACGGCGAGCAGCCCGCTGATCAGCACCATCCACCAGAGTCGTGGAGGAGGTCCGTCGACCGCGGTGACGACGACGGAGCCATCGGTCGGCGGGACGCCGGCGGGTGCCGGAGCAGGGGAGGAGGACACGGAAGCTCTCTTCGGACGTGGGTGTACGGCGAAGGCTATACCGCCGATCCCTCGATTTGCGGGAGAATTACGCCTCGGCGTCCCGCGGCGTAGGATCACGCATCATCCGGGCCGCTCGGCGTACAGATCACCCGCGGCTCGGCCGCGTTCTGCAGGTCATCGGCCTGCTGCTCGCCGTGCTCGCGGTGCTGCTCACCGGCCTGCGCTTCGCGGTGCTCAACGAGGACCGGTTCGTGGCCGGAGCAGGCGCGGCGTTGACGGCCGAGCCAGTCTCCGACGCGATCGGGCAGCAGCTGACCGGGCAACTGGTCGCGCTCGCGCCCGACCTGGTGACCTTCGAGCCGCTGATCGACAGCGGCGTGACCGCCGTCGTGCGCTCGGGGGCGGCGCGCGGCGCCGTCGAGGTGGCCGCCCGTCAGCTCTACCGCACCGCGGTCGACGGGGATGCCGACACGGCCGTGCTGCGGCTCGGCAACATCGGCCTGCTCGCGGTCCAGTCGGCGCGCACCCTCAGTCCGGAGATCGCCGACCAGATCCCGACCGAGGTCGACCGCGCGCTGGTC
>JBQGEK010000186.1:0-1663 GCA_052039575.1 Patulibacter sp. | reverse complement strand
CGAGGTCCTGCGCACCCGCCGCAACGCTCCGCGGCGCGGCTGAGCGACCGGATCGGACGCTGCACCGTGCGCCGCGGACGCTGACCGTGCAGCAGGAAGCGCGGTAGGCGGTTCAGACCCTGCACGGTGCGCCGCGACGGTCGACCCTGCAGCAAGGCGCCCGGTGGGCGGGTCTGACGCTGCAGGGCGCGCCCGGGGGCGAACCGTGCAGCGTGGAACCCGGGAGCCAAGCCACCTGCTGCACGGCGCCGCCCTACAGGAGACCGTGCAGCGAGACGCCCGGTAGGCGGGTCGGACGCTGCACAGCGCCGGCCAGCCGCGGACCGCGCAGCGCCGAGCCCGATTCAGGTCTTCGCCCGGGGCAGCTCGAGCAGCTCCGGGACGGTGACGAACTGGTAGCCCTTGGCCTTCCGCCGCTTGATGATCCCGGGGACCGCGGCGACGGTCCGCGAGCGGTCGACGCCTCCGTCGTGGAGCAGGATGATCGACCCGGGACGGGTCGCCGAGACGATCTGCTGCGTCATCGCCGCGGCCGACGGCAGCTGGTAGTCGTTGCTGTCGACGTCCCACAGCACGCCGACCTTCCGGTGCTTCTCCAACCAGCGGACCAGCCCCGGCCCGACGGCTCCCCGGGGCGGGCGCATCAGGCAGCCGGCGCGTCCGACCGCTTGCTGGATCGCGTACTGGGTGTCGCCGAGCTGGACGTTCGCCTGCGCATCCCCGCGTGAGACGTCGGCGTGCGACCAGGTGTGGTTGGCCAGCGCGTGCCCCTCTCGCACGATCCGCCGGACGAGCTCGCGGTTCGGCTTGATCTGGGCGCCGATCACGAAGAACGTCGCCGGCACCTCGTGCTTGCGCAGGGTGTCGAGGATCGGAGCCGTGAACCGCCGCGTCGGCCCGTCGTCGAAGGTCAGGGCGATGCGCTTGCTGGTGCCTCCGGCGCGCTTGCGGACCAGGGCCGGCTGGCCGGGAGCGGGGCGGCAGAGCAGGCCATTGGCGACGCTCGGTCGCAGCGCCTCGCGCTCCTTCGCGGCCCGTTGCTGCGCGGTGCGCTTGCGCTGGGTCTGGCGTTCGGCGTGGGGGTCGTGGAGCGCGTGCTTTGTCCGCGCGCCGTCGCCGGACGGGCTGCCCGACCCGGAGGCCGGCGTCACGGTGACCGCCTCGGCCTCCGCGGCCTCGGTCCCGACGTCGCCGTCCGACCCGCGGACGACGAGCATCGCGACCAGCACCACCAGCGTCACCGAGAGCACGACGGTGATCGGCCAGAGGCCGAATCCGCGCCGCGGGCGACCCGCCGGACCAGTCGCTGGACGGGGCGCTCCCGGTGGGCGCGTAGGGGGTCGACGGGACGGCACTCGGGCATCCTAACCCCGGAATCGCGACCGTCGAGCGCCTGCAGGCGGTCATGCCGGAGGCCGCCGCGGGACCTTGCGGGCCCCGTACTCACGCGTGCCGCCGCGCGCATCTGGCCACGTCGACGGACGTCGCCACCCCGCTCGCGCATGCTCTGGGAGAATCGCCGCGTGCCGCCGACCGACCCGCAGGACGCCCTCGACCGGGCCGCCGCCCTCGGGCTGCGGATCGTGCCGACGCTCGACGAGGTCCGCCAGCTGGCCGTCGACCACGACGTGATCCCGGTCGTCGCGCAGACGATCGACGACAC
>JBQGEK010000185.1:0-11831 GCA_052039575.1 Patulibacter sp. | reverse complement strand
CTACGGGCCGACGCCCGCCTACGGCTCCACGGCACCGGTAACGCTTTCGTCGACCGCGGGCGGACCGGTGGCGGTGCTGCTCTCGGGCCTCGCGCCCGCCACCACGTACCACTACCGGCTGGTGGGGACCTCCGGGGCGGGAGACGTCCGGACGACGGACGACGCCACGTTCACGACCGAGCAGGCGACGGTGCCGCCGACCGGCCCGGAGGGGCCGCAAGGTCCGGAGGGCCCGGCTGGTCCGACCGGTCCGCAGGGGCCGACCGGAGCCGACGGAGCGACGGGGCCGGCCGGAGCGAACGGTCAGACCGGGGCGACGGGAGCGACGGGTGCCGATGGCCAGGACGGCGCGATCGGGCCGATCGGTCCGATCGGTCCGATCGGGCTGACCGGGGTCCCGGGTCCGCTGGGGCCGATCGGTCCGGTGGGTCCCGCCGGACGTGACGCGACCCCGTCGATGCTGACCGCTCGCGTGTCGAATCTGAGCGTGCGGCGCGGTGCCCGCGGCACGTTGCGCGTGCGGGTGCGCAACGCCGGTGCGGGTGTCGCTCCGAACGTACGGCTCGTCGTCACGCTGCCGCTGAGCGTCGTCGCGGCCAACGGCGCTGGCCGTGTTGCCCGCGTCCGGGTCGGCACGCTCGCCGCCGGCGCGTCGAAGACGGTGACCGTGCGCGTGCGCGCGGCCCGCGACGCCCGCCGGGGCTCGGGCTCCGTGCGCGCGCTGCTGCTGTCGCCCACGGCCGATGTCGCGTCAGCGAAGGGCACCGCTCGGCTGCGCTGACCGCGGTCCGCGCCTGACGGCGCCTTGGTCGAGGGTCGGCTCGTCGGGTGAGGTCGAGCACCTCGGCACGATCCGACGAGCAGCGGTCAGCGCCTGACGGTGACGCCCGGGCCTGTCGGGTCCTGCCGAACCACTCGGCACGAAACGACGAGCGCTGGCCTCGTGGCGAGCTCAGGCCGCGCGCCCCGCCTCGCCCGGCCGCGGACGGTGCTCGATGTACTCGGCGACCGTGCCGTCGGCGTGCTTGGCGTACATCAGTCGGCCGACGTCGGCGGCGAACGGGGCCTGGAGGATCTCGACGCCCGCGTCGATCAGCCGCCGGTGGGCGACGTCCGCGTCGGCGACGGTGACGATCGCGCGCAGCGCCGACGCCGGCTTGCGTGCCTCCTCCGTCCCAGAGATCAGCGAGAACCCGCCGACGACGGCGACGTCCAACCCGATGTCGGGCAGCGGCAGCCGCATGTCGGCCTTCACACCCTGCAGCTGCTCGTAGAACGCGATCGCCGGCTCGAGCTCCTCCGGATCGAGGAAGACCGGGACCAGCACGCGCGGGGCGGTCAGCGACGAGGAGTCGGGGTTGTCGCGGAACCAGCTCTCGGGCGGCGCGACGTCGTTCGGGTTCGGAGAGTCAGCCATGACGACAGTCTAGTTGTTGACAGTTGGCAATTGGGGTTCGTCGTGGCCGCCGCGTCGACCGCCGCCGACCCGATTACGGAGGTGCCGACGACGTCGCGTCCCGACGCGGGCGGCAGCACCCCAAAACGACTCCCCGGCCTTCGGTCGCGCCGCTGAGCCGATTCGGGGTCTCAGGGGCCGTCTCTATGGCCCGCGTCGGTGTGGCCCGGTCGTCGAGTCGATCGGAACCGTGCCCACGGCCCTGACAAGATCTTCCGATGGACCTGGAGCTCGCGGGGGAGTCGATCGTCGTCACCGGGGCGACCAGCGGGATCGGTCGGGCGACCGTCGAGCGGCTCGCCGCCGAAGGCGCGCGACTGACCCTGGTCGCGCGGACCGCGGAGCGGCTCGAAGCGGTCGCCTCGGTGTTGCCGAACGGCCCGCACGCGACCGTCGCGGTCGACGTGACCGACGAGGCATCCGGCCCGGCGGTCGTGCGGGCCGCGATCAACGCCCACGGGCGGCTCGACGCCGTGGTGATCGCGGCCGGCACCACCCACCGCGCCGACCCTGAGCAGCTGACGACGGCGGACTGGGACGCGCAGTGGCGGCTGAACGTGATCGGCCCCAACGCGTTGCTGCTCGCCGCCGCGGACGCGCTCGCGGCGGCGCCGAAGGGCGGCCGGGCGGTTCTGGTCTCGTCGTCGTCCGGCAAGCGGCCGGGACTGAGCAACATGTCCTACTCGGTGACCAAGGCCGCCCAGCTCTCGCTCTCGCGGGCGTGGGCGCAGCACCTGGCCGGCCGCAACGTGCGGGTCAACGCGGTCACGCCGGGACCGATCGACAGCGAGCTGTGGATGGCACCCGGCGGCCTGGTCGATCAGGAGATCGCCGCGACGGGCACGACCGCCGAGGACATCGTCGCGCAGGCCGCGGCCAAGCTGCCGCTGAAGCGGCTCGGCACCCCGGACGAGATCGCCGACGTGATCGCGCTGCTGGCCTCGCCGCGCGCCGGGTTCGTCACCGGAGCGGCTTGGTCGGCCGACGGCGGTGCCGTTCCCGGGATCATCTGATCGTCGTTCCGCGGTTCGGCGGCGCTCGGCTGCTGTCCTGCCGCCCGTTCCCGTCACGCCGCCCGACGACGTTCAGCCACTCGCCGCGGCCGACCCGCAGGCTAGGGCCCCTGTCGGCCGGCCTCCGACCTACGGCGCGGAGATCGTCAGCGTGCGGCGGATCGTCGTCTTCTTCTTCGGCAGCGGGAACTTGATCTGCAGCTCGGGTCCGGGGTCGGGGTTGCCGACCTGCTTGGTGCCCTTGACGACCAGGCCGCGAGCGGACGTCGGCAAACCGCTGAACCGGACCGTGAAGCGCGCGCCGTCGGGCGACGTGATCCGCAGCCCGCGGCGCTGGGTGGAGTACGTCATCCGCTGGCCGACGCGCAGCGACCCGGTGATCCGCGACCCGTAGGTCGGCACCCGCAGGATCGCGTTGACGCCCTGCGTGCGCTTGTTGTCGAGCTTGTAGCGGGTGACGATCGACTTCGAGTCGAACCGGTGCTCGAGGTCGAGCTTCAGGTCCATCGCCGCGTCGCTGGCGGTCACCTTGAGCGGTTGCTGCAGCGTCGCCGAGCGGTCGACGGCACCCTTCGGGACCCGCAGCCGCGACTGCGGCGCGCGGTAGCGGCCCGGCTGCGTGGACAGGATCTCGCTGCCGCCGGATGACAGACTGAGCGCCAGCGTTCCCGCGGTGGCCCCACCCAGACCGGTCACGGCGTGGCCACCGGCGTCGATGATCCGCGACGGCTCGATCCCGCCGGAGCGCAGCCCCGACCAGGGGCGGGTGACGGCCGCCGCGTACCGCGACGTGGTGACCGCGAGCCGGCCGAGGCTCTCGTCGTGGCTGAAGGCGTCGGGCAGCCGGTTGCTCTTGCGGTTGCCCCGCGGCTCGAGGCCCGCCAGCGCCAGTTCGCTCGCCGTCGACGCGAAGCGGGCCGTGCCGGTGGTCCCGTCGAAGCTCTCGCTGACCAGCGCACTGCCGGAGAACCCGAACGAGCTGGCGGGGAGGATCACGCTGCCGTGTTCGAGCGCGCGTCGGCGGTAGAGCTTCATCGCCTGCGCTGCCATCTGACGAGCGACCGGCTGCTGGTCGGACAGCAGGCCGCTGCGCTTGGACCCCTCCATCGCCGTGCCGAAGCCGCGCAGCGCGAGCAGCCAGTACTGGGTCAGGTGGATCCGGTCGATCCCCTTGCCGGAATCCCAGTTGAGGTAGCCGCTCTCCGTCCAGGTGCCGTAGACGACGCGGCGCATCCAGCGCTGCAGCGTCGAGTGGACGCTGGCGGGCAGGGGGGACATGCCGACGGTGCCGGCCTGATCCAGGTGGGCCAGTGCCCCGAGCGCGATGTTCGCGTACTCGGACGTGTCGACCTGGTTGAGGTGGGTGTTGACACCGCGATTCGGGGTGTAGTGGAAGCCGAAGCCGCTGGCCAGGTTGGTGGTGCCCTTCGGGTAGGCCTGACGGCGAGCGCGCTCCGCGAACCAGATCAGCTGCTGGCGGTAGTCGTTCCGCATCAGCGTCGGGTCGCCGGTGACGGTCGTGTAGGCCGAGTAGACGTCGGCGTTCCAGTTGATCTGGTTGAGCAGCCGGCTCGGGAACCGCCAGAAGGGCGAGAGCGCGACCGCGGTCACCCGGTCGACGATCAGGTTGCGTGCCTCCTCGGACAACCCGACCTGGTCGCGGACGACCCAGGCGGCGGCGAGCGCGCGCATCACCACGGCGTCGAGCGACTGGTGCATCGTCGAGGTGTTGCCGCCCGCGTCGGAGAACCCCGGGGCGTGGGCGGTCACGCTGCGGCCGTCGCTGTAGGTCGGCGTGACCTTGCCGTCGAGCGTCGCCATGTACATCCGGCCGGTCATCAACCGCACCAGCGGCTCGATCCGGTCGGGGCGTTGGCTCGTGCCCTGGTGGCCGGCGCGCGCGGCGTGGGCGTGCACGAGCAGCATCTCGGCGTTTGTCCGCACCCGCAGCACCCCCCGCGGCGACGTGCGGGCCGGCACGACGTAGCCGCCCTGCTGCGCGTCCCACAGGCTGTCGAGCGGCAGCACCGCCGCGTCAGCCATCGACCAGAAGTCGGACGGGGCGCTACCGCGGATCTGGGCGATCGCGGCGGCGAGCACCTCCGGGGTCGGCCCGGTGACCGGCACGACTGGCTGCTGGAACCCCGCTTGACGGGACGCGGCGGCCGTGTCCGACGACGCGGGCTCCGAGGCGGTGCTCGCCGACGCTGGCGCGGCCGCGGCCGCGGCCGCGATCGTCAGCACGACCGCGGCGAGCGCCGTTCGCCGCGGGGGGACCCGAAAACGTTCGTGGTACTGCACTGCCGGGTATCGTCGCGGATCGTCCGCCTTCCCGCGTCAATCGTTCGTCTTCGTGCGTCAATCGTTCGTCTTCGTGCGTCAATACGATGGTGGTCCCGTTCCCACGCTCCCGTCGCCGGCGGCGTGCGAACGCCCACCCGCCCTACGTCGAGGACCAGATCCGCGTGGCTGAATCCCCTGCCGCTGCCCCGATCGGCAAGCGCTTTCCCCCCGTCTCATACGTGATCGGACGCGAGAAGATCCGCGAGTACGCTCGCGCGGTCGGAGAGACCAACCCGATCCACCACGACGTCGCGACGGCGCGGGCGGCAGGCTACGAGGACCTCGTCGCCCCGCCGATGTTCGTCGTCGTCTACTCGTCTCCGGCGATCGAGCCGGCGATGTTCGACGACGAGATCGGGATCGACTTCGCACACCTCGTGCACGGTGCCCAGGAGTTCGTGTGGCACCGCGTGCTGGTGGCGGGCGAGGAGGTCCACACCACGATCACCCTCGACGACGTCCGCACGCTCGACGCGGCCAACGTCACCTACTACGTGTTCGGGGCGGAGACCACGGACGCCGACGGCCAGGTCGTCTCGACCGGCGTCTGGACCAACATCGTTCGAGGAGCCGCAGAATGACCACCGATCCGCAGCCGCACGGGGCGGGCGGGACCCCTATTATCTGGGAGCCCGGCACGGAGCTGCCGACGCTCGCCGTCACGCCGGACCGCTACGTGACCGTCCGCTACGCCGGCGCGTCGGGCGACTTCAATCCGATCCACGTCGACGACGAGTTCGCTCAGCAGGTCGGTCTGCCGAGCAAGATCCTCCACGGTCTGTGGACGATGGCTCAGGTCGCGCGCGCCCAGACCGACGCGGTCGGCGGACCGCAGGCCCCGGCCGCGCTGAAGCGGCTGAGCGTCGAGTTCCGCGGGATGGCGGTCCCGGAGCAGGAGATCACCGTCAGCTCGAAGATCAAGGCGATCGAGGACGGCGTGGCCCACGTCACCACGCAGGCCAAGCAGGGCTCGACTCGCGTCGTCCGCAACGGCGTCGCCGAGGTGGTCGTGGGGCGGGTGGGCTAACCGGTCCCTAGCCGAGCTCGACGTCCTGCACCGGTTCGTCCTGCTCGACCCGGTGCTGGACGCTGATCGCCGCGTTCAGTTCGGCGCCCATCAGCAGCGCGCAGCTCGACAGCCAGAACCAGAGCACGACGACGATCGCGCCGGCGAACGCGCCGTACAGCGCGCCGACGTTGACGACGTTGGAGATGTACTGCGACAGCAGGTACGAGACCGCCAGCCACGACGCGACCCCGAGCGCGGCGCCGGGGGTGACCCAGTGGAAGGCCCGGTGTTTGTAGTCCGGGGTCACGTAGTAGATGTAGGCGAAGCCGAGCAGCGCGCTGAGCACCGCCGCCGGCCAGCGGATGATCGACCAGACCTCGGCGGCCCCCTCGTGGATCCCGAACAGGTTGAGGATGTCCTCCGCCAGGCCGCGGCCGATCACGACGAAGACCAACGTCGACAGGACCAGCAGCAGCAGCACGAAGGTCGAGAGGACGTCGATCGACTTGCGCCGCACGAAGCTGCGTCCGCCCTTGACGTGGAACGCCACGTTGAGCGCTCGCCGCATCGACTCGAGCACGCCGGTGGTGCCGTAGAACATCAGGACGAGACTGACCACCAGGCCCGTCGCGGCGGCACTGCGGTTGCGCAGCGCCTCGCGCAGCGAGTCGTCGATCGGCTGGACCACCGATGCCGGAGCGACCTCGCGCAGGTAGTCGACGATCGCGTTGTAGGTGCGCGGGTACTCGCCGACGAGGCCGAGCACCGACAGCGAGATCAGCAGCACCGGGAACAGCGACATCAACCCGTAGTAGGTGATCGCCCCGGCGTGCTGCGTCATCTGGTCGTTGTAGAACGCGATCAGCGTCCTCTTGATGATGGCGAGCGCACGACTCATCGACTGCGAGGAGCTTGACCGATCGAGAACCGCGCGGCGTAGCGCCGTCGCGGTTCGGCCGCGTGGCGTCGTCCGCACACACCGGCGCGCACCGAACGCCCCGCCGACTGCGACCCCCCAGTACGATCGGTCGGTCGATGCTGACGCCCCGCCAGGAGCTGATTCTCGGGAAGGTCGTGGCCCAGTTCCGGGAGACCGGACTGCCGGTCGGCAGCAAGCTGCTCGCGAGCGACCCCGACCTTGGTCTCGGTCCCTCGACGATCCGCAACGAGCTGGCGCAGCTCGAGGGCCAGGGGCTGCTCAACCACCCGCACACCTCGGCCGGCCGGGTGCCGACCGACGCCGGGCACCGCTACTTCGTCGATCACCTGCTGCCGGCGGCCGGCGGGTCGGGGCCGGTCCAGGGGCTCGAGCTGGCGCTCGTCCAGCACGAGATCGACGAGGCGATGCGCGTGACCAGCGAGACGCTCTCGACGGTCACCGACCTGCTGGCCGTCGTCACCGCACCGCCGGTCTCGACCGCCACGGTCCGCCACGTCGAGGTGCTGCTGCTCGCGCCGCGCTCCGTGATGGTCGTGGTGATCACCTCGGCGGGGGACGTCGCCAAGCGGACGGTCGGCTTCCGCGATCCGGTCGACCCGGGGCTGGCGTCGTGGGCCCGCGAATACCTCAACGAGCGGCTGGTCGGGAGCGGGCTCGGCGCGCGGATGCTGCGCGCGCGACTCGACGATCCCAGCCTGGGCCCCACCGAGCAGGCGTTCCTCGGCGCGCTGCGGCCGATCTTCGAGGGGCTGGCCGACAGCGCCGGCGACACGACGACCGGCGTCTTCGTCACCGGGGCCGCGCGGCTGATGCAGGACGCGCGCACGGGGGAGATCGAGGAGCTCGACTCGCTGGTCGACGAGCTGGAGCGGCGGGCGACGATCCTGCAGGTCCTGCGCCAGGCGCTCCACCGTCCCGACGTGGTTGTGATGATCGGCGCGGAGAACCCGGTGCCGGCCCTGCGATCATTGTCGGTTGTGGCAGCCGGGTACGGCCCGCCGCAGAGAAAGCTGGGCAGCGTGTCCGTGATCGGACCGGTGCGGATGGACTACCCGCAGGCCATCCGCGCGGTGCGGGACGTCGCCTTCCAGCTGTCCCGTTACGTCGAGGAGCTGTACGAGAACGTATGAGTCAGACCGTGCCACGCGATCCCTACGAGGTGCTCGGCGTCGACCGTCAGGCCGACGAAGCGCAGATCAAGAAGGCGTTCCGTCGGCTGGCCCGGACCCTGCATCCCGACGTCAACCCGGACGACCCGGAGGCGCAGGACCGCTTCCGCGAGGTCGCCGAGGCGTACGAGATCCTCTCCGACGCGGAGCGGCGCGCGACCTACGACCGCTACGGCCACGACGGCCTGAAGCAGCGCGGGATGGGTTCGAACTTCGAGGGGTTCGGCTCGATGTCGGACCTCTTCGGCGCGGTCTTCGGCCAGGCGTTCGGCGGCGGGGGCGCCGGCGGCCCGCGGGCCGGCGGCGACTTGGGCGTCGACGTCCAGCTGACGCTCGACCAGGCGCTGACCGGCACCCGCGTCGAGGTCGAGGTCGAGGTCGTCGCCCGCTGCGAGACCTGCACCGGGTCGGGCGCGGCGCCGGGCAGCAAGTCCACGCGCTGCTCGCAGTGCGGCGGTCACGGCGTGGTCGACCAGGTCCGTCGGACCCCGTTCGGCGACATGGTCCAGCGTGCCACCTGCAACGTCTGCGGCGGTCGCGGCCAGCGGCCCGAGAAGCCGTGCGAGGACTGCGACGGCAACGGCCTCAAGCCGGTCACGCGGACGCTCGAGGTCGACGTGCCGTCGGGGATCGCCGACGGCCAGCGGATCCGTCTGTCCGGCCGCGGCCACCAGGGTGAGCCGGGAGCGCCGGACGGCGACCTCTACGTGGTCGTCACGGTGCTGCCGCACGACCGGTTCGTGCGCGAGGGCGACGACCTGATCACGGTCGTGCCGGTCTCCGCGCCGCGCGCCGCGCTCGGCACCACGCTGACCGTCGAGATGCTCGACGAGCCGCTCGAGGTCGAGATCCCGGCCGGGACCCAGCCCGGAAAGACGATCAAGCTGCGCGGCCGCGGGATGCCGCGGGTCGGTGGCGGTCGCCGCGGGGACCTGCACGTGGTCGTCGACGTGACCGTGCCGAAGCGGCTCAACGGCCGCCAGCGCGAGCTGCTCGAGGAGCTGGCCGAGTCGTTCGGCGACGATCACGACCACGACGCCGACGAGTCGGTCGTCGGCCGCCTGCGCCGGCTCTGGCGCAAGGGCTGAGGCCCGTCGATGTTGCGGCGAGCGGTCCGGGTCGAGCGCGACGAAGCGGAGCTCGCGCTTGCCCGGCTGACCGAGCTGGCGCCGCTCGGGGTCGAGGAGGGCGACGTCGACGGGCTGGTCGAGTTCGCGCTCTACGGCGACGGCGACGTGCTGCCGAGCGAGGCGAGGCTGCGGTCGCAACTCGGCGACGCGGTGGTCGCGGTCGTCGACGCCGAGGTCGCCGACGACTGGGATGTCCGCTGGATGACCTTCCACGAGCCGGTGCTGATCGCCGACCGGCTCTACGTCCGCCCGCCGTGGGCCGACGGGTACGCCGGCGACCTCCCGGACGTCCGCGACCTGGTGATCGACCCGGCGCAGGCCTTCGGTACCGGCGGCCACGAGACCACGCGGCTCTGCCTGGAGCTGCTGGTCGGGTTGGCCGCGCAGGGCGACGCCGCGCGCACCGACGCCGACGTGGCTCGCACGCGCGGCCCGGTGCTCGACCTCGGCTGCGGCTCGGGGGTGCTCGCGGTCGCGGCCGCGCAGCTCGGCTGGGGCCCGGTCCACGGGGTCGACAACGAGCCGCCATCGGTCGCGGCGACGGTCGAGAACGCCCGGGTCAACGGGGTCACCGTCACGGCGGCCGAGTACGACCTGCTGCGCGACGGTCCGGCGGGGATGCCCGGATCCGCCGAGGACGACGGTCGTCCGCCGTTGGTGCTCGCCAACCTGCTGCGCCCGCTGCTGCTGCGCGTCGCGAGCGACGGCTTCGCCGATCCGCAGCCGAATGCGATCGTCGCGTCGGGACTGCTGACGCACGAGGTCGACGGCGTGGTCCGCGCGTTCGCGGGGCTCGGCTTCGCCGAGAGCGAGCGCCGCGAGTCCGGCGACTGGGCTGCGGTCCTGCTGCGGCGGGGCTGAACTTCACCGGAAGACACCAAAGCCGTCCGAGGCGGGCGTATAGTCGGAAGGGCATGATGCGTGTCTCGGACGCCGGAGCGACAGCGCTCCGCCACCACTCCGCCGATCGGTTCGGCGGTGTGCGCTGGGACGGTTCGAATCCAAGGGGATTCCTCTGAGACGACGGCTGGAAGTGCCGTATGACGTCGCTGTGCAGCTCAGCGACGGCGGAGACTCGGGTCTGCGTGCCCTCGACGAGCACGTGAACTGCGACGTCTTCCTGCGCGGCAACGTGCTGACCCTCGACGGCGACGCCGAATCGGTGCAGTCGGCCGCGACGGTCGTACGTGAGCTGATCACGCTGGCCGAGCAGGGCCACACGGTCGAGGCGGGCACGATCCCGACCGTCGACTCGGCGATGCGCGCCGCGGAGCGTCCGGCGGACGTGCTCGGCGACGTCGTCTGGCAGAACCCGGCGCGCAAGGTCCGGGTCGTGCCGAAGACGGCGCTGCAGAAGCACTACGTCGACGCGATCCGCAACAACACGGTGACCTTCGGGATCGGTCCGGCCGGCACCGGCAAGACCTTCCTGGCCGTCGCCGCGGCCGCTGCGGCGCTGTCGCGCCAGGAGGTCAAGCGGATCATCCTGACGCGTCCGGCCGTCGAGGCGGGGGAGCAGCTCGGCTTCCTGCCCGGCGACCTGATGCAGAAGATCGACCCGTACCTGCGGCCGCTGTTCGACGCGCTCCACGACATGCTCGACCCGGAGCGGGTCACCGCGTACATGGAGAACGGCGTGATCGAGGTCGCGCCGCTGGCCTTCATGCGCGGTCGGACGCTGAACGACTCGTTCATCATCCTCGACGAGGCGCAGAACACCACGCCGGAGCAGATGAAGATGTTCCTGACCCGGCTCGGCTACCGCTCGAAGATGGTGATCACCGGCGACATCACCCAGGTCGACCTGCCGCGCGAGCAACGTTCCGGCCTGGTCGCCGTCGCGGACGTGCTGAACACGATCGACGACGTCGAGTTCGTGCGCTTCCACCGGGGCGACGTGGTCCGCAACAGCCTGGTGCAGAAGATCGTCGAGGCCTACGAGGGCCACGCCGAGGCCCAGGCTCCCGAGCTGCGGTCGGCGGACCGGTCCGGACGACGGCCCGCGTGACCGGGGCAGAGCACGGCCCGACCCCGCCCGACGACCCCACCGGCCCAGCCTTCGGAGGCGACGCGACGACGATCGAGATCGAGCTGGAGTGCGAGGGAGATCCCCCGACCGGGCTGCCGGTCGGGGATGACCTGCGGCGCCTGGTCGAGACCGCCTGCGCCGCGGCGGGAGTGCGCGACGGCCACGTCGCGATCACGATCGTCGACGCCGACGCGATCCACGTGCTCAACCGCGAGCACCGTGGCAAGGACAAGCCGACCGACGTGCTCTCGTTCCCGATCGACGGTGCCGGTCCGGTGGCCGGTCCGCGCGAGATCGGCGACGTCGTGATCTGCCCCGAGCACACGGTCAGCCTGCGCGAAGCGGTCGTCCACGGCATCCTCCATCTCGTGGGTTTCGATCACGAGGCGGACGCCGGCGAGATGCTGGCGGTCCAAGCACAGATCCTGCAGTGGCTCCCCGCGCCGCAGGCGGAGGGACGAGGATGACCCGTGACGACGACGGCGCGTTCGACGCGTCTGAGAGCGAAGACAATGTCGAGGTCTACGGTCCGGACGACGGCGTCGAGCTGCCGGTTCCGGTCTTCGACCCGGCGGTTCCGCCGCTGACCGATCCGGACCTTGATCCGAATCAGAGGCGGTCGGGATTCGTCGCCTTCGCCGGGCGCCCGAACGCCGGCAAGTCGACGCTGACCAACGCGATCGTGGGCGCCAAGGTCGCGATCACCTCGGACAAGCCGCAGACCACGCGGCGGGCGATCCGC
>JBQGEK010000184.1:0-5372 GCA_052039575.1 Patulibacter sp. | reverse complement strand
CGTCGGCGCGCTCTGCTTCATGGCGGCCGCGATCCTGGTCCGCCCCGGCAAGCCCGATCCAGCCTGATCGGCGACCCGGGTCCAGGGAGGTGATCAGCCGCCCGCCGGACTCCGCCCCTGCTTGGGGCGCAGCACGTGGATCTCGGCCACCGACTCGTCGAGCTCGTCGCCGGCGGGATTCGGCGTGCCGCCGAGTGCCCGGACCTGACCCTCGAGCTCCACGACGCGGCGGCCGAGCGCGGCCATCGCGTCCGCGATCGGGTCGGGCAGGTGGATCCAGTCGGCGTCGGGACCCTCGACCTTCCGGCCCTCGACGCGCACCGGATGCCCCGGGTTGCCGACCACCGTCGTGTTGTCCGGCACGTCGTTGATCACGACGCTGTTGGCGCCGATCTTGGCGCCCGCGCCGACCGTGATCGGGCCGAGCAGCTTGGCGCCGGACCCGATCGTCACGCAGTTGCCGACGGTCGGATGACGCTTGCCGGTCTGGAACCCCGTGCCGCCGAGCGTCACGCCCTGGTAGATCGTCACGTCGTCCCCGATCACGGCGGTCTCGCCGATCACGACGCCCGACCCGTGGTCGATGAACAGACCGCGGCCGATCTGCGCGGCAGGGTGAATCTCGATCCCCGTCATCATGCGCATCACGTGGGCGATCAGCCGCGGCAGCAGCGGGACCCCGCGTCGACGCAACGCGTGACTGATCCGGTGGGCCAGCAGCGCCTGCACCCCCGGCCACGTGGTCAGGATCTCGATCGTGCCGACCCCGCGGGCCGCGGGATCGCGCTCGTGGGCCGCGCGGACGTCGCAGCGCAACTCCGCCACCGCCCGCGCGCTCGTCCTCAGACCAAGCATTCCTCCAAGGCTAGCGCGACGGTTCCGCGTACAGCACAGGCGATCCGCAGAGCACCCGAGAACCGGCGGGCGCAACGGCCGTCGCCGCCGGAACAGACCGCTCAGCGCGGCTGGAAGAACGGCAGGCTGGCGTAGCGCTCGCCACTGTCGGGCAGGATCACGGCGATCCGCTTGCCCTTCGACTCGGGTCGGTTGGCGACCTCGATCGCGGCATGGACCGCCGCGCCGCAGGACATCCCGCCGAGCACGCCGCAGCGCTGCGAGAGCGCCCACGCGGTGTCGATCGCCGCCTCGTCGGAGACGGCGATCACCTCGTCGACGACCCGCCGGTCGAGCACCGGCGGAACGAAGCCCGCTCCGATCCCCTGGATCCGGTGCGGACCGGGCTGGGCGCCCGAGAGAACGGCGGACGACGCGGGCTCGACCCCGATCACCGTGGTCTTCTCGTCGTGCGCCTTGAGCACGTGCCCGACGCCGGAGATCGTGCCGCCGGTGCCGATCCCGGCGACGAACACGTCGATCCGGTGATCGAGCTGCTCGAGCAGCTCCGGCCCCGTGGTCTTGCGGTGGACGGCCGGGTTCGCCGGGTTGGCGAACTGGTCGGGCATCCAGACGTCATCGGTGTCGGCGAACTGCCGCGCCGCCTCGACCGCCTCGGTCATGCCGCCCATCGACTCGACGACCTCGACGCGAGCACCGAACAGCCGGAGGATCGTCTCGCGCTCGCGACTCATGCCCTGCGGCAGGCAGATCACGAGCTCGTAGCCGCGGGCCGCGGCGACCGACGCCAGGCCGATCCCGGTGTTGCCGCTGGTCGCTTCGACGATCGTGGTCCGGCCCGGGGCGATCCGCCCCTCCTTCTCGGCCGCCAGCACCATGCCGAGGGCGATCCGGTCCTTGACCGAGCCGCCGGGGTTGTACGACTCGAGCTTGCCGTAGAGCTCGACGCCGGTGCCCTCGGGCTCGAGCGGCGTGAGCCGGGCGACCGGGGTCTTCCCGATCAGGCCGGTGATGTCCGTGATCACGTCGTCGCTCACGGTCGGATGGCTGATGCCATGAGGTCGTGGATGTGGGGTGCGTTCACGGTGGATGCGGGACGTCGACGGGTACCGAGAGTCAGGATGGTTGCCTGACTGAGGTGCCCGGGGGCGTATCCGCGCCGCCGGGGACGTGCACCGCGCCGCGAGATCATGGCATCAGTCATCTAGATCCAGTACATCGTCTGGCCCTGTTCCCGGGCCTCACGGTCGATCACGTCCTGGATCGTGGTGCCCGCCAGCACGCCGCGCGCGGCCTCGGCGACCTCGGCGAAGACACCGGTCGCATCCTGGCCGAGCGGGCCATCGAGCATCTCCACGACTTCGAGCACCGTGATCTCCCGCGCGTCTCGGGTCAGGACGTAGCCGCCGTGCACCCCGCGCTGCGAGCGCAGCAGGCCGGCCCGCCGCAACGTGGCGAACAGCTGCTCGAGGAACTGCCCGGGGATCTCACGACGACGGGCGAGCTCCGCGACGGGCACCGGCGTCGATACTCCACCTGCGCGCCCGAGCTCGGTCAGTGCCTGCACGGCGTAAGGGGACTTGGCGGTGATCGAGAGCATCGAAGGAGGCGCGTTCGAAGGAATCCCCGGACGGAACTTCCCGGTGGTCCCCCGATCCTAAGGCAGAGATCGGACTGCACGCCGGATGCTCCCCTCGTGCCCCCGGTCTCCGCCGTGCGACCACCGCTCCGGCGGGCCAGCCGGCCGCGGCTAGATCCAGCCGTTGCGGACCGCAATCAGCACCGCCTGCGCCCGGTCGACGGCCCCGAGCTTGAGGTAGATGTTGTGCAGGTGGGTGCGGACCGTGCTCGTGGCGAGGCCGAGCCGGCCGGCGATCTGCTTGTAGACGAGACCCTCGGCGAGCAGCCGCAGCACCTCCGTCTCCCGGATCGACAGCGGGCTCGGCACCGCATCGCGGCGCGACGCCACGGTCAGGGTGTCCTGTTCGTACAGCAGCTCGCGGAGCCCGACCCGGTCGATGCCGAGCTGCCGCGCCGACACGGCCAGCTGCGCTGGGGCGACCGCGTTGCCGCCGCCGAAGTGCGCGAGCCCGTCGGCCAGACGCAGCACGGTGATCGCCGCGAAGTCGTGCGACGGCTCGTCCGCGTGGTGACACTCGACGAGCCGGGCCAGCGGAGCGGGAAGACCCCACCGCCGGACGAGCACGCCACCCACCAGCGCGTGGTCGATGCCGGTCGCGCGGCGCTCCTCGGCCAGACGCTGCTCGGGAGTCCCCTGCTCGACCTCGGGCAGGTCGACGTATCCGGCGTGCGCCCGGTGCAGCACCAGCTTGCCGATGTCGTGCAGCACGGCCGCCGCCATCAACCGGTCGAGGTCGTCGACGGTCGTGAGCGGCACGATTCGACGCAGCGCCGCCTGGACCGCCTGGACGTGCCGGCGGTAGTCGAAGGGCTCGCTCCCCCATCCGCCGGAGTGGGCGAAGAAGTCGACCGACGGCGTCCCGGCCACCAGGCCGCGGACCGCGGCGGGCCCGAGCACCTCGACCGCCTCGGGCACCGACCCGGCGAGCGCCTGCGTGCGGCCCGCCAGCCGACGTGCTTCGCGCAGGACGCGGATCACCAGCGCCAGATCGGACTCGATCACCGTGATCGCGGTGGCGGTGTCGGCGGGTGCGGCCGCCAGCGCCTCCAGCGCCCGGTCGCGCGACGCCTGCAGGCACGGGAACAGCTCGACCGCCTCGAACGCCCCGAGCAGGCGCCGCTCGTGCTGCCGACCCGGGCGTGCCGCCGTCTGCGACGGGGACGCCACAGCGGCAGCGGCGGGGGACTCGGGGTCCGAGACGGGCAGATAGGTCACGAGCAGCGGGGGGAGTTCTCGCGGTGGTGCTGCTCCTCCTATCGGCAGACCGAGCCCGCAACTTGAGCCCGGCGCTGTGGCCTACGCCTCCGGTCGGGCGCCGAGGCTCTCGAGCGCGACGTCGACGCGACGCAGCGTCTCGTCCCGACCGAGCGCCGCCGCGGACTCGAACACGCCCGGGGAGACCGCCGTACCGGCGAGCGCCACGCGGAGCGGCTGGAAGACGTCCTTGGCCTTGACCTCCAGCTCCCCGACCAGCAGCCGCAGCGCGGCATCGACCGACGCGACCGAGAACTCCTCGAGGCTGGAGAGCGTGTCGCGCACGGCCTCCAGCGGCAAGCGGTGCCCCTCGTCGAGCCACTTCGCCCGGGCCTTGGGGTCGTCGACCGGGCCACTGAAGAGGAACCCGGCGAGCGGCCAGAAGTCGTCGACGGTCTGGATCTTCTCCTGGCTGATCTCGACCGCCGTCCGCAGCAGCCCGTCGCGACCGTCGATCGCGTCGCCGTGACCACTCGCCCGCAGATGCTCGGCGATCGTCGCTGTCAGGCCGTCGACCCCCTGCGCCCGCAGGTACTTGCCGTTGAGCCACTTCAGCTTCTGCTCGTCGAAGCGGGCGGGGTTCTTCGACACGCGCCCGATGTCGAACCGCTTGACCAGCTCGTCACGGGCGATCTCGGTCTCGTCGTCGGCGTCACCCCAGCCGAGCAGCGCCAGGTAGTTGACCACCGCGTCGGGCAGGTAGCCCGCGTGGCGCAGCTCCTGGACCGAGGCCGCGCCGTGGCGCTTGGAGAGCTTCTTGCCGTCGGGCCCGTGGAGCAGCGGCAGGTGGGCGAAGGCCGGCGGATCGGCGCCGAGCGCGGCGTAGACCAGCAGTTGCTTCGGCGTGTTCGACAGGTGGTCCTCCCCGCGGACCACGTGCGTGATCTCCGCGTCGAGGTCGTCGATCGCGACCGCCAGGTTGTAGAGCGGGCTGCCGTCGGCGCGCGCGATCACCGGGTCGTCGATGTGGACGTTCTGGAAGGTCGTGTCGCCACGGACCAGGTCGCGAACGACGGTCTCCCCCTCCGGCACCCGCAGGCGCACGGCCCCCACTCCGTCCTCGTGGCTCCGCGTCGGGTGGTCGGAGCCGCGGAAGCCGACGCCCGCCCCGTGGTGCTCCTTGTAGGCCTTGACGTCGTCCGCGGTCGCCGTCGAGCGGTAGGCCTTGTCCTCGGCCAGCAGCTGCCGGACGACCGCGCGGTGGCGCTCCTCGTGGGTCGTCTGGAGATCCGGCTCGCCGTCCCAATCGAGGCCGAGCCAGCGCAGCGCGTCGAGGATCTGCTCGATGTTCTCCGGCGTCGAGCGCTCGCGATCGGTGTCCTCGATCCGCAGCAGGAACGTGCCCCCGCTCTGGCGGGCCATCAGCCAGTTGTAGAGCGCGGCACGGGCGCCACCGACGTGGAGGGCGCCGGTGGGAGACGGAGCGAAGCGGACACGCATGCGATGAACGGTATCCGGTTCCCCCGTGCCCGCGGATCCCGCCCGCCCCGATGCCCGTGGTCCGCTCGCTCACCACGAGCCGTCGGTCAATAGTTCAGTGCTTACTTAAGTATCTGCTAAGGTCGTCCCGTGCCGGATTCCGCCGTCCTCGACCGCACGTTCCGTGCGCTCTCCGACCCGA
>JBQGEK010000183.1:0-2527 GCA_052039575.1 Patulibacter sp. | reverse complement strand
GAGCTCCGCCGCGCGCTTGACGAGCTTGCCGATGTTCGTCTGGCCGTCCAGCAGCGAGTACTCGGAGTGGACGTGGAGGTGAACGCAGGAACCGGAACTCACCCCATGCAATCTAGGCCGTGGACCGGACAGCGCGGGCGGCCGCGACGAGGTCCGAGCGACGTCGACGGGGCGTCGAAGACGAACCCCCCGGAAACCGCGGGGAACGCGTTCGTCCGCGGGTGGCCGACAGGCCGCCGGCCCGCGGCCAGGTCAGTCGCCGGTCGGCGGAGGGGCCTGCGCCCGCAGCCGCGCGGCGGCGTCCTCGAGCCCCCGGATCACCTCGTCGGCAACGTCCAGCCGGCCGCGCGCGAGCAGCTCCTGCGCGCTGCGGGCCAGGTCGCTGCCGATCGGACTGACCGGCGACGGCACGCTGCGCTCGACGGGCTCCGCCGGATCCGGCTCCGGCTCCGGCTCCGGCTGCGCGGCGACCGCCGTGGACGGACGGTCGGTCAGGGCGCCGGCGGCGATCGCCGCTTCGGCGGCAGCTCGCAACCCGTCCAGGTCGCTGCGCAGCGCAGTCAGGCCCTGGTGCATCGCCGCCATCCGGTCGGCGCGGTCGCGCGCCTGCACCGACGCGATGCTCTGGACGGCGGTGGCGCGCAGGCCGACCAGGGCCGCGCGGGCGGTCTCGGCCTCGGCGGTGGCCGTCGCGGTCTCGGCGCGGGCCTCGGCCTGCTGGCGGCGGGCGGTCTCCTCGACCAGCCGCAGCGCCAGGTCGGTGGCGTCGGCCAGCGGCTCGGCCGCACCCGACGCGGTCTGCTCGGTCCGCTCCTGCACTACGGGTGCCTTCCGGACGAGTCGCCGGAGGTCTGCGACAGGACCAGCGCCGTCGCTCCTCCCGCCACCACCGTACCCGCCAGCACCAGTCCGACGGTGCGCAGCCGCCGCGGGCGGTGCAGCCCGAGTCGCTTGGCGACGTACCACTTGGCGCCCTTCCAGGTGGCCCAGCCGATCAGCGTGTAGAACCCGCGTTCCGATCTCCGCATCTTGGTCACCTTAGATGATCGATTCCCACACCCCGCGGCGTAGGGCACGTCCCGACCCGGACGAGAGCTCAGCGCGTCGCCCGGGTCGCAGCGCTCAGAGCTCGGCCCGGCGCAGCCGTTCCAGGCCGACAGCGATCGCGCCGAGCGTCCAGACCAGCAGGCCGAGCACCGCCCAGCCGACCGGAATCGGCACCGAGCCGACGATCGAGCGCCCGCCGAACAGCTCGGTGACCGCGACCGGGGGCATCAGGCCGAACAGCCAGTCCGGGGTCGTGGCGATGGTCGTCAGCACCGGCAGCAGACCGAGCGTCAGCGCCAGCACGAAACCGAGCACCGGGGCACCCGAGAAGCCGGCGGTGCAGAGCCCGAGCGCGGCGAGCCCGATCACCACGTTGCCCGCCAGCAGCGAGGGCAGGTGGTCGAGCGCCCAGCTCAAGGTCACCGGATCGGTCTGGATGTGGATCAGCGCGCCGATCCCGCAGGCGAACCCCCACGCGCCCAGGCTCAGCAGGATCGTCGCGACGAGCACCGCCGGCACTCGAACCCAGAACAGCGTCGACCGCGACCGCCCCGTACTGGCCAGGCTGCGCAGCACGCCCGCCTCGCGGTCCATCGTGCCCGCCGCGATCCCGATCAACGCCGCGCCGACCAGACCCGGACCGAGCAGCAGCTCGAGCGTCGTCGTCGTGCGCTCGATCCCGCCGACCCGATCGCCGCTGATCGCGTAGTTCATCAGCAGCAGCAGGAGCGGCAGGCCGACGACGACCAGCAGCGCCCCGATCCAGACCGACCGATTGCGCCGGAGCTTGAGCAGCTCGGCCCCCACCATCCGCGTCATGCCGCGACCTCCGGCCGGTCGACGGCATCGATCGCGCCGTCCTCGCTGGCGCGTGCGTCCGCCGCTCGATCGAGCAGCGCCAGCACCCGATCCTCGAACCGGCCGCTGGTCCGCGCCACGCCATACGGAGCGAACCCCTGTCCGACCAGGTGGCGCACCAGCTCCGCCGTCACCTGCCGCTCGCCGTTGCGGCCCGTCAACCGCAACTCGACGTCGATCCGTCGCTCGTCGGAGCTCGCGGCGACGACGTCGGGACGAGCGGCCAGCGTCGCTACCGCGTCGGCCGCGTGGTCGAGCTCGATCTCGACCCGCGGGCGGCCGGCCCCGGCCAGGTCGTCGAGCGTCCCCTGGGCGAGGATCCGACCGTCGCGGATCACCGCGGCCATGTCGCAGATCCGCTCGACCTCGTCGAGCAGGTGCGACGACAGGAAGACCGTCCGTCCCTCCGCGACCAGGTCGCGGACCAACGCGCGCAGCTCGCGGATCCCGGCCGGATCGAGCCCGTTGGCCGGCTCGTCGAGGATCAGCAGCTCGGGGTCGGACAGCAGGCAGCGGGCGATCCCGAGCCGTTGCCGCATGCCGAGCGAATAGCCGCCGACGCGCTGGTCGCGGCGACCCGACAGCCCGACCCGATCGAGCACCGCAGGGATCCGCTCGGTGG
>JBQGEK010000182.1:0-1683 GCA_052039575.1 Patulibacter sp. | reverse complement strand
CATCGACGTCTTGCCGGTCCCGCGCGAGCCGACGAACAGGTAGGCGTGGTGCACCTTGTCCTGATCGATGGCGTTGCGGAGGGTCCGCACGACGTGTTCCTGCCCCACGACGTCGTCGAACGAGCGGGGCCTGTGGCGGCGATAGAGGGACGGCGCTGACACCGGGACCGAGTCTACGGGGAGGAGGCCGGTGTGCGTTCAGCGGGATCCGGCGGTCCGTTTCCCCTGGCGCCCGCGCGGGGAGATGGTCGGACGATCAGGCGCCGAGCTCGTCGCGCAGCGCGGCCAGCTCGGAGCGCAGGTCGGCGACATCGACCTCCAGGCGCGCCAGCCGCTCGTCGAGGCCACCCACGCCCTCCGCGCTCAGGCTGTCGTACGACGAACCCGAGCCTCCGCCCCTGAGGGCCGCCTCGAGGCGCTCGACGCGAGCAACCAAGGCAGTGGACGGGGCCGACGGGGCCGCCGCCGGCGCCGATGCAGCGGGTGCCGGCTGGACCGCGTCCGCGACGGCGGTCTGGCCTCCGCTCGCGCTGATCTCGCCCGCCGGCTCGTCTCCGCCCATGATCTGCTGGACCCGCCCCTCCTTCTGGCCTGGCGCCCGCTCGAGCCGAACCACGAGCCGACGCTCGACCAGCCCGTCGATCGTCGCCTCCAGTTCGGTGGCGTCCGCGAACGCGTGCAGCCGGGCGGTGCGCTGGCGCAGCTCGCCGGGCGTCTGGGGTCCGCGCAGCATCAGCACCGCCAGCACCGCCTGATCCGACGGCGTGATCTGCAGTGCGTCGACCAGCATGTGGCGGAACTTCGCCGCCCGCGCCCCGCCGACGTTGCGCGTCCAGCGCCGCCGGCTCAGCTCCTCGAGCGCCTGCTTGATCCTGGCCTCGTCGTACTCGACGACGGGGTCGCGGTTGGTCGTCTGGTTGCAGGCCGAACGGAGGCCGTTGAGCGTGAGCGGGTAGGTGTCGGGCGTCGTCCGCTGCTTCTCGAGCAACGCGCCGAGGACTCGGATCTGCACGGCATCGGGCTTCACGTCGCGCAGCCTACTGTCTGCATCCACGGATCGGGGACGGGTGTACATCCGACCGATCGTCCGTGCCGGCCTGCGGGCGCCGACGGACCGAACTCCGCCGGCCAACCGCACCGCTGGTCGGTCCCGCCACCCGGCCGCTCCGGTAGCGTCGCCCCGCGAATGCCGATGCCCGACCGGACCACCACGCGGCGGATCGCCCTGCTGATCGCCGCCGCGAGCGTGATCGGCCTGGCGATCTGGCTGCTGTTCGGCCGGACCGCGTTCATCAACTACGACAGCGCGTGGTCGCTGAACTGGGCGCGCGACCTGTTCCACGGGTCGCAGCCGAACCTCGACCGGCCGTTCTCCCCCACCCCGCACCCGCTGACCGACCTGCTGTCGCTGCTGATGGCGCCGCTCAGCGACGCCGGACCGGTGACCGGCCCGGCCGGTTCCGGGTCGGAGACGGTGCTGATCGTGATCGCGCTGTTCTTCCTCGGCGCGCTCGGCGTCGTGACGTTCCTGCTCGGTCGCGCCTGGTTCGGCGTCGGCGCCGGCCTGCTCGCCGCGGTGCTGATCCTGACCCGCGAGCCGGTGCTGTCGTACGGACTGCGGACCTACCTGGACCTGCCCTACGCGGTCTTCCTGCTGCTGGCCCTGCTCGCCGAGACCCGCCG
>JBQGEK010000181.1:0-5791 GCA_052039575.1 Patulibacter sp. | reverse complement strand
GCGCGGAACATCACGATCGTGACGAGCACCGCGGTCAGCGTCAGCATCGCGAAGAGCATCAGGAAGCGCAGGCCGCGACGCCGCTTGACCGCGTCGAACTCGCGGACCGCCTCGCGACGCTGGATGTCGCGCAGGGTCCGCTCCCGCTGGCGCTGCGCGATCTCGGTCTCGCGCTTCAGCCGCTGCTCGAGCTCGTCGAACGAGCCCTGAGGTTCGGGATTGGTGCTCACCGGCCCGAGGGTAGAGCATCGCCGCACGCCGTCCACATCCCGCGTCCCGCCCGGCGGGCGTCGTCGGCGAGCCGGTCGAGCCGCGGGGCGAGGACCCCGTTGGGCCGGATCGTGAGGACCCGGGCGTAGCCTTCCGCCACCAACCGCTCGCTGACCGAGCGGTCCCACCCGTCGGGGTGGACGGCGGCCAGGACCCGGTCGTAGCGGTCGATCCGTTCGCGGTCGAAGCGCAGTCGGACGCGTCGGGAGTCGACCCACGACGCGTTGGCGGCCGTCGCCTCCCGGCCGAAGCACTGGGCGGGCCGGCCTCCGCGCGCGACCTCGGGGGTGTCGACGCCGAGGTAGCGGACCGTGACCCGCCCGTCGCCCTCGTGGTCGCGGAACCGCACCACCACCGTGTCGCCGTCGACGGTGCGCTCGACGGTCGCCCGGGCGTCCGGACGATCGAGCGCAGCGACAGCGCGCTCGGCGTTGGCGCGCCGGTCCCCGCTCGAACGGGCCCCGCCGGCCGGATCGTCCCCGTCCTGGGCGATCGTCCAGCCGGCGACGAGCGCCGCCGCGATCACGATCACGGCGAGCGAGCGAGGAACCCGGGGCGGAGCGGCCACCCGCTGAGGTCTAGCGGCTCGCCCGGCGGCGCGTCGTCCGGCGCTCACCCGCGAAGTGGCCGGATCCGCCGTGACAGCGGGCGCAGCGGGGGTCTCGTGAAAGACTTTTCGGATAGCATCCGCGACTTCTCAGGTCACCGGTTTTCGGGGACCACGCTCTATTGCGCCGAGAATCGCGGCAGGCACCCGCCGCGGGTTCGCCGGCATCGTCCCCGACGGGGGCCGCCGGATACAGGTACGACCGCAAGGAACGACGACATGGCCACGCAGACCCCCTCGACGATCGACCGCGTAACCGAGCTGCTGGGCGACGACGCCGACTCGCTGCTCGGGCACCGCTCGACCACGATCGACGCCTCCCAGCTGCACCTTCCGGGGCCGGACTTCGTCGAGCGCATCTACGCGTCGACCGACCGCAACGTCCGCACGCTCGGCAGCCTGCAGCGGATCTTCGACCACGGCCGCCTCGGTGGCACCGGGTACGTCTCGATCCTCCCGGTCGACCAGGGCATCGAGCACTCCGGCGCCGCGAGCTTCGCGCCGAACCCGGCCTACTTCGACCCGAAGAACATCGTCGAGCTGGCGATCGAGGGCGGCTGCAACGCCGTCGCCTCGACGCTCGGCGTGCTCGGCGCGGTGTCGCGCACGCACGCCCACAAGATCCCGTTCGTGGTCAAGCTGAACCACAACGAGTTCCTCTCGCTCCCCGAGGCCTACGACCAGATCCAGTTCTCGTCGGTCGAGCGCGCCTACGAGCTCGGCGCGGCCGCCGTCGGCGCGACGATCTACTTCGGGTCGCCCGAGTCGAACCGTCAGATCGTCGAGGTCGCTCGTGCGTTCGAAGAGGCTCACCGCCTCGGCATGGCCACGATCCTCTGGTGCTACCTGCGCAACTCGGCCTTCAAGGTCGACGGCGTCGATTACCACACCGCCGCCGACCTGACCGGTCAGGCCAACCACCTCGGCGTGACCATCGAGGCGGACATCATCAAGCAGAAGCTGCCCGAGCTCAACGGCGGCTTCAAGGCGATCAAGGTCGGCAAGACCCACGACCTGGTCTACAGCGAGCTGACCACCGATCACCCGATCGACCTGACCCGCTACCAGCTGGCCAACTGCTACATGGGTCGCGCCGGCCTGATCAACTCCGGCGGCGCTTCGGCTGGCGAGAGCGATCTGGCCGAGGCCGTGAAGACCGCGGTGATCAACAAGCGGGCCGGTGGGACCGGGTTGATCTCCGGCCGCAAGGCGTTCCAGCGCCCGCTGGCCGACGGCGTCGCGCTGCTCCAGGCGATCCAGGACGTGTACCTGGATCCGCAGGTCACGATCGCCTAGCGAGCCGAGCGGAACTCACTCTCCGCGCACGGAACGGGTGGAATCGCCCGTTCCATGCACGCAGGCGCTCCGACCGGCCTACAATCGAGGAACTGATGTCGGGCGCAGCAGAGCTGTTCACGGTGTGCGGCAGCTGCGGGCAGCAGGTCAGCACGTTCGTGACCGAATGCCCGTACTGCGGCAACCGCCTGCGCAAGCGCGCCCCGAAGCTCGACCGCAAGGACGGGGACCTCGAGGCGCTGTTCGCCCAGCTGGAGTCCTCCGAGGACTCGGCCGACGTCGTCCCGCTGCGGTCGCCGACTCCCCCGCCGGAGAAGAAGAAGTCGTCGCGGTTCCGCCGCAAGCCGAAGCCGGACGCCGTTCCGAAGCCGGCGAAGGCGAAGAAGCAGCCGCGCCGCAAGCGCCAGAAGTCACCCGCGTACACCGGCGAACGGCGCCCGTGGGCAACGCTCGTGATCGTGCTCGTGTCGCTGATCGGCCTGCCGGTCACGGTGGCGGTCGGGCAAGAGAACGTCTGGCTCGCCGGTGGGATCGACGGCAACCCGCTGTGGCGCCTGCTGAGCAGCAGCTTCACCTACGCCAGCACGTGGCACGCGCTCGGGGTGCTGACCTGCTTCGGTGTCTTCGGCTGGCTGTGGGAGCGTCGCGCCGGGACGCTCGGATCGCTGATCGTCGTCGGGACCTTCCTGATCGCCGGCGTCGGTGGCCTCGGCATCGCGTCGCTGGCCGGTGCGACCGACGTCCAGACCGGTGCGGTCGGCGCTGCCAGTGCGCTCGCGACGGCCTGGATCGTGGCTGAGATCCGCGCCCGGCGTCGCGAGGAGGCGCTCGACGGCGACCTGCTCGGCGCTGCGGTGCTGCTGGCCGTCGCCCTGCTGGTCAGCGCCGTGACCGCGGCCGGTGCGCCGATCGCGGGAGTCTGGGGCCTGCTCGTCGGCCTGCTGCTGGGCCTCGGCCTGTCGGCTGCGCGGCGCTAGCGTACCGAGGTCACCCGGGCCCCACGTATGCTCCGTGACGTGACCGATCGCCCCTATACCGCCGAAGACGTCGACCGGGCGGTGCGCGAGATCAGCGAGCCGCACCGCCTCAAGCGGGCCGAAGAGGTCGTCACCCACGCGGTCCCCGGTCTCGAGCGGATCATCGAGCGCGCGCTGCACGACGGCGGCTGGTTCAGCCAGGGCCACGAGCAGCAGGTCGGTCAGACCGCGGCCGAGCCGGACGTCGTCGAACGGACGCAGCGGATCGGTCAGCTGCTGGCGGAGGAGTCGCGGCTGGCGATGCTCGTCGGCGTGACCGTCGGCTTCGCGCTCGCCCGCGAGCTCGAGCATCCCGGCACCGCCGCGGCCGAAGCGGACCCCGAGCCCCCCGAAGAGCAGGAGACCCCGGCATGACCACGTTGACGTTCCTCGGCCACTCGGCCGTCCTGTTGGAGTCCGACGGGTTCCGGGTCCTGGTCGACCCGTTCCTGAGCGGCAACCCCGCGGCCACCACGTCGGCCGACGACATCCCCGCCGACCTGATCGTGGTGACCCACGGACACGGCGATCACCTCGGCGACGCCGCGGCCGTCTCCAAGCGCACCGGCGCGCCGGTCGTGACGATCGTCGAGGTTGCCAACGAGCTGGGCGAGGATGACGTCAGCGTCGTCGACCTGAACCTCGGCGGCACGCACGCCTTCGACGGCGGCTGGGTCCGGCTCGTGCCCGCCTGGCACACCGGAACGACCCCGAGCGGGGCCACCGCGACGCCGGCCGGAGCGGTGATCGAGCTGGGCGGCAAGGTCGTCTACCACCTGGGCGACACCGCGCTGTTCAGCGACCTCGCGCTGCCGGGCAAGCGCACGCCGATCGATCTGGCGCTGGTGCCGATCGGCGGCCACTACACGATGGACCGCCACGACGCCGTCGAGGCCGCGCGGTTCGTCGGCGCCGGCCGCGTCGTGCCGGTGCATTTCGATACCTTCCCGCCGATCGAGACGGACGCGCAGGCGTTCAAGCAGGACGTCGAGGCGGCGGGGATCGCCACGGTCGACGTGCTGGCCGTCGGCGACGCGATCGAGATCTGAGCGGACCGATGGCGACGTCGACCGCATTCGTGTTGGTCCAGGCCGAGAAGGGCGCGCTCGCCGACCTCGGCGAGCGGCTCGCCGACGTCGAGGGCGTCGCCGAGGCCTATTCGGTGACCGGCGACTGGGACTTCGTGGTGATCGTGCGGCTCGGCCGCACCGACGACCTGGCCCAGGTCGTGACCGGTGGGATCGCCAGCGTTCCCGGCGTCGAGCGGACCCAGACGATGATGGCGTTCGAGGCGTTCAGCCGCCACGACCTCGACGCGCTCTTCGACATCGGCGCCTGACGGCTTCCCGGGTGAGCAGGCGCGCCGCGTCGGCACGCCCGGAGTGAAGCCTGCCGTCCCGCCGGCCGATACCCTCGACGTCGTGCCGATCGCCCGCCCCGAGTACGGACCGTCGCTGACGGAGGTCGCAGGTCCCCGGCTCCGTCGTCTCCCGCCTCGCGTGCGCTGGGGCGGCCTGGCGGCCGCGGTGCTGCTGATCCTGCTGGTCGGGATCGTCTGGGCCGCGCGTGGCGGCCCCGCCCTGAACCACACGATCATCGAGGGTCCGCTGACCTTCAACACCCGCTACGACGACCGGATCGAACGGGTCGACGCAGGTCCCGGCGAGCTGCTGCGGCTGTCGACGAAGGCCGGCGAGGGCCGCGGCGAGGAGTACCTGGTCTTTCGCGACGCCGGGCCGGCTCCGTCTGAGGACGAGCCCGCGGGCGGACCCGTGGCCCAGCTGGCGCTGCGGATGGCCGACGTGATGGCTCCCGTCCGCCGGGAGTTCGCCGACAACGGATTCCGCGTCCGCTCCGAGGGCCGCGTCAAGATCGGCCGTGACTACGCTGGCTGGCTGGTCCGCTACCAGTTCCGCCGCGACGGACACACCTGGTACGGGGTCCGCGTGCTGCTGCTGCCCGACGAGCCCGGAACCACCGAGCGGGTCCTCGACATGTCGCTGCAGAGCGAGAAGTCGCAGGTCGTCGACCAGATCTCCGAGGCGGGCTCGAACGGCCCGATGCGCACGCCGTTCTACGGCGTCGCGTTCGGGACCGAGAAGCCCGGCAGCTGAGTTCCGTGCGGCGGCGCTGCGGCGCCGTCGCGGTCTCGAACGGCCGACGCGGGTGACCCCGTTCGGCGGCTGAAGGTGACCCGCGTCGGCGCCGCTTCTACGGCGCCGGGACGAGCGGGGTCGTCGGCAGCTCGCCGGACGAGCCCGGCGTCGGGGTCGGCGGCGGCACGTCGTTCGGCGTCGTCGTTCCCGTCGGCGGCGGCTTCGGCGTGGTCGGAGCGGGCGGCGGCGGAGGCGTCGGCTTGGTCGGCGGCTTCGGGGCCGGCGGCGTCGGCGTCGTCGGCTCCTGCGGGAGCGTGACGTTCTGCTCCTTGGTGTCGACCGGCGGCGGCGGCGGGGGCGGCGGGGGAGCCGCGGCGGTCGTCGTCGTCGGCGGGGCGGCGGCGACCACCTGGGCGGTGGACGGCGCCGTCGTTGTGGTCGGCTCCGTCGCCTCGGTCGTGGTGGTCGACCGCGTCGTCGTCGTGGTCGTCGACTCGTCCTCGTCG
>JBQGEK010000180.1:0-4871 GCA_052039575.1 Patulibacter sp. | reverse complement strand
GCATCCACAACTACTTCTGGAAAGCACGACCGGCGGAGGCACGCGGATGAGCGCGCACGGCATCGGAGGACGGGTCGCGATCGTCGGGATGGGCTGCACCCGCTTCGGCGACCACTGGGACAAGGGCCCCGACGAGCTGCTGGTCTCGGCCGTCGACGAGGCGATCGGGACGGTCCCGTCGCTGGCCCTCGACGACGTCGACGCCTACTGGGTCGGGACCCAGGGGTCCGGCATGGCCGGGATGACGCTGTCGCAGGCGCTGCGGATCGGCGACAAGCCGGTGACCCGCGTCGAGAACTACTGCGCGACCGGCTCCGACGCGTTCCGCAACGCCGCCTACGCGCTCGCGGCTGGCGCCTACGACGTGGTGATGGCCACGGGCGTCGAGAAGCTCAAGGACTCGAAGTATTCCGGCCTGACCGCGGTCTGGCCGCCGTCGGACGGCACCACCGTCGACTGGACGGCGCCCGGTGCGTTCTCGATGCTCGCCCCGGCCTACCAGGAGCGCTACGGGGTCAGCGACGAGGAACTGCGCGCGACGCTGACCCACATCGCCTGGAAGAACCATCAGAACGGTGCGCTCAACCCGCGGGCGCAGTTCCGCAAGCCGGTCGCCCGCGAGACGATCGAGGGCGCGATGAAGGTCGCCGGCCCGCTCGGCGTCTTCGACTGCTCGGGCGTCGCCGACGGCTCGGCCGCGGCGATCCTGGTTCGGGCCGAGGACGCGTACAAGTACACCGATACGCCGATCTTCCTGCGCGGGATGTCGTTCGTCTCGGGTGCCGGAGACGGGATGGCCCACGAGGGCTACGACTTCACGACGTTCCCGGAGGTCGTGACCGCCACCCAGCGGGCCTACGACCAGGCGGGGATCACCGATCCGCGCGAGCAGCTCGCGATGGCCGAGGTCCACGACTGCTTCACGCCGACCGAGCTGGTGCTGATGGAGGACCTCGGGCTGTCGAAGCGGGGCGAGGGCTGGAAGGACGTCCGGAACGGCGTCTTGGACCGCGACGGCGCCGTCGCGGTCACCCCCGACGGCGGGCTCAAGACGTTCGGCCACCCGATCGGCGCGACCGGCCTGCGGATGCTGTTCGAGTGCTGGACGCAGCTGCGTGGCGAGGCGGGGGAGCGGCAGCTCGACGACCCGCAGCTGGCCCTGGCGCAGAACCTCGGCGGGCAGCCGGGCGCGTGCGTCGCGTTCGCCGCCGTCGTCGGGAAGGAGCCGCGATGAGCGACGTGACGATGGAAGGGCGCGTGGCGCTCGTGACCGGTGCGGGCGGCGGAATCGGCCGCGCCCACGCGGTGCAGCTGGCGGCGCTCGGAGCCAAGGTCGTGGTCAACGACCTCGGCGGCGACGTCCACGGACAGGGCAGCGGATCGGCGGCCCAGGCGGTCGTCGACGAGATCGTGGCCGCGGGTGGCGAGGCCGTCGCCTCGACCGACTCGATCGCGACGCCGGAGGGCGGCGCGGCCGCGGTCCAGGTCGCGATCGACCGCTGGGGTCGGCTCGACGCGCTCGTCCACAACGCGGGGATCCTCCGCGACAAGACGATCGCCAAGCTTGACGACGACGACGTCGACGCCGTGCTCGCGGTCCACCTGACCGGGGGCTTCAACGTCGTCCGTCCGGCGTTCGCCGCGATGCGCGAGAACCGCTTCGGGCGGATCGTGCTGACCACGTCCGGGTCGGGGATGTTCGGCAACTTCGGCCAGTCCAACTACGCTGCGGCGAAGGCCGGGCTGGTCGGGCTGGTCAACGTGATCGCGCTGGAGGGGGCCCGCTACGGGATCACCGCCAACGCGCTCTCGCCGACCGCGGCGACACGGATGACGGAGGGTCTGCTCGGCGACCTGGCCGACCACTTCGACCCGCGCCACGTTGCGGCGGTCGTCGGCTATCTCTGCTCCGAGGCGTGCACGGCGACCCACTCGATCTTCTCGGTCGGCGGCGGTCGCGTCGCGCGGATCTTCGTCGGCGTGACGCCGGGCGTCTACCTGGGCGCCGAGCCGGCGTCGCCGGAGGACGTCGCGGACCGGTTCGAAGAGATCATGGATCTCGACGAGTACGTGGTCCCCGACGGCGGGGCGGACGAGGTCGCGCTGATCGCGCGGATGCTGCAGGGACCGCCGGCCGGCGGTTGACGCGAGTACCGCACTGCATGGCCCGTCGCGCGACGAGCCGAGCAGCGCTGGGTCTGCCCCCGGGCTCCGTGCTGCACGGCTGCTGCGTGGCGAGGGCGTGCAGCGTCAGGTCCGTCGACCGCGCTCGGCACTGCACGGTCCGCCGCGTACGCGAGCCGTGCAGCGTCCGACCCGGTGGACTCAGCTCGCCGGCTGCTCCGGCCGCTGCTCCGGCAGCAGCTTCCAGAGCGGGTCCTCCCCGTCGAAGCGGCCCATGGGCAGCTTCGCCGGGTCGATCTCCCGGATGTCCCAGTAGCGGGTGGGCGGGGGCTCGACCCGCGACCAGTCGAAGGCCAGTACGCGCTCGACGATCGCCCAGCGGTCGTCGCGCCGCTCGAACCGATCCAGGTAGCGGCCGCCGACGCTGGTGTCGTACCGCTCGCCGTCGCGCTCGATCGTCTCGGTCGCAAAGACCATCGTCTCCGCCCGCGCGGCGTCGCCGTCGAGGTCGATCACCGTGTTGGACACCATGTGCCACATCACGCGGTGCGGATCGCCGCTGCGGTCGGAGATCGGCGACCACTGGAGGTACTCGTCGACGTCACCGACGAAGCCGCCGTGGTCCTCGGTGGCGCCGTCGTGGAAGCACGAGCGGGCAAGCGCCAGGTCCTTGCGGTCGGCCGCGCGGGCGCGCCGGTTGATCACCTCCTGGATCTCCTGCTTGTCGAGCAGCTGCTGGATCCGGGCGTCGTCGATCGTCCTGCTGGTCATCGGCTCTCTCCTCTGGTGGTCGTCTACGAGCTCAGGCGGGGAAGTAGCGGCCGAGCGACTCGGCGACGCAGACCGGCTTGTCGCCGCCCTCACGCTCGAAGGTGAAGGTCGTCGTGGTCTGCACTCCGCCGCCGGGCAGGTCCTCGGCCGCGGTCAGCTCGGCGCGCATCCGCAGCCGGCTGCCGACCGGCAGCGGGGCGGGGAAGCGGACCCGGTCGAGCCCGTAGTTGAGTCCGAACGAGATGTCTTCGATCACGAACATCTCGGCCATGAACGAGGGCGCGAGCGAGACGGTCAGGAAGCCGTGGGCGATCGTGCCCCCGAACGGCGTGTCGCGGGCGCGCTCGGGGTCGACGTGGATCCACTGGTGGTCGCCGGTGGCGTCGGCGAAGGCGTCGACCTGCTGCTGGCTGATCTCGCGCCAGCCGCTGAGGCCGAGCTCCTGGCCGACGAGCTGCTTCAGGGCGGGAACGCCGGCGATCGTGCGACGGTTCGACATCTTCAGACTCCTCGGTGGTGGTGCACGGGTCTGCGTGTGACCCCGTCGAGGGCGGCGACCCGTGCCGCGAACGTACCATACCGTCCGGTCGGATTGTGAACTGTCGGGGGTGGACTTCGCGGTGGTGGACAGGTTCCGCGGTAGCTGTAGACGGTGTTTTCCGTTCCGACCGGTCGGAGGGTGTTATACGCTCTCGTGATGGCGACGACGACCGGCCGACGACGGGGCAGGGCCGCGGGCGGCCCGCGGGGCAGCTACGACCCCGACCTCACCCGCAAGGCGCTGGTCAGCAGCGCGCTGGACCTGTTCGGGGAGAAGGGCTTCCACGCGACCTCGGTCCAGTCGATCGTCGACCACGCCAACGTCACGAAGGGCGCGTTCTACCACCACTTCGAGACCAAGGAGGACGTGCTCGCGCTGATCCACGACGAGTACCTCGACGCGGCGATCGAGAGCCTCGAAGGTGCGCTCGGGTCGTCGGACGAACCAGCCGAGCAGCTGCAAGCCGTGGTCCGCGCGGCCGTGCTGATCGTCGCCAAGTTCCGCTCGCATGTCGCGGTCTACTTCCAGGAGCGCCGCTACCTGACCGGCGATGCCGGGGAAGGCATCCACCGGCGGCGCGACACCGTCGAGAACGCGATCCGCGAGATCATCCGTCGCGGCGTCGCCGACGGCGTCTTCACCAAGGACATCGAGCCTCGGATCGCCGTCTTCGGAATCGTCGGCATGACGGCCTGGACGTATCAGTGGCTGCGGCCGTCGGGCAGCCTCGACGTCGAGACCGTCGCGGACCAGTTCGCGACGATGGCCCTGCGCAGCATTCAGGCCTGAGGGCCGCGTCGCGCCGAGACCGCCCGAACCGGGTCTCGGCGCTGCGGACGAGCCTCAGGTCGTGGGGACCGGGGCTTCCTTGAACTGCGGGATCACGTCGGTCGCGAACTGCTCCATCGAGCGCAGCGCCTCGGTCCGATCCAGGCTCGGGATCCGCAGCCAGCCGATGTAGTGGTTGATGCCGAGCTGATCGCGCAGCTGCGCGATCGTGTCGGCCACGCGCGAGGCGTCGCCGTAGTTGCCGCCGTGGGTCAGTGTCTGCTCGAGCGTCAGCAGCTTGATGTTCTGGGCGACCTTCTCGTAGTAGTCGCGCTCGGCTTCCATCGCCTGCTCGGAGCCGGGCAGCACCTTGCCGACCGACTGGTAGTAGTTGAGCGTGGCCTGCGCGGCGGCGCGGAGGCCCTCCTCCGAGTCCCCGCACCACACCTGCTGCATGAAGGGCAGGTCGTGCGCGTCGAGATCGTGGCCGTTGGCGGTCATCGCGTCGCGGTAGAGGTCGAAGTTCTTCTTCATCAGCCCGAGCGGCGTGAAGTTCGGCGACGTGATGATCGACTGGCCGCGCGTCCCGCGGTCGACGAAGTTCTCCGGCGAGACCGTGCCCTCGAGGATCGGCGGACCGCCCGGCGTCAGCGGACGCGGGTAGGTC
>JBQGEK010000179.1:0-2823 GCA_052039575.1 Patulibacter sp. | reverse complement strand
GTCCTGCCCGGAGGCGGGGCGCGCGGTGCGTACGAAGTCGGTGCGCTCTCGGTCCTGCTGCCCGAGCTCGAGCGCCGCGGGGAGAAGATCTCGATCGTCTCCGGTACCTCGGTCGGGGCGATCAACGCGGCGTTCCTCGGATCGGTCGCGCACAAGTCCGCGGCGGAGCAGGTCGCCCTCGGACTGCAGCACTGGCAGAGCATCGGGCGCCGCGACATCATCAAGAACGTCGTCGGTCCGGGCCTGCCGATGACGGCCGCGCGGATGATCGGCGACATGCTCGAGATCCCGGGCGTCCGGCTGTCCGGCCTGCTCGACCCGCGCCCGTTGCGCAAGACCCTCGACCGGATGGTCAACTGGGACGACCTGGCGGAGAACGGTCGCAGCGGCGCCTACGACGCCGTCTGCGTCGTCGCGACGTCGCTCGCTCGCAGCGGGCCGGTCGCGTTCGTCCAAGGTCGAGCCGAGATCCCCGAGTCGCGCCCCGGTGCCGACCTGCGGTACCTGCCGGTCGATCGGCTGCAGGCGCAGCACGTCCGCGCATCGGCAGCGATCCCGCTCCTGTTCGCGCCGGTCAAGGTCGACATCGAGAACGAGCCGGCGGAGTACTTCGTCGACGGTGCGACCCGCCTGAACACCCCGATCGCCCCGGCCCTGGCGCTCGGTGCCGATCGGGTGATCGTCGTCGGCTTCGACCCGCTCGGTCAGCGGATCCCACCGCGGACCGGCGGCGTGCCGCTCAAGCCGCGGCTGGCGGACGTGGTCGGCAACATCGTCGATGGCCTGCTGGTCGACCAGGTCAACGACGACTTGCACCAGATGGTCACGCTCAACGAGATGCTCGCCCAGCCGCGCAGTCGTGGGGCCCGGGCGTCGGCCACGATCCGCAAGGCGCGCGGCAAGCCGCCGTACCGCAAGGTCGAGTACGCGCTGGTCTCGCCGCCCCGCCGTGGAGAGCTCGGGTCGCTGGCCGACGAGGTCTTCAACAAGAAGTACGCCGGGTTCCGGGGGCTGTTCAACCCCGACCTGCCGCTGTTCTCACGGTTCCTCGGTGGCGGCCGTACGCCGGCGCGCGGCGAGCTGCTGTCGTTCCTGATGTTCGACCAGATGTACTTCGAGCTGCTGATCGAAGCGGGCCAGCGCGACGCGTTCGCCTGGCTCGAGCGCCACCCCGAGTTCTGGTGCTCCGAGGCGGGGCACGACTTCGACTTCGACACCGGCCGCGTCGCCGCTGTGCCCGACGCACCGGGCGTCGACGCTTCCGGCGCGTCGCCGGCCACAGCGTAGGCACCGATGCCGGGGGCGGGGCGGCAACCACGAGCGGGGATGACGGCGTGACCGCGCCCGTCCCGGAGCGCCTCTGGAACCCACCGCCGGAGCTGCGCAACCACTCCGAGACGGCTGAGCTCGCCCGCGCCGTGGGGGTCGACGACTACGACGCGCTGTGGCGCTGGTCGGTCGACGACGTCGAGCGGTTCTGGCGGACGATCTGGGACCGCTACGCGATCCGTGCCGACGGAGACCCCGCACGCGTGCTCGTGTCACGCGAGATGCTCGGCGCGCGCTGGTTCCCCGACGTGCGCCTGTCGTACCCGGAGCACGTCCTGGAGCACGGGGAGGACGACGCGGTCGCGATCCACGCGGCCTCCGAGCTGCGCGACGACCTGCTGGTGACCCGCGGTGAGCTGCGGGAGCAGGTCCGGCGGATCCGGGCCGGATTGCGGGCCATGGGGGTGCAGCGCGGGGATCGCGTCGCGGCCTGCCTGCCGAACGTCCCCGAGACCGTCGCGGCCTTCCTGGCCGTCGCCTCGCTCGGGGCGGTCTGGTCGTGCTGCTCCCCGGACTTCGGCGCCCGAACGGTGGTCGACCGCTTCGCCCAGATCGAGCCGACGGTGCTGCTGGCGGTCGACGGCTACCGCTACGGTGGACGCGACTTCGATCGCACCGCGCTGATCGACGAGATCGCGGAGTCCCTGCCGACGCTGCGCCACCGTGTCACGCTCGGCTACCTCGATCCCGTCCGCGACACGTGGGCCGACGCGTTCCCCGCAACCGACGAGCCGCTCGCCTTCGAGCGGGTGCCCTTCGACCATCCGCTGTGGATCCTCTACTCCAGCGGCACCACCGGGACGCCCAAGGCGATCGTCCACGGGCACGGCGGGCCGCTGCTCGAGGCAATCAAGTCGTGGCGGCTGCAGCACGCGGTCACCCCGGGCGATCGCGCGCTGTGGTTCACGACCACCGGCTGGATGATGTGGAACTACCTCGTCGGGGCTCTGACGGTCCCGGGGGTGCGGATCGTCCTCTACGACGGCAGCCCGGGCCACCCGGACATGGGTGTGCTCTGGGACCTGGTCGCGAGGAGCCGCGCGACCCTCTTCGGCACCGGCGCGGCGTACCTCCACGGGTGCCTGCACGCTGGGGTCGAGCCCCGCGACGGGCGCGACCTGTCGGCGCTGCGCGCGATCGGGTCTACCGGGTCGCCGCTCTCGCCGGCCGGGTTCCGATGGGTCGCCGAGCACGTCGGCGAGGACGTCTGGCTGGCGTCGATGTCCGGCGGGACCGACGTGGTGACCGCGTTCGTCTGCGGAGCGCCGACCGTCCCGGTTCACCTTGGCGAGCTGCCGGCCCGGGCCCTCGGGGCGTCGGTCGAGGCGTGGGACGAGCACGGTCGCGCCGTCATCGACGAGGTCGGTGAGCTGGTGCTGACCCAGCCCCTGCCGTCGATGCCGGTCGGCTTCTGGGGGGACCACGACGGGTCCCGCTACCGCGAGGCGTACTTCGCGCACTTCCCTGGCGTCTGGCGCCAGGGAGACTGGATCA